>JAHIMW010000008.1 GCA_018896355.1 Pseudomonadota bacterium
AAGGACAATAAGCAGGAAAGTGAAGCATCGTTGAAACCATTCTACGAACTATGGAACTCTTATCTGTCGCTCCTTGCGAAAGCGGGATCGGCAGATGACAAAACCCGGATCTCCAGTTCCGTTCCCGAGTGGATCATGAAATTTTCGCAACCGATGTGGGCGACCTATTTTTCGCTCCAGAAGCAATGGATGGGAGGAGGATCGGAACCGGATCAATGGATGGGCGTTGCCGACCAGGTACGAAAGGCGACGGAGATCTGGTTCAAAACCTGCGAAAAGGAGTTCAAACCTGTTCTCAATATCCCGCCTCTCGGTCTGACCCGTTATTCCCAGGAGCGGTTCAATCAGGCGGTGGAGAAATACGGAACCTACCAGGCGGCCTTGACGGACTTCCTGCAGGATCTCATGGGCCCCATGGAAAAGGCGTTTCAGGCCGTCCAGGAAGAGATCAAAGGAATGGATGAAAAGAACAGGGCTGCGATCAAGGACTCGAAGGCTTTCTATCAACTGTGGATCAAGAAGCTCGAGCAAAACTACATGGCCCTCTTGCGCTCACCGGAATACATAGAACGTATGAGCCGGACTTTCAAGGCTCTGCAGGAATTCCGCGTCAAGAAGCAGCGGCTTTTCATGGATCTCCTTCAGGATTGGCCCGTGCCGACCAACGTGGAAATGGACGAACTGTACAAGGATCTGTATCTCTTAAAAAAGAGGGTCCGCGATCTGGAAAAGAAGGTGAAAGACCATGGCAGATGAAAACATGAAAAAATTCGAGGAAATGATGGAGCCGTTCAAGACGGCCGGCGATCTCCTCATAGCGAAAGCGGCCGGCGATTCGGCCAAGATGTACAATCGCCTCTGCCATGCTCGCGAGATCCTGATGGGGCCGCTCGAAACGGGCATCGCAATGACCCCCTACGATGTGGAATACGAGGAAGATCGCGTCAAGCTCAAGCATTACCACCCGATGGTTGAGACGTGCTACCGTTTTCCGCTGCTCGTCATCTACGCGCAGGTAAACCGCGAGACGATGCTGGACCTCCAGCCGGGGAAGAGCGTCGTGGAAACCCTTCTTAAGGCGGGCATCGACGTTTACATGATCGACTGGGGTTATCCGACGAGGAAGGACCGATACCTCACCTTAGGGGATCACATCAACGGCTATATCGACAACATCGTCGATTATATCCTCGAAAAGCACGGCCTGCCGCAACTCCACCTCATGGGCATCTGCATGGGGGGGACGTTCTGCGTCATCTACACGGCCCTGCACGCCGCCAAGGTCAAGAACCTCATCACGACCGTGACGCCGACCAATTTTGACACCAAGGACAGCCTTCTCAACGTCTGGGCCGCAGCCATCAACCCTGAAACCATGGTGGAGGCGTACGGGAACATCCCCGGCGACGTCATGAACATCGCATTTCTCCTTCTCAATCCGGCGCGACTCATGATTGATAAGTACGTTGGTTTCTTGGAGAACATCGACAATAAGGAATTCGTCGAAAATTTCATCCGCATGGAAAAGTGGATTTTCGACAGTCCCGATCTTCCCGGAGAGACGTTCCGCGAATTTTTCAACATCACCTACAGGGACAACCTGCTTATCCAAAACAAATTGAAAATAGATGGGAAACCGGTCGACTTGAAAAAGATCGTTGTGCCCGTCCTGAACATCTACGCCAAGTACGACCACCTGGTTCCCCCTTCGGCATGCGAACTCCTTACAAAGAACATCGGAAGCGCAGACACGGAAGACCTTTGCCTTGACACGGGACACATAGGCATCTATGTAAGCTCCAAGACGCAGAGGGAATTCGCCCCGAAGATTATCGGCTGGCTCGCGGAGAGAGACCAGCCGGCGCCTGGATCGAAGAAACCGAAGGCGGCGACGGGCAAAGCGATAAAGAAAAAAGCGGAAAAGAAGGCGCCGCCAAATGAAAGGATCAAATGACATGCAGGCGAGGAACAACCACTTCGAAGCAATCAGCGACATCAGCAGGGCTTTCGGAACCACTCTCGATCACGACGAGCTCTTGAATCTGATCGTCAAGAGCGCAGTGAAAGCGATGAAGGCCAAGGCAGCCTGCCTCTTCCTGTCCGCGGAGGGGGAAAATGACAATTATGTTTCGGTTGCGCAAACCGGACTCTCGAAGAAATGTTTGCACTCGGAAGCAGAACAAGTCAAACAAATCCAGGGTCTCCTGAAAAAGGAAGGACACATCCACTACCGTGACGCCGTGACGGACCCCCGGGTGCGGAACCGTGAATCGAAGAAGAAGGAGGGCATCGTTTCCATCCTCATTGTCCCCGTGATCGTGAAGGGCGCGATGATCGGATGCCTTGCCCTTTATGCAGCCGAGGCAAGGGATTTCAGCGGGAAGGAAATCAAGTTTCTTACCATCCTCGCTGAACAGGGCGGGATAGCCGTCGAGAACACTCGCCTGATACGGAAAATGCGCGACAATACCCGTATCTTTTTGGAACTGGCTACCGGCATCGCCTCCAGCCTTGAGATCTTGACCATTCTCCAGATGCTCACGGAGGACGTGGCAAAGGCCATTGGGGTAAAGGCGGCAACCATCCGCTTCCTCGACGACAACCGCAAAACCCTCCGTCTGGCGGCTAGTTACGGGCTTTCCGAAAAATACCTGAACAAGGGACCGATCTCCGCGGAGAAGAGCATCGCTGAGGCGCTTAAGGGGAAACCCGTCGTCGTGAAGGACGCAAGAAAAGATGCAGGCGTTCAGTACCGGAACGAAAAGAAGGATGAGGGGATTGTCTCGATATTATGCGTGCCGATCAAGTCGAAAGAAGACGTAATCGGGGTCCTTCGTCTCTACAGCGACAGGGAACGGAATTTTTCGGACGACGAGATCAAGTTCGTGATGGCCTTGGCCTGTCTGGGCGGCGTCGCCATTCAAAACGCCCACTTCATCACTATGCTCAAGACGGACATCAAGGAATTGCGGAGCGAGCAGTGGATTTTCAATTCCTGGTTTTGACGGATACGCCGTTGATGGGAGGGAGACAATGATTCACGGAAAGACTATCGATCAATTGAAGGTTGGCGATACCGCGGAATTTGCGAAGACGGTCACGGAAAGCGACATCTACCTCTTTGCCGGTATAACGGGCGATCTCAATCCCGCGCACATCAACGAAGAGTATGCCAAAAACACGTTCTTCAAGGGGCGCATCGCTCATGGGATGATCTCGGCGGGTTTCATCTCCGCCGTGCTCGGAACGCTTCTCCCGGTACCGGGAACAATCTACCTGCGACAGGAACTGAACTTCCTCGCACCCGTACGCATCGGCGACACGATTACGGCTTGCGCGGAAGTTGTCGAAAAGCTGACCGAAAAGAACCACGTCCGTCTCCGCACGTCCTGTATGAACCAGGACGGCACAAGAGTCCTGGACGGAGAAGCCACGGTGATGGCGCCCAAGGCGTAACATGTTTACTTCATCACCCGGGTTGACGCTCTCTTTTCATCGAAACGCTTTTTTAAATAGAGTCCCCCGAACTTTAGCGAGTCGATCCTGCCCCTTATGAAGACGTCTTTCAGTTTCACCTTCAGCGCTGAAAGGCCCGCCGCCGCACCTTCCGGACGACCTGCCTAACCCTTTCCAGGAAACATTTGGCATATGTAGCCGTTCGTCATGCCGAAGACGCCGGTCCGCCTTCGCGCTTCCTGCGGAACCACTGGAGCAGAAAAACTACGAGGAACAGGGCGGCGCCGATCAGGTCGGTCTGGAGCCCCGGCTTGATCAGCAGCAGGGCGGTTACGAGCAGCAGGGCGGTCTCGTACCACCTCGCTTTGAGCAGGAGGCATCTCTGGACGGCCGCGGCGAGGCAGTAAACCCCGAAGGTAGCCGTCAGCAGGGCAGGGAGGATCTTCCAGAGGCTGCCGACGAAGAGCAGCTCCGGCGCATAGATGAACATGAACGGAATGATGAAGCCGGCGATTCCGAGCTGGAAAGCGGCCAGCCCCGTCTTCCAGGGATCGGAGCGGGCGATGCCGGCGGCTGCGTAGGCGGCCAGGGCCACGGGGGGCGTGATGTCGGCACGCGTTCCGAAGTAGAGGATGAACAGGTGGGCGGCCATCGGCAGGACCCCCATCTGAACGAGGGCGGGGGCCACCAGCGCGGAGATGATGACGTACTGGGCCGTCGTCGGCACGCCCATGCCCAGGAACAGGCAGGCGATCATCGTGAACGGCAAGGCCAGGTAGAGCTGCCCCATGGAGGCGTCGACAATCATCGAGGAGAACTTGATCCCCAGGCCGGTCATCGTGATGGATCCGATAATGATCCCCGCCGCGGCGCAGGCCGCGGCCACCTCCACGGCCCCGATTGCGCCCTCCTCTAACCCTCCCAGGATATTCTTCACGAAGGCCTTCAGCGATTCTTTCCTGACGAGACTCATGATGAATGAGGTGACGATGGTGGCGATGATCGCCCAGAAGACGGCCCGCTCCGGAGAGAAGTCCTGCATCAGGAAGGCGATCAGCAGAAAGATGGAGAAAAGATGGTGCCAGCCCGCGGCGAAGGCGGCGCCGATCTTCGGCAGCTCGTTCCGCGGCAGGCCGCTGAGGCCCAGGGATACGGCCCGGAAGTGTACCTGCATGAATGTCGAAAAGAAGGCGAGGGTCGCCGGGATGGCGGCGGCGATGCAGACTTTATAGTAGGGAACGGAGAGAAACTCCGCCATGATGAAGGCGGCGGCCCCCATGATGGGCGGCATGATCTGCCCCATCGTAGACGACGACGCCTCGACGCCGCCGGCGAAATGGGCAGGATAGCCGGTCCGCTTCATCAGGGGGATGGTGAATGTCCCCGTGGTGACCGTATTGGCGACCGAGCTTCCCGAGATCATCCCGAAGAAGGTGCTGGAAACGACGGCGGCCTTCGCCGGTCCTCCCCTCGTCCAGCCGGTAAGGGCGAAGGCCACATCGGTGAAGAACTGGCCGGCGCCCGTTTTTCTGAGCAGGGCGCCGTAGAGGATGAACAGGAGGATGAAATTGGCCGACACCCCGATGGGGACGCCGAAGATGCCGTCCGTCGAGAGAGACAGGTAAGTGGAAAGTCGCTGGATGCTGTATCCCTTGTGGGCCAGGACATCCGGCAGATAGGGGCCGAACAGCGCGTAGCCGATGAAGACGAGGGCGATCAGTGGAACGGCCAGACCCGCGGCCCGCCGGGCCGCCTCCAGGACGATCAGAACCAGGATGGTACCCATGACGACGTCCATCGTGCCGTAGGTTCCCGCCCGTTTCATGATGCTGGTGGAATAGATGAAGATCCACACGCAGATGCCCACCGAGACGACAAGAAAGATTACATCGGGTGCGGACATGCGCGTCAGCGGCGACCTCTTTTTGGAAAACGGGTAGAGGGCGAACAGCATTACGGACATGAACAGCCAGTGCAGCGCGCGGTGGTCCAGCGCGAAGAACGGGTGAAAATAGGCATATAACAAATGATATAAGGATGTGAGTACGGCCACGATGGAGATGAGCAGGGCGGGAAGGTCCTTGTATTCGCGCTTCCGTTCAAATTCATCGAGGACTTCTCTCGCGTGACGCTCCGCCAGCGCCTCTTCCGTTTCCTGTTCCGTCACGGCGATGCCTGGGATCGCCGGCGCTTTCTCTATTTTCTGTTGACGCTCTTCGTTGCGCGGATCCATATTGAATCTCCCCCCCTGGCGATGGACAACAGCGGCACGTCCCGGCCGTGAAGAGTCAGGACATGGTTGGCGACTTTCCCTACCCGGAGCAAAAACCGCGGGAAAGGCCGGTGCAGGCGCACCCGGGTCCACTCTCCGGTAAAGTCGGTTTTCCCGACATCGGGGTGGGACTCCAGACCCGCCCCATACCAGCGATAGCTTTCTTCGATCAGAACGATTAGTCCATCACTCCCAATCTGGAACAGATCATGAACCGGTGTATTATCGGAGGAGTGGCGGTAATCGATCGTGAAATAATCTCCTGGCTTTACGGGGGATTCCCAGAGCACCTCTTCCCCTGCCGTTCTGACGATTTGGAAAGTCAGGCTTTCCTCCGTAGGAGTAACGGCCGCCGCCTGACCCGCAAGGGACAGGAGGGTCAATAACAGGCAGATGATCTTGCACATGAAAGCCCTCCGTCCCCTTTGTTCTTCGCCGATCAGCGGAGAGTGAGAGGGGGGGCCGCCGCCGGCCCCCCGCGGATTTGTTCGTTACCCCGGACCTTCCGAAACGGGACCTTCTATTTGAATGCCCCCACTTCCTTGAAATACTTCGCCGCACCGGGATGCAGCGGAAGCGGACTGTTGACCGCGTTCTGCGGCGTCAACTGGGCCGCTACCGGATGAACGTTGATCAGGGCATACTTTCCCTCCTTGACGTTGCTGTAGATCGCTTTCACGACCTTGTAAGCCACGTCATCCTTCATATTCTTGTTGGCGATCATCACGTTGGAATCGCCCAGGCACAGGACGTCCTGATCCACCTTGGAGTAGGTCTTGCCCGGGATGACGATCTTTACGTAATAGGGGTGCTTCTTGACGATCTTGTCCGCCAGCTTCTGGTCGACCGGAACCAGGACGATGTCGCGGGTCGCCGCAAGATCCATGACTGCCGAGCCCGGATAGGCGAAGTTGAAGAAGACCGCGTCCACGACCCCGTCCTTGAGAGCCTGGACCGATTCCGTCTGCGAAAGATTGGCGATCGTGAGGTCCTTCTCCAAATTGAACCCTGCCTCCTCGAGAATGATCTTTGCCATTGTGGAGCACCCGCTGCCGGGAACGTCGATCGAAACCTTCTTGCCCTTGAGATCGGCGATGCTCTTGATCCCGGACTGGGCCGTCGTCACGAGGTGCTGTGGCGCCGGGTACATCTGGAACAGGGCGACGACATCGTATTTCTTTTCAAAGGGCGCCTTGCCCTGGGAGGCGTTGTAGCCGACGCTTCCCATGACCATCCCCATGTCCGAATCGCCGTTGCCGACGAGACGGCTGTTTTCCACCGAGGCCCCCGTGGATTCGGCGGCGCAGCGGAAGCCCTCCACGGTTTTCTGAACGATGACGGACATGCCGCCACCGAGCGGGTAGTAGGCCCCGCCGGGGCTTCCCGATGCGAGTGTCAGGAAGATCTTCTTTTCCGCAGCGAACGTCTGGACCGCAAACCCCAGGGACGCTGCCATCAAGACTGCCAATACAGTGATCATTGAACGTTTCATTTTCTTACCCTCCTTTGTCATTGGCTATTTGTTTTCTTTTGGAACCGATCCATCCGATCCGCTCCTCCATTGCCTTCGTTACCGACCCTCCTATCCAAGTTGCGGGTGAAAGATCGTCTGGGAGGCGCCCCGTCTCCTCTACTTTTTCCGCTCCGCGAATTCCTCTAACTTCTCCAGCCGCTCCGGCGCCGATACCGTGGCGAGGCAGGCCTCGACTTCGTAGTCCATCAGCGCCTCCAGGCTGACCTCCGAGGCCATATTCAGCCCCTTCTTGATCAGGTTGATGGAGAATTGCGAATTGGCGGCGATCTTCTTTGCCATCGCCAGGGTTTCCTCCATCAGTTGCTCGAGGGGAACAGCCCTGTTGACGAGGCCGATCCGTTCCGCCTCTTTCCCGTCGATGTAGTCGCAGGTGAACAGGAGTTCCCGCGCCTTTCCCGGTCCCACCAGGTCCTGAACCAGGCGCATCGCGCCGCCTGTCACGGAGGATGAGACCCGGGCTTCGGGGGAGCCGAACTTCGCCCCCTCCGCGGCGATCCGGATGTCGCAGGCGAGTGCCAGTTCATAGCCGCTCCCCAGGGCGAAGCCGTTCACGGCGGCGATCGTCGGTTTGGGATAGCGAATGATCTGGCGGGAGATCTCCTGGAGGTGGACCAGGTAGTCGCGGTAGGCCGAAAGCGACCGCCCCTTGGAGTCCTTGAGGTCGGCCCCGGTGGAAAAGGCCCGCCCCGTACCGGTGAAGATAAGGACCTTCACCCCCTCGTCCTCGCGGGCGTCGGCGAGGGCCTGCTCCATATCGAGCCAGAGCCGCTTGTTCATGGCGTTGAGAACCTGGGGCCGGTTCAGCGTGATGACGGCGACCCCCTCTTTTTTCTCGTAGATGATGCATTCAAAGTCCATCTCGAATTCCTCCCTGGATATTTATTGAAAATCGGGTTCCTCTGCGCGCTTCCGGAAGTTGCTTGCCTTTTCCTTCACCCCCGATTACGTGATGATGATCCGGGCGTCGACGACGGACGCCCCATTTTCGTGGACGATGACCGGATTGATGTCCACTTCCTGAATCTCCGGGTGATCGGTTGTTAGTTGGGCGACCCTTTGGAGGAGATCCTTCAGAATGGCGGTGTCCTTGTGCTTCTGACCGCGGACGCCGGCCAGGAGAGGATATCCCTTGATTTCATGGATCATCTCCTCGAGATCCAGATCGGACGGGGGGGCGACCCGGAAGGAGACGTCCTTCAAGACCTCCACGAAAATGCCGCCGAGGCCGAACATGAGGACCGCGCCGAACTGGGGATTCCGGATCATGCCGATGATGCACTCCTGACCCTTGGGCGCCATCGGTGCGACGAGGACGCCCAGGACCTTCTCCGGGCGGCTGACTTTTCCGGCGTTCGCGACGACCTTCGCGAACCCCTCGCAAACAGCCTGTTCGTCATCCAGGTTCAGCAGGATTCCGCCCGCATCCGATTTGTGGATGATCTCGGGAGAGACGATCTTCAGGGCGACGGGGAAGCCGACGGCCCACGCCGCCGCAGCCGCTTCTTCCGCGGTTTTCGCCAGCTTGGCCGGGGGCAGTGGGATCCCGTAAAGGGTGAGGAGTTCCCTCGCCTCCGTCTCCAGCAGGTTCTTTCGGCCTGCCTGTTTCACCCCTTCGATCAGCGTTCTTGCCGCGGCTGCATCCGCCTGGATTGCCAGCAGGGGCCGGGCGAGGGCGAGTTTATCCCGCCGAGTTGAGAATTTGGCCATATGGGCCAGGCATTGCGCGGCCCGCTCCGAGGAGGGGGTCAGCAGTACGCCGTTTTCACTGAGGATCTCCATGGAACGGAAGGGGGCATGGGCAAAGGAGGTGTGAACGGCGATCGGCTTGCCGAACTGCCGCATCAGACGGACCAGTTCCTGCGAGGTCTTCTCTTCCAGTTCGCCGACGTGCGGGGCGATGATCTCCTTGAACCCGCCAAAAAAACCCGTGACGTAGACCGAATCGATCCCCTGTTCCTCCATGAGGGCCTCGACGACCTTGTTGATCATGTCGGGATTCTCCTCGGCCGTTCCGCCGTAATCGATCGGGTTCGAGGCCGGCATCCCGGCGAGCAGGAACGGGCGGATCCTCTCCTGGGTTGCCTGCGGAAGAACCGGGACCTCCAGCCCGAAATGTTCGGCATTGTCCGCCGCGACCGAATTGTCCCCGCCGCCCTCGGAGACGATGGCGACCCGGTTTCCCTTCGGCAGAGGCATGTTGGCGAAGGCCATCGCGACGTCGAACATCTCGTCCACGTTGGTGACCCGGACGATCCCCGCCTGGCGGAAGGCCGCGTCAACGACGGCGTCGTCGGCGGCCAGGGAACCGGTGTGGGAGGCGGCGGCCCGGGCGCCCGCCTTGCTCCGCCCGACCTTGAGGATCACGATCGGCTTGCGCTTTGAAACCTCCCGCGCCACCCGGACGATCTCCCCCCCTTCCTTGATCCCCTCCATGTACATCAGGATCGCTTTGGTTCCCTCGTCCTGCCCCAGGTAATCGATGTACTCGTGGAACTGGACGCCGATCGCATTCCCCGCGGAGATGATGTGGCTGAGCCCCACCCCGCGCATCTCGGCGTAGTGGGTAATCGAGTCGATGATGTTCCCGCTCTGGGCGATGACGGCGAGGGGGCCTTTTTGGATCGGAGGAACGCCGAGGAGGTTCATGTCGCCCGCGGCGGAGAAGAGGCCGGAGCAGTTGGGGCCGATGATCTTGGCGCCCCCCTCGGTCGCGGTCCGGAGGATCTCCGCTTCGATCCTCTTGCCCTCCTCCCCGGTTTCTCCGAGCCCTGCCGTGATGATCACGATCCCTTTTGCACGCATCTTCACGCTGTCGGCCACGGCTTGCGGAATGAGCTTCGGGGCGACGACGACCATGACGAGGTCCACCTCCTCCCCGATATCGAGGATCGAGGGGTAGGCCTTTCTCCCGAACAGGGTATCCCGCTTGGGGTTGATCAGGAAGATCTTCCCGGGGTAACCCCCCTGGATCAGACTCCTCGTCCGGCGCTCAGCCGCCTTGCCGGGAACCTCGGATGCCCCGATGACCGCGACGGAGGCAGGTTTGAAAAGACGGTTCAACGATTGCATGACATCCTCCTTGTCCGTGATGGTTAATCGTCCAGGGGGTGCAAATCCCCGTTGCATCTGAATGGTTCAACGGCTGACCTGTCGAATCCCCCGAACGAATCGGCGTTATCGATCGGAGGGTTTTCTCTTCTTCCGCCCGTTTTTGTAATCTGCGTAGGGGAGGACATAAATCTCCTTCTTCTGCCAGAGGAGTTCCCTGTCCTTCAGGGCCGTCATGGTTTCCTCCGGATTCTGGACGCTCAGCTCCGTCAGGAGGGCGTTGACCAGGCTCATGGCTGCGGTAAAGGATTCGATGAAGGAATCGAGTCTGGAATGGACCGGCAGAACCCAGTCTGCGTTGCGGGCGAGGGGGGAGACGAGGGAATCGGTGATGGCGCCGACCCGGGCGCCGTTTTCCTTGGCGTATTCCAGAACATCGATTGTCAATTTTGTGTATCTCGGGAAACTGATTCCGATGGCGAGATCGTCGGCGCACAGGCCGTGCAGGGTGTTCCAGACATCCCCGTAGCCGGGGATCACCGGCGAAGCCTGCTTTCCCAGGAAGCGGAGGTAGAGGGCCAAAACGAGGGCCGGGGCGTGTGCCCCGCGAAGCCCCACGACGTAGATGCGTCTGGCGTTCTTCATATCGGTGACGGCCTGGCGGAACGTTTCCAGGGAGATATCCCGTAGGGTCTCGGAGAGGTTCCGGATGTCCTCCTGCATGATCTTCGTGAGGATGTCGCCGTCCGTCCGGACGTTCTTGACGGTTTGTTCGAGGCGCGTGACCGTGGTGAGACGATCCTGGAGTTTGGCGCGGAGCGTTTGCTGTAATTTGGGATAACCGTCGAATCCCAGGACCTGTGCAAGCCGCACGATGGTCGCTTCGCTGACCCCCGCCTTTTTTGCCAGTTTCGAGGCCGTCAGGAAGATCGACTCCTCGTAATGGTCCATGATGTACTGCGCCGCCCGTTTCTGGGCCTCGGTCAGTTGAATCCGGCTGTCCGCGAGAAGGGCGCTGATCGGCATGAAGTAAATCCTTCACTAATATATTTCGGTGAAGGAATTATTTCATTGCTGATCCCTTTTGTCAAGGAAAAAATGCAAAAAAAAGAAAAAAAGCCTTAAAGACGCTTTTTCCCATGTAGAGCTGCGGCGTTACGCCGGAGGCTACCGGAGATCCAATTCTTGCTCGGGATGGACTTACCGCGTACCTGAGCCGGGCGCCCTTTCTATATTTTTCCGCCCACGAAGAGTCCTTTTGCCAGAAGGCTCAAGACCCCCTGGCTTTTTTGATACGGCTCTCCCTTCAGAAGAAGGGTTTCAACCTTCAGACCCAGAAGTTCGTTCGGTTTCATCGTCAACGGATTCCGGTTCAGGATCACCATGTCGGCCGTTTTCCCCGTCTCCAGACTGCCGCGCTCCTTTTCATCGAAAGTGGTCCAGGCTGCATTCCAGGTGAACAGTTTCAGCGCCTCCGGAATCGTGAGGGACTGTTCGGGAACATAATGGTTGCAGGCGGCATGGATGCCGACGATCGGATCCGGCAGCGTACAGGGGGCGTCGGAGCCGCCGCTCAGGACGATGCCCATATCGGTTATCTTTCTTAACGGAGAGATTCTCTCCGCCCGATTCCCCAGGATGCTCTGCAGAAAATCGACTGGTTCCAGATCCCACATCAGAAAGGCGGGTTGCAGCGGGATCTGAATGCCGAGGTCGGCGCACTTTTGAAGCCCATCTTCGGTGGGAAGGCAGGCGTGGATGATCCCGTGTCGGTGATCCTGTCGGGGGAAATCCTTCAGGGCGGCCGCGATGGCCATAACCGCCTGATCGAAGGCCGCGTCGCCGACCGCGTGCATCTCGATCTGCAACCCCTCGCGGTTGGCCCGTTTCGCGAATTGAATCACCTCTTCATCGCTGTGGAAGAGGATGCCGCGATTTTGAGGATGGTTGGTGTACGGCTGTCTCAGCGCCGCATCCTCGCTGCCGAAGCAGCCGTCCAAGGCCGTGGCAAAGCATCCACCCACCCGGGGAAGCTTTCTCTTCCGGATCTTGTCGAGATTCATGGTCTGGAAGAAGAGTCGGGTTTGAAAACCGCTGTCGAGCCCCTTTCCAAAGATCGTCTCCAGGGTCACATCCAGATCGAGCGGGAAACCGACGCCGGATACGGTGTGCATCATTCCGATCCCCTTTTCCGCCATTGCATCAACCGCCTGAAGCATGTTCCGGAGGGTCCGCGGCAGGGAGACTTTTTTGGTGATGAAATCGGTGGTTGCAAAAAAGGCCTCCTGGTTCATCTCCCCCGTGTTTTCATGCCAGCCCCGCAACGATTTCACTTTATCCGGCAACATCGCTATCATTTTGCTGTTCAGGATGCAGGCGTGGCCGTCATACTTGACTATGAAGAGCGCCCTGTCCGGGCATGCCTGATCGAGCTCGTCCCTGGATATCAGCCTCTTTTCCCTGACGGAGTGGGTGGAGGCCCCGAATCCCATGATGATCTTGTCGTTGTTTTTCGTTGTGAATTTTTGGATATGCCCGCACATCTCCGGCAGGCTCCGCGCATGGCGCACATCAAGACCCGCGTTGAACAAGGCGTAGGATGCAAAGTGCAGGTGTGTGTCCCCGAAGCAGGGAAGAAGGGCCCTTTCACCCAGAACCTCCCTCGGGGCGCCTTGATAAGCCGCGGGAAGCTCATTTCCCACATGAAGAATCCGACCTTTGTCTTCCACAAGGTATCGGTAAGCATGATTTTCCCGATCACAGCAGATGATTGCGCCTTCATATGTTTTCATCGTGGTTGGTCTCCGATCAGCACCCCAGGCGCTTCTTCATTGTCGAGAGCCTCATGAAATGTTCCTTTTCTTCGTCGATGATCCTTTCGATCGCGTCCCGCCGGTCTGCCGGTAGCAGTTCCCGCATCTCCCGGTAATAGTGAATCGAATCCAGCTCCCGCTGGATCGCGAAATCGAGGGCGGATGCCTCGTCCCGGAGCTTCG
>JAHIMW010000102.1 GCA_018896355.1 Pseudomonadota bacterium
AACTGTCAGCCATTATGTCTAGTCATTTCAACCTGTTCTGGACCCCGGCTTTCGCCGGGGTGACCGTAAAGGGTAGATTTTCAAAGGTCTCCACTTGCTTTTTACAGGGAGCGATCAATGGGAGTGAACGACCTGACGCCGGCCATGCGTCAGTATTTGGAGGTGAAGGAACGCTACCCCGACTGTATCATCTTCTTCCGGATGGGCGACTTCTATGAGATGTTCTTCGAGGACGCCGTGACCGCATCGCGTGTTCTCGAGATCACGCTGACATCGCGGAACAAGAACCGGGAGGACGCCATCCCCCTTTGCGGTTTTCCCTACCATGCGGCATCATCCTACATCGCAAAACTGATCGAAAAAGGGTTCAAGGTGGCCGTCTGCGAGCAGATGGAGGATCCGAAAGCCGCCAAGGGTGTGGTGAAAAGGGAGGTGACCCGCGTGGTTACCCCCGGCCTTGTCCTCGACACGGAAAATCTCGATGCCAAGGAGAACAACTACCTTGCGGCGCTGACTGTCCGGGGCGGCCGCTTCGCCCTGGCCTTCGTCGACATCTCCACCGGGGAATTCCGCGTCGCCGAGGCTGAGGAACGGGAGTTTTTCCGTGCGGAGACGGCGGGACTTCCGATCCGAGAAATCCTCATTCCGGAAGACTTTCGGGATGACGAACTGATCCGGTCCGTCGCCGGGGAAGGGGAGCGCTGTCGGATCAACCGCCTGCCTCCGGACCGTTTCGATCCGGCGTCGGCAGTCGCCCTTCTGCGCGGCCATTTCCCGGAGGAAAAGCTGTCGGGAATCGCCCTCGAATCCCATCCGGCCGCGGCGGCGGCGGCCGGCGCCGTGCTTGCCTACATGACGGAGACGCAGAAGGACCGCCTCGACCACATCAACGAGCTGACCCGGTATGAAAGCGGCGCCCATCTGCTGTTAGACGAGGTTGCCAAACGGAATCTCGAACTCTTCAGCACGATCGCCGAGGGGAAAAAGAGCGGGTCTCTCTTTCACGTCCTGGACGAGACGGTCACCTCTCTCGGTGGGAGGAGGCTCCGTTGGTGGCTGAACCACCCGCTTTGCGATCCGATCCGGATCCGGGAGAGGCTTGCTGCCGTTTCCGAGATCCGGGAGGAGAATCTTCTGCGGGAGTCGCTCCGGGGGATTCTGAAATCCGTTTACGATCTGGAGCGTCTCGGAAGCCGGATCGCCGTCGGGCTCGCCAACGGCAGGGATCTCACCGCTCTCCGGACCTCGCTTCAGATTCTGCCCGCGCTCCGCGACGCGATCACAGGGTGCGAAGCCCCTCTTCTGCGGGCGATTTGCAACGGCATCGACGAGATGCCGGACCTACGGCTACTGATCGAAGGCGCGATTGTGGATGATCCGCCGCTCACGATCCGAGAAGGAGGGATAATCCGGGAGGGGTATGATACGGAGCTTGACCAACTGATTGTGATCATGCGGGACGGCAGAAAATGGATCGCCGCGCTGGAGGAGAAGGAGAGGCAGCGGACCGGCATTCACTCCCTGAAGGTCGGATTCAACAGCGTCTTCGGATACTACATCGAGGTCACGAAGGCGAACGCCCGGCTGGTCCCCGCCGAATACATCCGGAAGCAAACGCTGGTCAATGCGGAGCGGTACATCAACGAAGAGCTGAAGGGATATGAGGAGACGGTACTCCATGCGGAGGAGAAGCGGCAGGCCAGGGAGTACGATCTCTTTGTCGAGATCCGGGGCCGGATTGCGGGTGAGATCCGCCGGATACAGCAGACGGCGGCGCGGATCGCCGATCTGGACGCCATCGCGTCGCTTGCCGAGGTGGCGGAGCGCTACAACTACTGTTGCCCCGTGGTGGACATCGAGGATGCCATCGCAATCACGGACGGCCGTCATCCGGTCGTGGAGCGCCAGGCCGGCGGGACCGGTTTCGTCCCCAATGATGTTCTGCTCGATCTGGAGAAAAACCGCTTTCTGATCATCACCGGTCCCAACATGGCCGGGAAATCGACCTGCATCCGGCAGGTCGCGCTGATCGTTCTGATGGCCCAGATGGGGAGTTTTGTCCCTGCGGCCCGGGCGCGGATCGGCGTGGTCGACCGGATCTTCACCCGGATCGGCGCGGCGGACAACCTGGTGCGGGGGCAGAGCACCTTCATGGTGGAGATGAATGAGGTGGCGGAAATCCTCCGGCACGCCACGAAGCGGAGCCTCATCATCCTGGACGAGGTCGGGCGTGGAACAAGCACCTTCGACGGCCTCAGCATCGCCTGGGCGACGGCGGAGTACATTCACGACGCCCCGTCGCTCGGCGCACGGACGCTCTTTGCCACCCACTATCACGAGCTGACGGAACTCGCCGCCACAAAGGAGGGGGTCCGGAATTTCAACATCGCCGTCCGGGAATGGGGAGAAAAAATCATCTTCCTCCGGAAGATCATGGAGGGGGGGACCAACCGGAGTTACGGCATCCAGGTGGCGCGGCTCGCCGGGGTGCCGGCCGAGGTGATCACCCGGGCGAAGGAGATCCTCCGCAACCTGGAGAAGGGAGAACTCGACGAGGCCGGGATGCCGAAGATCGCCCGCGGCCGGAAGGCTGACAGGAAGAATGCCAATCAACTCAGCCTGTTTGTCCGAGAAGGTGATGCGATCCTTGAAGAAATCAGAAGCCTCGATCCGATGAACCTGACACCGCTCGATGCGCTGCACCACCTCAGCGACTGGAAGCAGAGGCTGGAAAAGGGCTGATCGCGGACATCGCTTCCGCTCTGAGGCGTCAGGAGTGAGGAGTGAGGAGTGAGGAGTGAGGAGTGAGGAGTGTTTTTCACCTCACACCTCACTCCTAACTTTTTATGGGGGGCTCTATTTGATGCAGACCCTGCGAACCTGCTTGAAGTCGGTGACGCCCTGAATCGATTTGAAGATGCCGTCCTGCAGCAGGGTCGTCATCCCTTGCTCCATCGCCAGATCCCGCATCACCTCGACCGGCTCGTGCTTCTGGATGAGCCGTTTCATGCCGTCCGTGGCGACGATCAGCTCGTGGATCCCCATCCGGCCCTTGTATCCTGTATTGCCGCAGATGTCGCACCCCTTCGGCTTGAAGAGCGTGAACTTGTCATCGTAGGGGATGTTCAGTTTCAGGAACGGCTCCTCGCCGTAACTCTGAAGGATCTCGTCGAATTCCTTCTGGTCGGGGTGGTAGGCCTCCTTGCACTTCTTGCAGAGGGTCCGGACGAGGCGCTGGGCGAGGATGCCGAGGAGAGCATCGGCGAAATTGAGCGGGTCGATCCCCATGTCCAGGAGGCGGACGATGGTTTCCGGGGCGCTGTTCGTGTGCAGCGTGCTGAAGACGAGGTGGCCCGTCAGCGACGCCTCGACGCCGGTCTTGGCCGTTTCGAAATCACGCATCTCGCCCACCATGATCACGTCCGGGTCGGCCCGGAGGAACGCGCGCATCGCGGAGGCGAAGTCGAAGCCGATCTTCGACTGGACCTGGACCTGGCGGAGCCCGTACTGGGTAATCTCCACGGGATCCTCGGCCGTCCAGATCTTCCGGTCCGGGGTGTTGATCTCGTGGAGGGCGGCGTGCAGCGTGGTCGTCTTGCCGGAGCCGGTGGGGCCGACGACGAGGACCATCCCGTAGGGCTTGTCCAGGATAGCCCGAAGTTCCCGGAAATTGCGCGCCGACATCCCCATCGAGGTGAGGGGCAGGGCATCCCCGGCCGTGGCCAGGAGCCGCATCACCACATCCTCCACCCCTCCCTGGGTCGGGATCGTGGCCACCCGAAGTTCGAGCTCGTCGCCGCCCGGTTTCTTGAACTTGATCTTGCCGTCCTGGGGAAGACGCCGGACCGTGATGTCGAGGTTCGACATGATCTTGATGCGGGAGATGACCGCCGCGCGGTAGCTGTAGGGGAGGGTCTGATAGATGGCGCAGTCGCCGTCGACCCGGTAGCGGACCTCGACGTTCTTTTTCGCGACGTTGGGTTCGATGTGGATGTCCGAGGCGCGTTTGGCCTGCGCTTCGAGGATGATCTTGTTGACGAGCTGCATGATGACGCTGTCCGATTCGGTGACAACCTCTCCCTCCTCCTCCTGCGGTTGCTCCTCCTCCTCCAGTTTGCCGAGCATATCGGTCAGGGATGACTCGTCTCCGGGGGACAGATAGAAGTGGTTGATGAATTTGATGATATCGTCCGGAAGGGAGACGTCGTAGCGGACCGCCTTGGTCTTCAAGAGGTTTTCGATCATGTCCCGTTTCAGGATGTTGTTCGGATCATCCACGATGATGCGGATGATCCCTTCTTTTCTTTCCAGCGGGACCCACAGTTCCCGGCGGAGATAGTCCTTCTTCAGGTTGACCAGCAGATCGCCCGGGATCGGCAGTTTGTCCGAGAACGGGACGAACTTGCAGCGGAAAAATTCTTCGAAGGAGCGGCCGACATCCTCCCGCGGGACCTTGTATTTCCTCATGATGAAATCTTCAATGGTTTCCTTCGCTTCGCGTGAATCTTCCCAGGCGCTGTCCAGGTCGTCCTCCTTGAGGAGGTCATGGCTGATGAGATAATCA
>JAHIMW010000103.1 GCA_018896355.1 Pseudomonadota bacterium
GCGTGAACCGCATATTGTCCGAGGGCGCCGCAGTACATGCTGTCGCTGGCGTTTGCCGGAACGCTGCGAATCGTATAGCTGGGATCGATGTATTTCAGGTTGGTCTCCATGCCGATTTTATTGCAATAATCTTCAATTCTTGCCTTCAGGAAGATCCCGATATCGAGCAGGCGGGGATTTCCCGAGGCATCAGTTTCCGGTATCTGACCCTCCTGACGGATGTGCTCCTGCCCCGCCCCCTCGGCCACCAGAATCACGCAGTGTGAGCTCTCCCGCAGACGCTTCTCGACGGCCCTGAGAAAACCCTTCTCCCCTTCAAGATCAAAGGGAACTTCGGGGATCAGGACGAAATTGACATCGGTCTGCGCCAAGGCGGCGCCGGCGGCAATGTGGCCCGACTGGCGTCCCATGATCTTGACCAGGCCGATCCCGTTGGGGGCGCCCTTGGCCTCGACATGGGCGCATTGAAGGGCCTTGACCGATTCGGAAATCGCCGTATCGAAGCCGAATGTCTTCTGAATCAGGTTGAGGTCGTTGTCAATGGTCTTCGGAACGCCGATCACGCCGATATTGAGACCCCGGCGCGTGATCTCTTGGGTGATGCATTCGGTCGCCCTCATCGTCCCGTCTCCCCCCACGCAAAACAGGAGATCCGTATTCATCCGCTTGAGGGCATCCGTCATCTCGCCGATGTCCTGGCGCCCACGGGACGAGGAGAGGATCGACCCTCCGATGGTATTGACGTCCTTGACCATATCCGGCGTTAACTCCACGGTTGGATGGCGGAATTTTGGAATCAGACCCTGGAAGCCATACCGGATGCCTATGGTATTCCGTACGCCGTATCGGTGATAGAGTTCCATCACGAGCGATCGGATTACATCGTTGATCCCGGGACAGAGGCCGCCGCAGGTGACAATGGCGGCTTTGGTTTTGGAGGGATCGAAAAAGATCTTCTCGCGCGGCCCCGCCACCTCGAGGGAAAGAGGTATTCCGGGGACACCTTGCGGCAAGGTGTCCCCACCAGCATTCTGATCGAGATAGATATTGAACAGTATCCTTTTGGTATCCGGCGTAAAATAGCTGACGTTTATGGGGGATGGGATGGTGCATTCCCCCAGGTTCTGAATGGTAAAATCATAAGGAATTTCTTTATGCATGATGTTAAACCTCTCTTCCTGCCCTCATGGCGGCATCGATTCCAGCGATGATTTCTCCCTCGAAACCAAGACCTGCTCTCAAAATGGCGCCGGTCAGCAGCACATTCGGGATCCGGGTTTCGGGAGAGAGGGTCGTCATTCCCCAAAACGGCCGCTTGGGGGTCCGGTATTTCCGGTTGGCCATTTCCTGATAACGGCGCGAGATTGCGATGGACTTATCAACATGGAGATAATCGATATTCTCCCGCAGAAAGGGCAGGAATCCCTCCAGGGAATCGATGATGTTCGTTGCCGCTTCCTTCAGTTCCTGATCATTGAGCCGCAGCGGCGAATCAGCCAGAAAAACCGTGGCCGCGATCGCTCTCCGGCCCTCGGGGGCTCGCTCCGTTTCCCCCGGAAGGCTTGTTTCGAGGAAGACGAGGTCCCGATCCGTCACGACACCGTCTCCATCCCGGACCACAACGGCATACGCCGCCATTTTTTCAGGGAGCCCCTCTTCACGAACGCCCATATGAAGGTAAAAGGGATACCCTGCGGGCAGGATGGAATCAAAACAACGGAACCTTCGGAAAAACCTCTTTCGCACCGGAAGCAGCAGATCCCGTTTTTCCCACTGTGCGCTGACGATAAGCTTCCTGCCGCGCAGGGTTGAGGACGACCCTGCCATTTCCAGATCGACAATGACTTCCGGCTTTGTCTCCATACGGATGACCGAACACCCCTCGCAGAGGATGCCGCCGTGGTCGGTAAAAGCACGACGGAGCCGAGACATCCACGCGTTCACCCCCCCCTGTGGATAGAAAAGACCCCGCGAGGGGAGGGAAAGGAGATAAGCCGCGGACAGTGGAAGCTGATCGTCATCCATGGTCAGGTGGGACAGAAACTTTAGCTGGGCTTGAATGATTCTTCGGAATGCCATAGCCTTACCACCCCCCGGGAGGACCAGGGAATAACGCGCCGCGAGTTCTGCGGGGAAACGTGCCAGACGGCGCAGGAATATCTTACCATCAAAGGGGCCGCCGGCCGCGTCTTCCTCGAGCCGACACTCGATCAGGCGACCGGCTTTCGCGACGGCCCGATAGAAACGTTTGATCTCCCGTTTCTGATCGGGAAATTCACGGATCAGGTCACCGATCAGCTGCTCCTGATTCGGGAACAGGTCCACCCGGTGGCCGGGGAGGATCACCTGAAACGCCGGATTCATCGGAGATATGGCGGGTTCATCGGCAATAGGCGATGAAGGGTCGTGGAAAAAACTGGAAACCAGTTGCTGATCCGCAAGACCCGAAACGGGGCGCGGATCGAACGGAAAAAGGTATCCCCCTTCCTGATGCGCCATCTCGGTATCCCCTTCCATGATGAGAACCGTCTCCCGCCCCTGTCGAATGGATGTCACGGCGGCTATCAGGGAACTCAAATCCCGACCTATGATGAGCGTATCATGCATACCTGGACCGATTAGGATGGAAAATAGATCAAAAGCGCCGCACGGGGACATGATGCCGCATCGTGTCCTCAAAGACTAAAAGGTCAGAGGCGGATTGTGCAGCGCCTTTTCCGTTGCCGCGCAGCCGTTCCGGATCCGGACCCGGCGGCCGGCGATCTCGATTCTGCCCTCCGCGTAGTACTGTACAGCCTGGGGATAAATTCGGTGTTCTTCCTTCAAGATCCGCTCGGCAAGGCTCTCTACTGTATCCTCATCGAAAACCGGAACCACGGCCTGGATGATAATCGGACCCGAATCGACCCCTTCGTCCGCAAAATGAACGGTACACCCTGAAAATCGGGCGCCGTAATCCAAGGCCTTCTGCTGAACGTGGGTTCCCGGGAAGGAGGGGAGAAGCGCCGGATGGATGTTCATGATCCGCAGCGGAAAGGCCCGAAAATATTCCGGAGAGAGAATCCGCATGAACCCAGCCATGACGACCAGCGTTACCCCACAGGCATTCAGGATCTCGATCATGCATCGATCAAAAAGCTCTCGGGAGGCGAATTCGCGATGGTCGACCACGCGCGCCGGGATGCAATGTTTTCGGCACCGTTCCAGCGCGTAGGCGTCGGCGTTGTTGCAGAGGACAACGCGGATTTCCGCATCCAGCTTTCCGGCCTCGATATGATCGATCAGAGACTGAAGATTGGAACCGCTTCCCGAAACGAGAACACCTACCGGAATTTTTTTCATCATCACCGTTGCCCGTCCGCACCGCAAATGCTGCTTGGGTTTTCCAACCGCTGCCGTGTTGCTATATGAAGGAGACCGTCGGTTGATTGTTTTCCTTCTTTT
Organism: Pseudomonadota bacterium; assembly: GCA_018896355.1. Classification (GTDB taxonomy): domain Bacteria; phylum Desulfobacterota; class Syntrophia; order Syntrophales; family UBA5619; genus UBA5619. The sequence goes on from JAHIMW010000103.1 coordinate 3,445, forward strand.
CAATCGTCCCGAGGGCATACGCCTTCTCGCCCAACTTCTCCAACCGCTCCATGATCTCCTCCTGGTCCTTTTCCGCCACGATGATGATCATGCCGATCCCCATGTTGAACACCCGTAGCATCTCGTATTCATCGACGTTTCCCACCCGTCGGATCAGATCGAAGATGGGCAAA
>JAHIMW010000104.1 GCA_018896355.1 Pseudomonadota bacterium
CTGGGGGGAGGCACTGACGGTCTGCCTTGCTTATCCGAACCTTTACCGGACGGGGATGTCCAACCTCGGGTTTCAGGCCGTTTACGCCCTCATCAACCGCCACCCCGCCTCTCTGTGCGAACGGGTCTTTCTCCCCGAACCCGGCGATGAGCAACTCCATGCCGACGGCGCCTCTCTGATCAGCATCGAGTCGCAGCGGCCCCTTGCCGACTTCGATATCATCGCCTTTTCCCTCTCCTTTGAAAACGATTATCCCCAGGTCCTCCGGATCCTGGAGATGGCGGGAATTCCCGTCGAAACCAAGGCCCGGGGGGAGAGGGATCCGCTCGTCATCGGAGGCGGCATCGCCGTCACCCTGAACCCCGAACCTCTCGCCGACTTCTTCGATTTCTATCTCCTCGGCGAAGGCGAAGCGATTCTCCCCGGATTTCTCGATCTGGCGGCCTCCCTCCGACGGGATCTTCCGCGGGAAGCCCTCCTCGCCCGGATACAGAAGGAGATCACGGGGGCCTACGTCCCCCGGTTTTACCAGGTGACCACCGGGGAGGACGGCCGCATCACCGCCCGCGAACCCCTCGATCCCGCCTTTCCCCGGCGGATCGTCCGGCCGTGGGCCGCCGATCTCGACGCCTTTCCAACCGAACAGGGGATCATCACCGAAGGTACGGAGCTCGGGGGAATGTACCTCACGGAGGTCAGCAGGGGGTGTGGTCGGGGCTGCCGTTTCTGCGCCGCCGGCTTTGTCTGCCGACCCGTCCGGTTCCGGAGCGCTGCGGCGCTTGAGCCTTCCTTCCGGCGGGGCCTCGAAAAGGGGAAAGCAATCGGCCTTCTGGGAACAGCCGTCTCGGACCATCCGGCCCTCCTTCCCCTCTGCCGCTCCATCCTGGAACGGGGGGGAAAAGTGGCCATCGGTTCCCTCCGCATCGACCGGATCAGCTCTGAAATGATGGCCATCCTCAAAGAAACAAGCGTGGAGACCATCTCCCTCGCCCCCGAGGCCGGCTCCCAGCGTCTCCGGGATGTGATCCACAAGGGGATCACCGAAGAGGAGATCTTTTCCGCTGTTGAAAAACTGATGGAATATGATATCGTGCGGGTGAAGCTTTACTTCATGGTCGGCCTGCCGACGGAGACGGACGAGGATGTGGAGGCGATCATCCGGCTGGTCAAGGGGATGGAACACCACGCCCGGAGAACGTCTTCAGGGAAGAAAGGTTTCCGGCGCCTGACGCTGGGGATCAACCAGTTTATCCCGAAGGCCGCGACCCCTTTTCAGTGGCATCCGCTGGAGGATGCCGCCGTCGTCCGCAGGAGAGTGAGGCGAATCAGGGACGGTCTGCGCAGTGAGAAGGCGGTCCGGGTTACGCATGATCTGCCGAAATGGAATTACATCCAGGCCCTGCTCGCCCTCGGGGACAGGCAGACGGGAAGACTCCTGCTGGCTGTCCATCGCCTCGGCGGCAATTGGGCCCGCGCGTTTCGCGAGGTGAACGTAAACGCCGATTTCTACGTCTACCGCCGGAAGGAAACCGATGAGATTCTGCCCTGGGATTTCATCGACCACGGCGTCTCGAAAAAAGATCTTATGAACTCATACCGGAAGGCCCTGTCCGGAGAAACCAAGGAGAACCAGACATGACCATCATCCGCACACCCCAGACCCAAGTTAGGCAGATGAAAGGGGTCATCCTCTTAGTCGCCGCACTGGTTCTGTTCATGATCCTGACGCGAATCATCGGCCTGATCACCGAGTGGTTCTGGTTCCAGGAGGTCGGTTATCAGACGATCTTCACCGTAACCCTCCTGGCAAAGATCAAAACCGGCGCCATATTCGGGGCGGGCTTCTTCATCATTCTCTGCGGCAATCTCCTGATCGCGATTCGCCTGTCGCGGGTACCCCTCTTCGGCTACGAGGCGGGTGCGGCAGGGTTCCGCATCCCCCTGCAGGAGATGGAGCCGGGCCTCCTCAAGATCCTGATCCCCCTCGGCGCCCTCCTGTTCGCCATTTTCGCCGCCGCAAACGGCTCCGCCCAGTGGGAAAACCTTCTCCTCTTCCGGAACCCCTCCCCTTTCGGCGTCTCCGACCCGCTTTTCCAGAAGGATATCGGCTTCTACGTCTTCCAGTTCCCGTTCCTGCTCCACATCTACGGCTGGCTGAAGTTCGTCCTGATGGTGACGGTGGCTGCCACGGGGTTCATCTATCTGATCCGGCGTTCATTTCTGTTCATCCCGCCCCGGATCTGGAAGATCGCCCCGGCGGCGCGCGTTCATCTCGCGCTTCTCGTTTCCCTCTTCTTTTTCTGGGGCGTCTTCGGCGCCTGGCTTGACCTCAACGAGCTCCTCTTTACGAAACGGGGGGTGGTTTTCGGCCCGGGTTACACCGACGTGACCACCCAGCTCTGGGTCCTGAAACTGATGATGGGGCTCTACGCCCTCGCTGGGCTCGCCGCGATCTTCTTCGCCTTTAAGTCCGACTGGCGGATTCCGGCGGCGGCGGTTCTCCTTCTCATCGCCGTCTCCGTCCTCGGCCGGGGGATCTATCCATCCATCATCCAGAAATTTCAGGTCATCCCGAACGAGATCGTCGCCGAGACGCCTTACCTGGAGAGAAACATCCGCTATACGCGTCTTGCCTACGGGCTGACCCAGATCGAGGAGAAGGAGTTCCAAACGGAGGATAATCTGACCGCGAAAGACCTGGAGAAGAACAACCTGACCGTGAAGAACATCCGGCTCTGGGACCATGCGCCGCTCTTGCAGACCTACGGCCAGCTCCAGGAGATGCGGACCTACTACAAGTTCACCGGCGTCGACAACGACCGCTACACGATCAACGGCGAATACAGGCAGGTGATGCTCTCCCCGCGGGAGATCTCCTATCCGGCGCTGCCGTCTAGGACCTGGGTCAACGAACATCTCGCCTATACGCACGGCTACGGCGTCGTCATGGGCCCCGTGAACCGCATCTCCCCCGAGGGGCTCCCGGAATTCTTCATCAAGGACATCCCTCCCGTCTCGACGACGCCCGTCAAAGTCACCCGCCCGGAGATCTACTTCGGGGAGAACTCAAACGAATATGTCTTCGTGAAGACCAAAATGCCGGAGTTCGACTACCCCGTGGGCGACAAGAACGTATACTCCCGCTACGAGGGAAAGGGAGGCGTTCCTCTCTCCTTCTGGAGGAAACTGATCTTTGCGGTCCGTTTCGGTTCCATCACGATGCTCCTTTCGGACGACATCACCTCCGAAAGCCGCATTGTCTACCACCGCAACGTCCGCGAGAGGGTCTCCATGATCGCCCCCTTTGCGAACCTGGACAACGACCCCTATCTCGTCATCTCGCCGGAGGGGCGCCTGCTCTGGTTCATCGACGGCTAC
>JAHIMW010000009.1 GCA_018896355.1 Pseudomonadota bacterium
CTGGCACATGAGAATCCGGTTGGGGAAAAAAAGCACCAGCTATTACGCTGTCGCAGCTTAGGCTGCTCATCAGCGCCGTGTTGCCCATGAAAAAGTTCAATGTTCTTGATCTCATTTACCTTGTCTCATGGATACAGATGAAGAACCATCGTGCCTATCTCTCGCATCGGAAACGAAAACTGGCTGCGTTGGAGCTTTGACATTATGTATCGTTGTAGGGTTACCGACCGCAGGCGGCTGGAGCAGGAGTTGCGGCTGAGCGAGGAGCGCTACCGGCGGATCACCGAAGGGCTGACCGATTATGTTTACACCTGCCTCGTCCGGGATGGCCGGGTCGTACAGACCATCCACGGGACGGCGTGCGAGGCGGTGACGGGATACAGGGTCGAGGAGTTTGCGGCCGATGCCTATCTCTGGATCAACATGATCGAGCCGGAGGACCGTGATCATGTCAAGGAAGCCATTAATATCATCCTGTCGGGGAGGCATCCTGAGCCGATCGAGCACCGCATCGTGCGAAAAGACGGGCAGGTTCGTTGGGTAAGCGATACGCCCGTCCTGAATCTGGACGCCGGGGGGAGGCTCGTATCGTACGACGGGGTAATCAAAGACATCACCAGGCGCAAGCAAGCTGAAGAGGCGCTGCAAAGGGCGCACGCTGAGCTGGAACAGCGCGTGGCGGATCGCACGGCGACACTGCGGGAGTCGGAAGAAAGGTACCGGGTGCTTTTCGAGGGAAGCATCCATGGCATCCTGATAGTCGATCTTGAACTGGGGCGGTTTATCTATGCCAACCCGTCCATCTGCCGGATGCTCGGATATTCAAAGACAGAGTTACAGCAGTTGGGTATAGCGGACATTCACCCGGAGGACTCGCTGGACCATGTAAAGACCACGTTCGACCTTCAGCGCCCAGGTGAGAAGGCGCTGGCTCCCCAACTTCCGTGCCTGCGGAAAGACGGCACAGTTTTCTATGCTGACATTACCGCTGCCGCCACCATCATCCATGGTCGGGAATGCGTTGCGGGCTTTTTTGCGGACGTGACCGAGCGCAAGCAGGCGGAGGAGAAACTTCAACAGACCCTTGAGAGCCTGAGGAAGGCAGTGAACACGACCATCCAGGTCATGGTGTCCACCGTGGAGGCAAGGGATCCCTATACCTCCGGTCACCAGGTCCGGTCTGCGGATCTTGCCCGCGCCATCGCCACCGAAATGGGATTGCCCCAGGATAAAATCGACGCCATCCGGATGGCCGGTTCCATACATGACATTGGGAAAATATCGATTCCCGCGGAGATATTGTCGAAGCCGACGAAGCTGTCGGAAATCGAGTTTGCCCTGATTAAAGCACATGCCCAAAGAGGATTCGAGATGCTGAAGAATGTTGAATCTCCCTGGCCGCTGGCCGAGATTGTCCGCCAGCACCATGAACGTATGGACGGCTCCGGTTATCCAAGAAATCTGAAAGGGGATGACATTCTCATGGAGGCACGCATCCTCACGGTTGCCGACGTGGTGGAGGCCATGGCCTCCCACAGGCCTTACCGCGCTGCGCTGGGGATTGATGCGGCCCTTACCGAAATCGAAAAGAACAAGGGAACCCTTTACGATGCCGATGCGGCGGACGTCTGCCTGCGGATGTTCAGGGAAAAGGGATATGAATTGCCGCAGTGACAGGGAATGATTGGGGGATGCGTTATGAAAAAAGCGCTGATCGTCGACGACAATGAACAGAACCTGTACCTGCTTCAGACCATGCTGAAGGGGCAAGGTTACGATGTGCTGACGGCCGGAAACGGCGTCAAGGCGCTGGAGCAGGCCCGTCGCACTCCTCCGGACATCGTTATCTCCGACGTCCTGATGCCGGTGATGGACGGTTTTGCCCTGTGTCGCGAGTGGAGAAAGGATGAGCGGCTGCAACTTATCCCCTTCGTCTTCTACACCGCCACCTACACCGATCCCAGCGACGAGGAACTGGCCTTGAGCCTGGGGGCCGCGCGCTTCATCGTCAAGCCCCAGGATTCGGAAGCGTTCACAGCCCTGATACGACAGGTCATTGAAGGGCGCGAGACCGGCCGGCCGGTCGCACCCGTACAGCCCGCCCATGAAGAAACGGACTATTACAAGCTGTACAACGAGGCCCTGATCCGCAAGCTGGAAGAGAAGATGCTGGCTTTGGAAGAAAGCAACCGGGCGCTGGAGCAGGAAATCACCGTGCGTAAGAAGGCGGAGGCGAGTCTTCAGGAAAGCCATGCCACGCTGGAGAAAAACCTGAAGGGGACCATCGACGTCCTCTCTGAAACGATAGAAAAAAAGGGCCCCTATGCCCCCGGTCACCATCGGCGTGTAGCGGCGTTGGCCTCCGCGATCGCCCGGGAGATGGGTCTGTCCGATTTTCAGGTGCAGGGGATTGAGCTGGCGGCGGCCGTTTATGATATCGGCCTGATGAATGTTCCCCCCGAATTTCTCCAGGACACCAACCGGCTGGAGGGGATCAAGTTGACCCTGTATCAAGGCTACCCCCAGGCCGGCCATGACGCCCTGAAGAAGATCGAATTTCCCTGGCCGATTGCCGACATCATTCTCCAGCATCGGGAGTGCTTTGACGGCTCCGGATTCCCGCAGGGGCTCAAGCGAGAAGCCATTCTCATCGAAGCGAGGGTTCTGGCCGTTGCCGGCGCCCTGGACAATTTGACCGTCCACCGGAGTTACAGAAACGCGCTGCCCATGGACGAGGCGTTGGCGGCCATCACAAAGCACAGCGGTTTCCGGTACGACCCGGATGTGGTCGCTGCCTGTCAGCGGCTCATTCTTGATGACCTCGTAAAATAGTGAATTTTCCCATCCCCTGGCGGGCTACTGCTTTTCTTCCTCTCCCTTGACGGGAGGGAATTGAGGGGAGCAAGCGGACGCCGATGGCGGGGATGGACTATTCCGATAGCGTCATCTTCAGGGTTCCCCCCCGGCCCAGGATGTCATGGAGGTGGACATACCCCTTGATGCGGTTCTCATCGTCGGTGACCACGAGTGTGGTGATCTCCATCCGCTGCATCGTTTCGATGGTCAGGGCTACGGAGATGTTATCGCGAATGGATTTGGGGGAACGGGTCATCAGGGTGTCGATCCGTTGATTGCGGAAATCGAGGCCGGTGCGGACGAGACGGCGGACATCGCCGTCGGTCAAGATCCCGAGAAGCTTGTCCGCGACGTCGGTGACGAGAACAAACCCCTTGTTTGTTTCATCCATCTCCCGGACGGCGTCGAGCATCGTCGCATCGATATCGACGCGGGGGATCCGGCTGCCGTGGATCATGACGTCTCGAACTTTGGCACGGAGTCGGGAGCCGAGGCTTCCGCCGGGATGAAATTTGAAAAAATCCTTCTCCTGGAAATTCCGGCGATGGATCAGCGCAACGGCCAGCGCGTCACCCATTGCCAGGGCGGCTGTGGAGCTTGATGTCGGAGCGAGACCGAAAGGGCAGGCCTCTTTGGCCACCCCGACATCGATCACGATGTCACAGAAGCGGGCCAGGGTCGAGGAGAGGTTGCCGGTAAAGGCGATACGCGGCACGCCGATGGCCCGGATGCTGTCGACGATCATGTTCAGTTCGTCGGTTTCACCGCTGTTGGAGATGGCGACCAGCACATCGTCTTTTGTAACGATCCCCAGATCCCCGTGGAGGCCCTCGACGGGATGGAGGAAGAGGGCCTGCGTCCCGGTACTGGTCAGTGTCGCCACCACCTTTCTGCCGATCAGACCCGATTTGCCGATCCCGGCGACGATCACCCGCCCCGTGCAGCGGTAGATCAGTTCGACCGCCCGCGAAAAATCCTCTCCCACCCGATCGATCAGTTGAAGAATGCTTTCCGCCTCAAGCTGGAGCACCTCCTTCGCCTGTCGGATGGACTGGTCTTCCTCCATGAACAACCTCTCCGCCGATTCGAACCGGGAGAGCTTTGAAAAAAACCCCTGCTTTGTCATTCCCGCGAAAGCGGGAATCCAGAAGATCTTGAAAAGACTGGATTCCCGCCTGCGCGGGAATGACGACTTAGAGCGAATACGGAGAAATTCAAAGGTCTCGCCAGTAATACCAGCATGAATGCATTCAACTTTTACCGTGTAGTGATGCTATCAGAAATCTATGGTCCTGACAAGGCGGATTTTGACGGCGTGCCATTAAAATCACGTTGACGGATGCCGGAATTTATGGATATGATAAACACAATGTAACATGTCAACATCAATAAGATAATCAGATTATATTACGTATAGCAAATACAAGTGTTGATACTGAATCACTGTAGCATTTTGTTGAATAGGGATCGAAACATTGGTATATTCCGGCCGTGAAAAAGCAATGCGTTATCAATTATGGTTTGAAACACAATACCGACAACGGGAAGCTGACGATATAGTTTTTCATGATACAATCCGGGAAGGAATCTGTCGCTATGACCCATAAGATCGTCCATCCCAACCCTCTGCCGGATGACCTCCATCCGGCCACAGATGCCCTCATCGAGCGGCTCCACGCCCATTACCCGGACATGAGCGGATTCACGGCCATTTCTATGACAGGCCGCGGCCGCGACTTTTTGCATCACCTCGTCCATACCCGGATCGGTGGTCTCCTCCCGACCATCCTTTCTTTCGACGACTACAGGACCCACCGTATCGCCGAGGCGACCGGCCGCATTGCCGTGCCGGAGGATGAGGCCTTTCTCCGTTTCCATGCCCTTCGGTGCCGTGAAGAGGGCCGCTCCCTGCCACCGGCCGACACCCAGCGGCTGCTCTCCTTTTTGACCACGATCGCCGAGTTCTCCGTGAGCAACGGGGAAATGCGTGCTCCGGACCGGATCGGTCTCGAGCAGCTCGACCGGATCGATCGGTTCTTTGCGACGATGGAGGCATTTCGCGCCCGCCTTGCCGCCGAGGGGCTTTTCTATCCGCCGTTCGAAGCGGAGCGGTTCGCCGACCTCACACCGGGCGATGGCGAATTTTTCGTTGGCCTGCCCCTCATGACCCCGGTGAACCAGCGCTTTTTCAGCCGTATCCCGCGCGATCGGCTCTTTGTCGACGCACCGCTTTTCGGCCCTCACATGCCGACAGAGCCGCCCGAATATGAAACGTCCCTGTCGCTCGTTCGGCGCATCGGTGTCGCCGAACGGCGCAAACCTGGTGAGGGACTTGATTTTAGCGAACTGGCCGAACGGGCTGCCCTGCCGGCGATCCTCGCCCGGGAGATCGACGCCTTTTTACGCGGGCCGTACAGCGATACGGAACAGTTGTTCATCGTGCCCCTGGACGAGAGGCTCTCGTTCTACCTCTGGGAATTCCTCTTCCGCCTGCTCGGCGGACTGGTCAACTTTGCGCCCTGGCTCCCCTTTACCCACTTCGCGGCGGCGCACCGCCTGCGCGAGGCGATCCACAGTGGCAAGGGCCTGGCGGCTGTGCGGCGGGATCTCGTCGCCGAGCTCACCGCCCGGTGGAACGAACTCGACGAGGCCGACCATTCCGCATTCGAGGGGGCGATCACACTGTGCGACGAGCTGGAGCGTCTCCGCCCGTTGATGGGTGATCAGTGGTCGCCGCTCGCCGAGTACCTCATCGCCGCAAAGAAACTCCGGCTGCGCGGCAAGCGCAGCGCACCGATACAAGTGGTGGGGCTGGGCGACGCGACCGGCATCCCCTATGGACGCGCCGTCATCCTCCCGATGAACAGCGGCATCTTCCCGCGAAAGCCCTTCAGCGGCCCCTACCTGAACCTGATCCATTTGCCGCGCATCCACCGGACGCAGTACGAGGCGGACGATCTCGCCCTGCGGCAGTTTCTTTCCTTCGGCCGCACGGCTCACATCGCGGCCCTCTATGACCAGGCAAACGGCGAGGCGCCGTCGCCCCACTTCTCGTTCCTGGCCACTGAATTTGGCCAAAAAACGGTGAAGCGGCTGATGGTTCCGGCGCCGTTCCACGTGCCGACCGGGAGCCTCATCATAGAGAACACAGAGGAACTGAAGGAGCAACTCCGGCGGCACACCTGGTCCTTCAGTTCACTGAAGCGCTTTTTCACCTGTCCGTGCCGCTTTATCCTTGAAGACATACAGGGCGTAATACCCCCCTCCTGCTTTGAAGACGAGGAGCATGCGAACCTCCTCATCGGAGATTTCCTCCACCGCTTCTTCGCCAAACTGAAGGCTTATCGCCATGCCGCCGAGCGGTGGCGCGAACTATTTGAGGAAAGCTGGGAGAGCGACGCGGATCTCCGTTCGAAACTCCCGGACCAGGCCGTTCGCAAGGCCATCGTCCAGAGCCATCTGGCCGATATCGCCGCATGGGAGAAGGAAACGGATCGGCCGCTCCTCTTTTCCGATGAGGTGACCGACACTGAACTCGAACTGAGAGCCCCTTTCGGAGGCGGCCGTTACCAACTCAAAGGGCGCATCGACCGCGTGCAGCTTCAGGGAGATAAACAGCTCGTCACCGATCTGAAATATAAAGAAAAGAAAAAGGTCTCCGAAAGGGACCGGTTGGTCGACCGGGTGGAAGAGGCCGACACCTTCGATGACCGTTTTCAACTGATCATCTATGCCTATCTCGCCCTGTACAATAAGAGGGCGATGCCCGGCCGGCTCGATGCGGCCAATATCTTTCTGCGGCCGAGGGTGCGCGGCGATTATGAGGGCCGCCTCGCGGAAGAGGACTTGGCCGGCTGCGATGCCACGTTGGAGCGCATCGCGCAGCGGCTCGACGGCATGCTGGCCCTGGAGCGCTTCGTCCCCAACTACCGTGCTAACGGCTGTCCTTACTGCCCCCACAAGGCGCTCTGCCTCAAGCCGGATCTCTACCGGACGGGAGGCCGCCCATGGTGAAAAGCCTCTTTGTCACCGCCTCGGCCGGTTCGGGGAAGACCTTCCGTCTGACCCGGGAGGTCCGCTGCCATATCGGGCAGGATACGGAATTCGTTGTCGCCTCCACCTTCACCCGCGCCGCGGCGGCCGAGATGGAAAAACGGATCCTCGAAGCCATCGAGAAGGGAGAGGAGAGCCCCGCCGACAAACTGCGGCTCATCATGCGGGCCGCCAGGGTCCACTTCTCGACCATCGATGCGCTCTTCCACCGGTTCCTTTCGACGGAAGCCTATGTGCCGCAGGTGGCCGACGATCACGAAAAGGCAATCATCACCGCGCTCGCCGACGAGCGTTTTTTTCAGCATCCGCGCATTCTCGCCGACATCGAAAGCATCCTGATCGCGGCGCGCATCCTCCAAATGCAGCCAGAGGCGTTGATCGAAGCGCTGGACAAGGGCAAAGAGGCGCTGGAGGCATGGCCCTGTCCCGAGGCCCTGCTTGACGAGCTCAAGGGCAAACAGGCGCGCCTTGCCACCGAGTATGAGCGGTTGCGGGCGCAGGTGCAGGCGGTCGCGGAGGCGACGAAGGGGGCTCTACGCACGCAGGTGGTCGACCCCCTTCTTGAACCGCTCGCCGCGGTGGATCTCAAACGGGCGCTCTTCCTCAAATCCGATCTGGCGGACGTTCGTGTGGCCGCCGCCGACCGCCAGACGCCCGCCTACGCCGCCTTGCGGGAGCTCTATCCCCCGATGCGCCGCCTCGTCGCCGAGCATCTCGTCAACACCAAACGGTTGCGCAGCGCCCTTCTCAAGCGCTTCAGCGCCTTGCGAGCCGCAGTGCTCACCGAGGAGAAGGAACGGCTCGGCCGGCTCTATTTCGATGATATCCCCAAAGAGCTCATTGCCCTTGACGGGCCTGACAGCCACGACCGGCCGCTCTTCATGGCGCGCCTCTACGAACTGGGATTCCACCGGACGGCGCATCTGCTCCTCGACGAGTTCCAGGACACGTCGCAAATCCAGTATGAGCTGCTCCGGCCGCTGATCGAGGATATCCTCGGCTCCGTGAATGAACATGCCGAAGGGGAACAGTCGATCTTTCTCGTGGGAGACTGGAAACAGTCGATCTACCAGTGGCGGGATGCGGC
>JAHIMW010000010.1 GCA_018896355.1 Pseudomonadota bacterium
GCCGTATAATCGTCGGTCCTGCGGCGCGCCCTGAAAGATAACGGCGCGAATTCCCATCCGGTCGAGGATTTGCGCGGCGGGACCTCCGGAGTTGGACTCTTTGATGCCCAGCGTGAGCGGGCTCTTGGCGCCGACGGAGATGCGACCGAGCTGGGGGGCTCCGGTGCCCGCCAAAGGGCCTGCGGCCACGACAAAGTGGTTTTCGGGGCCGAGCGGGTCCACCGTGGGAGGCACCTCCCGGTTCAGGATCTTCGCGATGAGGGCGCTGCCGCCGAGGTATTGCCACTCCTCCTGGAGATTTTCGAACGCAACCGTTCCCTGCCGCAGATCCACCCTTAGAATCTTCATCACGTTATCACCTCCATCGTGGAGTGACTTTGAATTTCTGCCCTTCCTGTCATTGCGAGGAGCGGAGCAACGAAGCAATCCGACGCAGTCGTTGCGAGGGCTTCCGCCCGAAGCAATCTCATCAATGCAGTAACTTATGGGATTGCTTCGTCGGCCTTTTGCCTCCTCGCAATGACAAATGGCGCGTTTTGCAAAGTCTCGTTGATTGATCGCTGTAAGACATGGGATCCAAAGCGAGCGATGCCTCTGATAGAACATTACTTTTCGGTGCGTCGGATATAGCGGTGAAGCCATCGTGAGACAAGACGCAACCAGGGCGAAAAAGGAATAGAATTGGCGGAGCAAAGCGGGCCTCAGGTTGCCGGGCTGCCCCGGCGGTACTTTTCGTCGAGCATCTCTTCGATGCTCGCCATGACGATCAGCGTCACCCCTTCGAACTGCTCCCGATAGCGCTGCTGCGATTCCCGGGAGAGGAGACGGAACGGTTCGCAGATCCGGAACTCCTTGAGCCGGTCTTGCACGGAGAGCGGTTCGCCGATCCGGTAGGTGATCCGACCGCTTTTCGCAAACGGAAGACTCCCGGTATAGACCGCTTCGGAGTTGTTGCAGGCGACGGGGACAATCCTCTTTTCCGTGTGCAGGGCGAGCTGGGCGAGGCCGGTCCGCCCCTCCGAAAGCGTCACCGAGCGGGTGCCCTCCGGAAAGATGATCAGGTTGAGCTGCTTCTCGCAGAGGGCGATCCGGCTCAATTCCGCAACCTTCTCCATCACCGCTTCGTAATAGCCCCGGATAAACTCCGCAAACTGCTCGCCCATCGCCTGGATCGCCTCGACGGCAGCGCGCTCCTGCGGCCCCGCCTCGGCGATACGGCCGTCGATCATGTCCTTGACGGCACGGTAGAGCCCCTTGTCCATCCTGTGGTTGAATCTCTTCCGGTAAAACTCCTCGATGAGATACCCCATCGACGGCACCGGGATGAGATTGCAGAGGTCGAGCCCCTTCGCCAGGAACGCGTTCTTGTAGTATTTGGCCTTCACCCAGACGGTCGCGAACGGGAATTCCCGCATTTTCAAAAGCTTGTACTGGAAGGGCCAGTAGTTGAACCGGTCCGTGTGGTTCATCGCGAAGATCACGCTCTCCCCGCGCGGGATCCGTTCGGCATTTTCGATCCGGATGTCCACCTTCGCGAAGAGGCTGTAGTTCGGCAGAAGCAGACAATACGCCACAATCTTCTGGCCAAACGGCTGTGAAACCAGCCGGATCTTATTCAAATATTCGATATCAATCATCACTCCCTCCTTGGGATGGGGACACGATGCCGCATCGTGTCCCCATCAGCTTTTCCTGTCATTGCGAGGAGCGGAGCGACGAAGCAATCTCATGGTTTATCGAATGGTTATGGGATTGCTTCGTCGGCCTTTGGTCTCCTCGCAATGACCAATGGCGCGTTTTTCAAAGGTATCTATGCTTCCTCACCAGTGATCAACCGCCTGATCCGTTCCAACTCTTCGGGGGTATCCACCTCGACGGAATCGTGCGGGGTGACGACCACCTTGATCCGGTAGCCGTATTCGAGGGCGCGGAGCTGTTCGAGCGCCTCCATGCGCTCCAGAACGCCCTCGGAAAGAGAGGTGAAGGTGCGCAGAAAATCACGGCGGTAGGCGTAGATCCCGTGGTGCTTGAAGTATTCGGCCTTCTTCCCCGGGTCGCGGACGAACGGGATCGTGGCGCGGGAGAAGTAGAGCGCGAAATCGTCGCGGTCGAAGACGACTTTGACGGCGTTCGGGTGGGTGATCTCCTCGTCGCGGACGATCCGGTAGAGCAGCGTGGACATCGGGACGGCAGCATCCGCCAGGAGCGGCCCGACCACCTCGTCCACCTGGACCGGCTCGAAGAGGGGCTGATCGCCCTGGATGTTAACGACGATATCGTCGTCCTGAAGCCCCATCGTCTCGACGGCCTCGGCGATCCGGTCCGTTCCGGAGCGGTGGCGCGGCGAGGTCATCACCGCCCGGCCGCCGAAGGCCGCAACCGCATGGAAAATCCGTTCGTCGTCGGTCGCCACGGCGGCGAAAGAGACGGTCTTTGCCCGGAGGACCCTCTCGTAGACGTGTTGAATCATCGGCTTCCCGCAAAGGTCGGCGAGCGGCTTGCCGGGAAAGCGGGTCGATTCGTAGCGGGACGGGATGATGCAGACAACCTGAACCGGCATTTGCTGTTTTCCTTACCTTCTCCTTAAGTCCTTTGAATTTATGCACTCCCAGTCATTACGAGGCGCACAGCGCCGAAGCAATCCCGTGAATCATCGAACGCTTTTGGGATTGCTTCGCTTCGCTCGCAATGACTCCGGCGTGTTTCTTGAACGCTCTCTCCTTACAAATAGGGATCTTCCCGGAGGAGGTGATTCTTCACGTAATCCGCAGTCGCCTCCTCCAGCGGACGAAACGCGGCCGGGCAGCCGGCGGTGCGGATTTTTTCCATCCGCGCTTCGGTGAAATACTGGTACTGCCCCCGGATCGCCTCGGGCATCTCGATGTATTCGATCTGCGGCGGACGGCCGAGTGCGGCAAATACCGCCCCGATCAGATCGTTCCAGGTCCGCGCGTTTCCGGTCCCGAGGTTGAAGATCCCGTTCACCTCCTTGTGGTTCAGAAGCCACCAGAGCACATCGACGCAATCCTTGACGTAGACGAAGTCCCGCTTCTGGCCGCCGTCGGGATATTCCGGTTTGCAGGATTTGAAAAGCCTTACGCTTCCCGTTTCGCGGATCTGGTGGAACGCCTTGAAGATCACGCTCGTCATGTCGCCCTTGTGGTACTCGTTCGGGCCGAAGACGTTGAAGAACTTGATCCCGGCGACGCGGTCCGCGATCCGCTCGCGGAGGACCTTCAGGTCGAAGATCTGTTTGGAGTAGCCGTACATGTTGATCGGACGGAGGAGGAGGCTGGTTTCATCGTCGTCGGAGAAACCCTGCGCGCCGTCGCCGTAGGTCGCCGCGGAGCTGGCGTAGATGAAACGGACCCCGTGCGCGATGGCCCAGTCCGCAAGGCGGCAGGTGTAGTGGAAATTGTTCTCCATCAGGTAGTCGGCGTTCTGCTCAGTCGTCGACGAGCAGGCCCCCATGTGGACGATGGCCTCGACGGGGAACGGAACCTGCTCCGCCTCGACCATCCCGAGGAAGACCGCCTTGTGGAGATAGTCGGCGTACCGGCGCTTGACGAGGTTCTGCCAGTTCCCGGTCGTCCCCAGCTCGTCGACGATAACGATGTCGCCGATCCCCTCCGCGTTCAGCTTCGCAACGAAGGCGCTCCCGATGAACCCGGCGCCGCCAGTGACCACAATCATCTTTCCGACCCTCTTATATACCCCCACAGCCATGGATCATTCTGTTCCGAGGCGCCCTGTAAAAGGGGACACCTTGCGGCAAGGTGTCCCCTTTTACAGGGCTTTGGCCGCATTCGCGATCGCCTTCCGGATCGCCTTCATCTTCGCGGCCGGCATTTTCACGGAGATCCCCATGACGAGCGTCCGGCCGAGGAGATCCTCCGCGTGGGGGATCGCCTTCCGGCTGTAAGTGGTCTTCCGGTTGCGCGGATCGGAGAAGGGCTGTTTTTTCGTGTTCGCCGTCGACTTCGCCAGGAAGTGCTCCCAATTCGGAACATAGTGCCAGAAATTGTCCTTGAAACGGA
>JAHIMW010000105.1 GCA_018896355.1 Pseudomonadota bacterium
AGGATTCCATGTTCGATCTTTCCGACGACCAAATCCTCCCCCTCTCCAAGGAGCACGTTTTCTGGACGTGGTCGGCCCAGGGCCGGGTCAATCCCATTCCGGTGAAGAGGGCCCGAAACGTTTATTTCTGGGATATATGGGGCAAGCGCTACCTCGACTTCAACTCGATGACCATGTGCGTCAATATCGGCCACG
This sequence comes from Pseudomonadota bacterium, assembly GCA_018896355.1. GTDB lineage: Bacteria > Desulfobacterota > Syntrophia > Syntrophales > UBA5619 > UBA5619. Next base: position 196 of record JAHIMW010000105.1, read on the forward strand.
GCGATGAGCGCGTGATCGAGGCGATGGCGAGGCAGGCGCGGGAATTGCCGTACGCCGCACCCGGAATGACCACCAGGGTGCGGGCGCTCGCGGCGAGGCTGCTGGCGGAGATCTCCCCCGGCGGCGCTCTGACAAAAGTCCTGTTCACCCTGGGCGGGGCGGACGCCAACGAGAACGCCGTCCGACTGGCGAGGGGATGCACGGACCGATTCAAGATCCTGAGCCGCTACCGCTCCTATCACGGCGCGACGGCCGGCGCGATGGCGCTCACCGGCGACCCGCGCCGCACGGCCTGGGAGCCGGGACTGATGCCGGGCGTCGTCCACTTCCTCGACCCTTATCGCTATCGTTCCACCTTCCACCGCTCCAACCCGGAGATTTCCGAGGAGGAGTTCTGCCGTGATTATCTCAATCACCTCGAAGAGATCATCCGGTACGAGGGAGCGGAGACGATTGCGGCGATCCTTATGGAATCGGTCACCGGCACGAACGGCCTCATCATCCCGCCGGAGGGATATATGCAGGGGGTGAGGGCGCTGTGCGACAAATACGGGATAGTGATGATTGTCGACGAGGTGATGAGCGGCTTCGGACGCACGGGCCGGTGGTTTGGCGTGGACCACTGGTCGGTCATCCCCGACATCGTGACGATGGCCAAAGGGCTGACTTCGGCCTACGCCCCGCTGGGTGCGGTGGCGATGAAGCCCCGGATCGCCGAGGCATTCAACGAGAGCGCCTTCCGGTCGGGCCTGACCTACACCTCCCATCCGGTCTCGCTGGCGGCCGCGGTGGCGAATATCAACGTGATCCGGGAGGATAAACTGGTCGAGCGGGCGGCCGCCATGGACCCGGTGCTGAAACGCCTGTTGAACGACCTGAGCGACAGGCATCCTTCGGTCGGCGACGTCCGCTCCATCGGTCTGTTCGGGATGATCGAGCTGGTTAAAAATCGCCGGACAAAAGAACCGATGGCCCCGTTTGATAAGACCTCCGCTGAAATGAACGCATTTCTCTCTCATTGCCTCGACCGCGGCCTGTTCCTGTACACGCACTGGCATACGGTGCTGATCATCCCGCCGCTGGTAATCAGCGAGGAGCAGCTGCAGGAGGGGTTCGCCGTCCTGGATGAGGCGCTCGATATCACCGACAGGGCCGTCAGCCGGCAAGAAGCCGTCGGAACCGTCCTCAGCAGTCCCAATAACTTGATGCAACGGATTTAACCTGACGAATTCTGGAATTGTTCCTTGCATTTCCCATTTAAGGCACTATACGATATCATATTCTATCCACCCGTGGAGATGTGGATCTATGACGCAGTTTGAGGAGATAATCAACCTGGCGGTATTCCTCCTCCAGCGTGCGAGGAAGAAACGGATACTGGGAGGTGGCAAAGCCGTCTCTAAAGTCAAATGGGAGGTGTCCAATGGAACATAGAAAAATCAGAGTGATTCATTATGGCCTCGGTCCGATCGGCCTGGCCACCGCGAAACTGATCCTGACGAAACCGGACATGGAAATCGTCGGCGCCGTCGACATCGCCAAGGAGATGGTCGGAAGGGACCTCGGCGAAATCCTGGGCCTGCAACCCCTCGGTATCCACGTCACCGACAACGCCGAACGCCTCTTCGCCAAGGTGCAGGCCGATGTGGTGGTCCACACGACAGGCTCGCGCCTGAAGCGGATCTTCGGACAGGTGGAGGAGATCATCGATGGCGGGAAAAACCTCGTCTCTTCGGCGGAGGAGCTTCTCTTCGCCACTCCGGAAAATGCCGAGTCCACCGCAAAGATCGACAAACTGGCCCGGGAAAAGGGCGTCACGGTGCTCGGAACGGGCGTCAACCCGGGTTTCGTGATGGACGCGCTACCCTTGACCCTCACCGGCGTCTGCGCGGAGGTCCGTGAGGTCCACGTGGAGAGGGTCGTCGACGCCGGCACCCGCCGCTACCCACTTCAGCGAAAGATCGGGGCGGGGATGACGCCGGAGCTCTTCCGCGAAAAGGTCGCCGGAAAGGCGATGGGCCACGTCGGCCTCCGGGAATCGCTCTATCTGATCGCCGACCGCCTGCACTTCGCCCTCGATGACGTCCGCGAGACCGTCGAACCGGTGATCGCCGAAAAGCCGCTGAAAACAGATTATTTCGAGCTTATGCCCGGCGACGTCGCGGGCATCCGAAACATCGGGGAGGGCTTCCGGGAAGGGAAAAAGATCGTCACGCTGGACCTGCGGATGTATATCGGGGCGGAAAATCCCCACGATACCATCCGGATCATCGGGACGCCCGACCTCACCCTGCGGATCGAAGGAGGGGTGGCCGGCGATCAGGCAACGGCCGCGATCCTCGTGAATTCCATCGCGGCCGTGATCGCCGCCGCCCCGGGACTGGTTACGGTCAAGGATCTTCCGGCCCCCTGGTGTCATCAGGCATAAGGGAAACTGCCGGGCCGGAAAGAGGAAAAATATGTTTCGCATCCATCGCCGGCTTGAACCCGGACAATACCGACTGACGGAAGTTTTTGCCGATATCCGCACCTATGGCATTCTGCCCGCCATCTTTGCCGACGAGGAAGAGATCGATCGGATCATCGCGAACACCAAGGTGTTTGTGGTTGACCAACCCTACGAGATGTTCGTAAACAACGACGATGCCTCCATCACGATCGGCCTGACGCACCTGCGCCGCGCCTCGGACGAATTCCTCTATCTGGACATCATCCACGAGCTGTGCCATGTCAAACAACACATGCAGGGGAGGAATCTGTACGACAGAAGCAGCTCCTACGTGGACCGAGAGACCGAAATCGAGGCCTACCGGGTTACCGTACAGGAGGCCCGCCGGATCGGTTTGAACGACAAGGCCATCGCCAACTATCTTCAGGTGTCGTGGATCACGCCGGAAGAGCACAAACGGCTTGCCAGCAAATTGGATGTGGGTGGAAACCTTGATGCGTGAAACCTGACTACCGGTAAACCGCTTCGGCAAGCAGCGCCTGGATAAACCGTACGCCCGCTTCAAGCTGGGCTACGGGGATCCGTTCCTTCGGCGAATGGGGCTCCTCGGTGCCGAGCCCCATCCCCACGCAGACCAACCCTTGCAAGTTGAAGACGTTCGCGTCCATACCGCCGCCGGAGGTCCAGAGACGGGGCGCGATGCCCAGGGAGCGTGCCGCAAGAAAGGCGTTGGTCACAACCGGGTGGGTTTCCGGAATGGTGAAGGTTTCAAAGGAAGCCTCCCGCCGGACAGTCAGGAGGGCGCCGGAGGAGGCCGCGGCTTCGTTGAAGGCATAGAGTACCGCCTGGACTTCCCGCTCCAGCTTCTCCAAATCGGTGCTACGGACCTCGACGGCCACATCCGCCCGATCGGGAACAATGTTCCGCGCTTTGCCCCCGCTGATGACGCCGACGTTCGAGGTGGTCTCAGCATCGATGCGGCCGGTGTGGAGACGGGCAATGGCCGAGGCGGCGGCAACGATGGCGTTGATCCCGGTATCGGGACGCCCTGCATGGGCGGCCTTTCCTTCCAGAACAAAATCGAGGTCCACCTTGGAAGGCGCCCGATTGATGATATTGCCCACTGGTCCATCCCCGTCGAGGATGTAGCCGAAGTCCGCCTTCAGATCCGCTTGCAGATATTTTGCGCCGAAGAGCCCCACCTCCTCCTGAACGGTGAACAGGATCTCGATCGGGCCGTGGGGGATCGCGTCCTCCTTCAGCCCCGACAGAGCGGCCAGGATGATCGCAATCCCCGCTTTGTCGTCCGCCCCGAGAACGGTCTCGCCGTTGCTGTAGACCACGCCGTCCCGGACCACCGGGACCATTCCCTCCGTGGGGCCGACCGTGTCCATGTGGGCGCAGAGCAGGATGGTGGGTCCGGCGGCGCTGCCCGGAAGCCGGGCGATGATATTGCCCGTGTCGCTCCCCGAACGCGCGGCCGACTCATCCACGGTCGTCTCAACGCCCAGTTCCCGGAGCCTTTCGACCAGATATTCGGCGACCCGGCCCTCGCTGCGGGAAGGGCTGTTCAGCGAGGCCAGTGCGATAAATTCATCCAGAACGTTGATCTTCATCGTTTCATCTTCTCCAATCGCATTCCCGATTCCATCAAACCGGGCTCTTTCAACCCATCGCCTGATTCTTCCCCTTCAGCACCTCGATGAAGGCGTCGATCCGGGTTTCGATCTGGCCTTCGGAGAAGCTCCGCTCGTCGACCATGTCCGCTTCGATCATGAGTGTCGGCAGCCCCTTCTGCTCCCGGATGATCCGCTGGATGTCGTACTGCCCGAACGAGTATGGCTTGCAGCTCCGGTTGGAGTGCATCACGATGCCGTCCACGTCGTATTTGTCGGCCATCTCCATCACCTGCATGGCCATCTCGTCCACGCCGATGTTGAGGTAGATCCGGGCGTGGCACTCGGCCATCGACCCGAGAAAATCGTTTTCATCAACGTACCGGAGCGCGCCGCACCAAGCCGAGGTGTAGGTGTCCGCGACGAGGCATGCGTCATGGGAGGCAAACTTCTCGGAGAGCCACTTCGTCCGGTACCAGACGGGGAGGTTGTCCCAGAGGAGCCGGTATTTTTCGCTCGGAACGGCGCCGATCCCCTCCGCGACGCGCTCTTGCATCTCGGCGAGGAGCATCTTGTAATAATCCACGGTCTGCCCAGTCCCGCGGAGCGTCACGATCAGCGCGAGATGGAAGAAGGCGTCGAACGCGCTGATCGGCGCGGGACGGTTCATCGCCGTGTCGAGGATCTCCTGCCAGAGCCGCTGGCCCTGGACGGAAAGTTTCCCGACCTCTTTGATCCGGTCATAATCGAACCTCTTCCCGCAGACCTTCTCCAGGAAGGCGATGTACTCGCCGATCTGCCCCTTGACGTAGCGTTTCGCCTCCTCGGAATAACCCGTGTGGCAGACGGGGGTGTCGAGGATGAAGAGCGGAACCTTGAAAAACCGGGCCTGCACCTCGTACCATTTCAGGACGGTCCCGCAGATGTTGTTGCAGCAGACGAGCATGTCGGGCCGCGGGAGGCCGCCGATCGGCCCGCCGTTCACCGGCGCGCAGGCGATATCGGCGCGGGCATAGGAGCAGAGGTCGCTCGAATAACCCATCGCCTCCGCCTTCTCACAGAGATCCGCCCCCATCTTGCTCGCCCCGACCATCGCCCCGTGGTTCTCCGGATAGACGGGAATCACGTCCATCGCGATCAGCGGCTCCACCGGACCGCCGCTGGTGATCCAGGCAACCTTCTTCCCCGTCTGCACTGCGGTTTTCGCATCGATATAGTAGGCCGTCATGATCTCTTTCATCTTGGCGACCGTCTTGATCTTCCGCTTTTCCTTCGCTTCGTCTTTTTCCGCCATCTTCTTCTCCTGAAGCATTAACGACTTCGTAAAATGTGAAATTTCCCCTCCCCTGGCGGGAGGGGATTAAGGGGAGGGGAAAAATAACGGACTGCAATGCAACCCTTTTTCACCCCCACCCTGACCCTCCCCCGTCAAGGGGGAGGGATTTTGGGACTTATTACGGGTTCATAGCTCATTGGATCATCTCGACAAACGCCTCGAATCGCGTCCGGAGCTGCCCGTCGGCCGGGAGCCGGTCCTCGACCTCCAGCAGCATGGTCGGAACCCCCGCCCGGTCCAGCGCCTCATTCAGATAGGGGTAGTCGAAGGCGTGGGGGTCGCAGAACTTCAGCAGGAAGAAGATCACCCCCTGCGCCTGCTTCTCACGGGTAAGGCGGACGAGGTGGTCCGCCCGGTCGGTAAGGCCCCGGTGCTTCGCCGGACAGACAACCCGCGCCAGGTACCGGTCGGCGATCGCCGTCACGGGATCGGTGTTCTCGTCGATGAGTCCGCTGAAATAGCGGGAACCGGTGCAGAGGTCGTCCCCGACGACCGCGCCGCCCGCCTCCTCGATGATCGTGTAGATGTCGGGTTGGTTGCAGACGCCGCCGGAGAGGACAATCCGCTTGGGTGCCGGGACGGAAATGGCCGTTCCTTTTTGCGCCGATCCTGCGACTGACTGCCCCGCGCTTTTTTTCTCAAGCTCCTCCGCTACCTCCTCCAGGAGCGAAGCCACCATTGTCCGGTCCATGATCATCGCGGCCCGGGTCAGGGCGTAGAGATCGCTTCCATCGAGGATCTCCGGCCGCTCGCCCTTCAGATGGTAGATCCGCATCAGCGCGGCGCGAATCCGATTTCCGATCCGTATCGCGTCCCGGAGGTCGTCGTCGGAGATCCTCACGCCCAGCTTTTCCCCCAGTTCCACACGAAACCGCTTCAGCAAATCGATCATATATTGCCGGGCGCCGTCCGTATCCAGTTTGACCGGCAGAACCACGTCGAGATGAAAACAGTCGGGGACATTCAGCCGCCAGATGTCGGAGAGACGCTGGATCGAGTCGCAGGTGTGCGGAAAGACGACACCGTCCAAAAACGCGAGACGGCCGTCGAGCACGTCCTCCAGCGCACCCCGGACCAGCGAGCAGCAGTAGGACTGGAGATGGGCCTCGGCCAGCCGGATCTTCTCCCCCGAGCCGAAGAGCCGGAAGGGGTGCGCCCCGGCGGCGAGGATGATCTCCTCCGGCGCATAGGAGCAGAAGGTCCCGACTACCTTCCTGCCGCTTTCCGCCTTGAATCTTTTCACGTAACCGTTTGGATCTTTCAGAATTTGATGGCACTCTTCGATCTGCTTCATCAATTTGGTCTCCTCGTACGGAATCAAAAAATCGGGTCCTCCTGTTCTTGCGTGCTTCTCTCTCGTTCACAAATAAACAGAAGGTAATGATTGGATCTATCGAAGCTTATCAAAAGAATTGCTTAGCGACCCAGTTCGCCTGCCGCGGCCGCCGGTTCGGCGCTACCCTGACGGAACACAGGGATCACCAATAGCACACAAACCCACCATCGCTGGCAATCTTGAAAGCCTTGCGGAAGTCGCGGTACACATCCCACATCCAGGCCAGCTCCTCGGTCTGGGTAAAGTGCTTCCTTGCTTTGCGTGCGAAGGCGACAAAATCGCAGTGGAGTTTGGCGGACATTTTCGGGCCGATGGCCTGGCCATCCGACGCACTCATGACATCTACGAATTCGATGAAAGGCTTGCCCCGGTAGCGGCGAAATTTCTTGCATACACCTTCCGTATCGACGCCGTACAGCATCCGGTAAAGCTCTTCAAACCACTGGGCATAATCCGAGTAATGGATCTCGAAATAAAACGATCGTCCCCCCTTTCCGGGAACGTAGCAACCCATTTTCAACCCCTCTTGTCCCAATGGGAACGATTCGATTCGCTTATGGTCGCAGCATTCTCCAGCCTCTTCATCAACGTAACCGCTACAATCAACGAACTTGGCCTTGCTTACTACCCGTATGCATAAACTCATACTGCCCCCCGGGGCCTGCCCGCCATAGACCATCGCTTGGTCCGCTCAAACGCGTGTGCCCAAGCAGACAGGAGTGCGAGCGTTTCATCAGTGCATCCTTGTCCAGCCCGAAGTTGGGCTGTCGTTTGCCCATTTACGCTGGATGAGTTTCTTCAATATCTTCATCTTCGGTTGCACTAGCAAAGCTTCTTGCCTCCGCTATCCACTTGAAGACCTTCTCTGATATACCCTTTGACGGATAGATGTGAGTCCATCCCCACGGGGAGTCACCCTGACGCCAATATTTGAAGTCGGGGTCGGAAACAACTTTTCCTTTACCAACTCGCAGTTCAAGCAGAACGTAATCCTTGCGAAAGTGAACCTTTGCAAAAACTCTTTCCTTTTTGAAGCGAAAAGAGCGGGCAGTTGTGTAGCTAAAAGCCCCATCCCTTTCTAGATGCTCCTTCAAATTCGCAACAACGTCTTGTAAGTGCGGATGTTTTTTGAGCAGTTCAGCTTCCGAAGTGACCGGCGGCGGTTGTAGTTCCACATCCTCGTTGTCTAGTACTAGTTTTGGCACAAGGACAACATTATTCGCTGTATCACGTGCGACCATATACGAAAAGATTTTGACAGGATTGGCAATAGCATATACGGCATTTCGTATTCGATCATCTATATCTGTGACAACACAAATCAAGCGTATTGTAGGCTCAAAATAATCTATGTCTGGTTTGTGCTTGCGTATGTTTTTTTCAAGACTATCGATTCTATTTTTGTCTCGCGCAAACCAACTCAAATAATCCATCAATTGAATGAGAGCATCTTTGTCGAACTCTCCTCGTCGTTTATATTCTATAAATACAGGGTTACCGTTATTAGAGTCGAAAGCCAATGTGTCAATACGCCCTGTAGCTGTCTCAAACTCCGAACTTATAAATTCCAGTCCTTCTTCGAGCTTTGACAGGTCTTTCTCAAAAGCCGCTTGCACGTCTTTTTCCTTGAACTCAACATCTTCAGAGGAAAGTATCTTGATTTCCATTTGCGTACCTCCGACAATTTATTAAAAGTTATGGGAAAAAGGGGTCAGATTTATTTTACGACCCATGCAGAATCGGTCCTTGCATTATCTCGTTCCTCATTGTCCTTTTCATGCCTTGGTTCAGCAGGCGTTTTTATGGTTCTATTACAAATTCCATTCCCACCTGCAGGAAGTGATCATCCCGTGTAATGATCCGTTTGATTCTGCGCTGTTCCATCACGACCATTGATGTCAAATCAGTGAATGATATAAGTGGCTTGTCTCGATATTTGTCGCGAAGCTTCCATGCAAGGGAAAATCTCTCGGACGTGATCCGCTCGACGATCAATTTTCCTGTAGCGGATCCCCTGAGAATGCCTTCCATGAAAGATTGAGCCTGCTGAACACTCTCTCTTCGGAACAGGATGGTGACCAATTCATCGAGAACATAATCAGACGAGTAAATGCCGACGCCATCAGATTGAAGTCGAGCATAAAAACTTTTTATTTCATCATGATAGGCGTCCCTGCGATTGCCAAGGGCCAACCATCCCCAAGTATCGATGAAATATGGCGTCGTCATCGTTGCCCTTCCTTTCCGTAAAGTTCTTCATCGATCTCTTTCGCTGATATGGGCTCTCCCGAGAGAATGCCGGCAACCTTCAAAATGGGATCTTCAGTCTTTTCCTCGCGACTCTTCAGAAATTCTATATAATCCAACAATTCTTCAATCCGAAATGCCGGTAAGCCGCCAACGCTGCTCATAACCTTCGCTATCAGGTCTTCATGATTTATTCTCATCCCGTTGCCTCCATTTTGCAGTAAAAAGGGGAGTAAAAAGGGGGACAGATTTATTTTTCAGCCGCCGAGTCTATACAGTCGCAAAGGCAATGCTTATGGGAAGTGGACTACTTTCTGCCATTTCAAGGCGATCTGCAAGAACCCGTAGCGCAAGAGCTTCAGCTTTTCTCATGGCGTCATCGGCGGTTGTACCATAGGCGAGAACGCCTGGTAATTTAGGCACTTCAGCTATCCAACGGCCATCCTCTTCACGTTCGTATTCTATATTATAATTCATAGGCGACCTCCTGCATTACCTCCGTAAAAGATGTTACATCATTGTACAATCGATTAATGGAAATATGAAAAGAGCCATCCCTCGAAGCCACAAGGCAACAAGCATGGCGGTTGAAATATTTTGCGTTCGAAATGCCGCATCTTGCGGATCTGCTGCAGCGCCTTGTCGGACGATGTCATTTCTTGAAAAGGTCGCTGTGTGTGCCGGTGCGTTCAAGGCGGAGTGAATCCTGATCTGTTGTGTAAATCAGTATCCAGTCGGCCTCAATATGACAGTCATGTGACAAATGCCACGGTCCTATTAGTGGATGATCTCTATGATTCGCTGGAAGAGGGGTGCCCTCGGCCAGAAGCTTGACAATCTCCTGCAACTTTTCCAAGTCCTTCCCTCGTTTCTGCATGCGCTTGACATCACGGGAGAATTGCCTGGTCTGCGAGACTTTCTTCATTTCTTCCAGCTATTGAACATTCCCTCGATCGACTCAAATTCCTGAACGTCTTCACCGCGTCGGCTCTTCTCCAGGGTCGAGGCCGTAAGCTTGTTCGGAATCGCAATCGGGAAAGGCAACCCGCCACGGAGTGATATTTGCTTGTAGAAGATGCGAATAGCCTCCGTGGGAGTAAGACCAAGGCTCCGAAGGATCTCTTCCGCCTTCTCCTTTGTCTGTGGTTCAATGCGGGCATGGACGGCTGAAGCTTTCATAGGTTTATCGTCCCACATTTGCAACACAAATGCAAACCGTTTCTCCAGAACAAAAAGGGGATTCGATAATCGGGGGACATCCATGATAAGTTTTGTCAAGGGGAAAACGGAGATTTCCCCTGACCTCCCGGATTGAAAGACTCCCGGCGGTTTCTTAAGTCAATTTGCCGTCACTCGACCTTTTTCTTCTCTCTTTTTGGTCCG
>JAHIMW010000011.1 GCA_018896355.1 Pseudomonadota bacterium
AAGAACGCTGGAAGAGATCGTGGCCGCTTGCATCATCTACGGGAGACCGCGGGAGCCGAAGGCGTTTTTTACCTTCGGGGAGCGGGTCCTCATGACCAAGCACCTGGAACACCTTCAAAAACGGGGGATGGTCCTTTTGAGTAACGGCCTTTACCACAGGCAGCAGACGGGGTCAGGGGCTATGGCGTAAAGCCGATCTCGCGGGCATAGGCGAACTGCCGCTGCCAGGGGATCTGGGCATGGGCGCGGTCGAATGGTTCGGCGCCGATCCGGCGGATGGATTCCTCGTCAACCAAAACCGGATGTCGGCCCGCGACAAAACCGGCATCCTCCGCAATCACCGGATGGTTCCCGGGCAGGCAGTCGCACTCGGTCACAATCCGGATCAGCGCATTGACGATCACCGTTTTCGGACCGATGACCCTCCAGATCGCCGCCGCCGTCTCCACCAGCTTCTCCTGGAAGACCGTGATATCCGTATCCCAGAGAATCTTGAGGGCCGACTGCGGGCAGAGGGCGATGCACTGGGCGCAGCCGATGCACGCATTCAGGTCATAAACCGGATCCCCATCCGCCGGCATTGCGGCGGCGCCGGCGGGACAAACCTCAACGCACAGTCCGCACCGGATGCAGCGCTTCCGGCTCAAAACGGGATGGGCGTCCGCATGCATCCGCTGCTTCTGGGCGCGGGAGGCCATTCCCATGGAAATGTTCTTGATGGCCCCGCCGAATGAAGACACCATGTGCCCCTTGAAGTGGGAAAAGATCACGAACGCATCCGCTTTATGGAGAATCGAAGCCGCCTGGACCGAAGGGAAATGGCGGCCGCCGCCCTCGATTTCAACGACATCCCGCCCGTCCATCCCGTCGCCGATCCGGACAGGACATTCGAGATATGCCTCCGTGAAGCCGTGCTCCGCGGCGGTCTTCAGGCTCTCTTCTCCGCTGCGCCTTCCCCCCGAATAGAGGACGGTGGTGTCAAAAACGAAAGGCCGGACGCCCAATTCCGTGAGCCAACGAACGATCTCGCGCGCGTACCGGGGGTGCAGAAAACCCTCATTGCCCCGTTCCCCCCAGTGGATCTTGATCCCGACGCTCTCCCCGACGGTAAAGGGGGGGGAAAGGTCCTGCAGCAGACAGCGGAGGGATTCGGCGGAATTGCCGGGAACATGAAGAATATCAGCAGTTGGTATTTTCGGTTCGCTTTCTCTCATGGTTCTTCAATCCTGATCTATATGAGGAAAAAAGGGGGACACGATGCGGCATCATGTCCCCCTTTTTTATTAATTTGGTTAATCAGCGTCCCGCGAATTCCAGTTCGACCTTTCCGATCACGCTGGCGAAAACCAGTTTCAGGGGACCGTCGACCCCGCCGATTTTCTCCAACGGCGGGAAGCGAAGCCAATATGAAATGCCGTAATAGGGTTTGATGTAAGTAAAAAAACCCGTCACAACCGGCGTAACCGGATCGACCCGTCTCACCTCGACGGGCGTGATCTTCTCTCCCTTGGCGTTCACAAGAAAGATCGACCAGATCGATCCGCGTCGATCAAAGTCATTCTCCGTTCGTTCCGGAATATAGGCATAAAAGATGAATTCGGTGAATTCGGATGCGGCCCGCATCGCTTCGTGATTTTTCCGTTCATCGCCGCTGAGCTGGTATATTCTTGCGTACTCGTCAAGATAGGCCCGATTGAATTCCGGACTTCGCAGGGTTGCAGTGATATGGGCCTGCGTGTCGAACTGCGAATAGATGATCTTGGATCGTGTCCACCGGCCGAGGACCTGAAGATACTCCGCCGACATCCCCTTATCTTTTACGATATCCAGATAACCATCGAGATGGCCGCATGCAGCGACACCGATCAGACAAAGCGCACCGATAACGAAATTTACCCATCGTTTCATCGTTTCTCTCCAAAGACCCGGTTGAAGATAAAGTCGATCTGTTTGAGGAAATTTCCGACCTGAAACACCCCCTCAAGATCATCCATATTCAGTCGCGACATCACCTCGTCGTCCTGCTGCAGCAGCTCCCTGAATTCAAGTCCCTCCTGCCATGATCTCATCGCGTTTTTCTGGACGATCGCGTACGCCCCTTCCCTGGAGATCCCTTTTTCGATCAGTTTCAGCAGGACCATCTGCGAAAAGATGACGCCCTTCGTCATCTGGATATTGGCAAGCATCCTCTCGGGATAGACAACGAGCTGATCGATCAGACCGGTGAAGCGGCCGAGCATGAAATCGAGCAGAATCGTTGCATCGGGCCCGATGACCCGCTCGACGGAGGAGTGGCTGATGTCCCGTTCGTGCCAGAGGGCGACATCCTCGAGAGCGGCGACGGCATAGGAACGCATCAGCCGGGAGAGACCGGAGAGGTTCTCCGAAAGGACGGGATTCCGCTTGTGCGGCATCGCGGAGGATCCCTTCTGCCCCGGTGAGAAATACTCCTCCGCCTCGCGGACTTCGGTCCTCTGAAGCAGCCGGATCTCCTGGGAAAACTTGTCGATCGAGGAAGCGATGATCGCCAGCGTCGCAAAGTATTCGGCGTGGCGGTCCCGCTGGACGATCTGGGAGGATGCGGGCGCGGGCTTCAGCCCTAACTTTGCACAGACGTATTCCTCGATTGCGGGATCAATGAAGGAGAAGGTCCCCACGGCGCCGGAGAGTTTTCCCGTGCTGATCGTCTCCCTTGCCCGGACCATTCTCTCCCGGTTCCGTTCCATTTCACCATACCAGAGGGCCATCTTTAGTCCAAACGTGATCGGTTCCGCATGGATTCCGTGCGACCTTCCGATCATGATCGTATTCTTGTGGGTGAACGCCTTTTTCTTGATTGCGGCCAGCAGAAGATCCAGATCCTCGATCAGGATATCGGCCGCCTCCCGGAGGAGAAGCCCCAGCGAGGTATCCAGGATATCGGAGGAGGTCAACCCCAAGTGAATGAAACGGCCGTCCTCACCGACCTTCTCCGTCACGGAGGTCAGAAAGGCGATCACATCGTGCTTTGTCGTCTTCTCGATCTCGTCGATTCGGTCCACGTCGAATCCGGCCCGTTCGCGGATGTTCCTCATCGAGGCCTCCGGAATTTCCCCCCGTTCGGCCATGGCTTCACAAGCCAGGATTTCGATATCCAGCCACCGCCGGTACCGGTTCTCCGGACTCCAGATCGCCTCCATCTTCGCCCGCGAATATCGCTGTATCAACCTTCTCCTCCTGTTTCTTTTCTACGTTAACCGGCCGAGCCGGGTCCCATTTCTGACCGAAGCGCCAAAAAGCAACACAAAAAATCCTGATTCGCTGAGTTAATTGCAAAAGTACCAATAAGTCCCCTCCCCCCTGGCGGGGGAGGGTTAGGGTGGGGGGAGGTTGCCATGAAATCTGCATGTTGCAGCTTCACCCACCCCCTAACCCCCTCCCGTCAAGGGAGGGGGAACATATTTGGAAGAGTTTTGCAATTACCTCTCCCTGATAATTTATTATGAGTCGGCATCGGAGTCAAGGGATTTGCGAGCTTTCAAATATCCAGGTTGAATTCTGCGCCGCGACATGTTAGAAAGTCACCGTAAATGGTTGTTGATGGAGTTCTGACCGGGAGATGGGGATAGAAAATGAAAAAATCATGCAGATGGGTCGTTGGCATCTTGTTTCTGCTCGTTTCGCTTCAGCCCCTCTGGGCCAAGGATAAATACACCGTTGCCGTTCTGCCCTTTTCCGTCCACAGTGCGGAAAATATCGATTACGTGCGGCAGGGCATTGGAGATATGCTTGCATCACGGATCTCCGTCAGCGAGAAATTAGAGGTCATCGGCAGAGATTCGCTCTTCGATGTGCTGAAAGAAACCGCGGGGAAGGAATTTACGCCGACCGATGTCCATGCCGTGGGGAAAAAAGTGAACGCGGATTTCGTAGTCTGGGGCAGCATCACGAAGATCGGCAGCAACCTGAGCATTGACGGCAAGATGCTCGATATCGCCGCCAACAAGTCGGCCTTGAATATCACCGCACAATGTCCTACCATGGATGATGTGATCCCGAAAATCAACGATTTTGCCCAACGGATCACCACCCACATCCTCGGCGCTCCGCCCCAGACCATTGCGGCGCTGCCGACCGCAAAGGAAGTGATCGTTTCCCGCCCGCCTTCCCCCCAGGCGGCGCGGGAAGCGGAGATCATCTCCGGGATGGGGGGCGGCCGCAAAGGCACCTTCACCTCATCCGTCAATCCGGACTTCATCAACGCCGCCCAGCCGCTGAACCGGAAGACCTTCTGGAAGAGCCAGCAATTTTCCAATGAGTTCCGGGGAATGGACATTGGGGATGTCAACGGGGACGGCCTCAACGAGACCGTCATGATCGATCCGCACAATGTGTTCATCTACCAGAAAAAAGGAAATGAATTCAAACTGATTCAGCAGATTCCCGGAAAATCCTATGACTATTATGTAAGCCTTGATGTCGCCGATATCAACGGGAACGGCATCAAGGAGATCATCGTCTCCAGCTATACCGGCCAGCAGGTCGATTCCTTTATACTGGAATTCCGGAACGGAAAATTCCAGACGATCGCCTCCGATCTCCCCTGGTTCATGCGGGCCATCGACAACGGCTCGGGGATACCCCTTCTGTTAGGTCAGAGACGGGGCATCGGCATGCCCTTCGATACCCCGATTCATGAAATTGTCTGGAAGAACGGCGCGTATGCGGAAGGTCAGAAGATGAAGATTCCGCAGGGCCTCTCCGTTTACGGTCTGACCCTGGACAAGCTGGGTTCAAGCGGCGCCGAAAAGATCATTGCCCTCAACAGCGAAGATTATCTCTGCGTCTTTGAACAGACGGACAAACCCCTTTCCAAGGTCGCCGTCTTCGGCGGCAGCAATGAATTCCTCTGGAAAAGCGATGAGCAGTTCGGCGGGAGCAATACCTATATCGAACCGATGAACCGCGGCGGCTTCAGTGAAAACAAGTCCGAAGATGCCGATCTGATCCACTACATCAACCTTAGGATCGTGACGTATGATACGAACAGGGACGGCAAGCGGGAGATCATTGTTGTGAAAAACATCTCTTCCGCCTCCCGCATGTTCCAGAGTCTTAAACTCTTCACCGCCGCAGAGGTTTACAATCTGGAATGGGAAGCCATGGGGATGGTGGAAAACTGGCGGACAAAGAAGATCAGCGGCTACGTTGCGGATTACCAGTTCAAGGATATCGACAATGACGGGGAAAACGAGGTCGTTCTCGCGCTGGTTCTCTCCGTGGGCGGGTCCATCAGGGACCGAAGTGTGATAGTCGCCTACTCTCTGAAAAGTGAATAGAAGGGATTGACAATTCACGAAAACTGTTATAGGGGTTCGCGCCTTGATAAAAAACGGGTTCCCGCGAACGGAAATTCATGTTCGCCCTTATCGAGAAGCGCCCTGGATGATCAGGCGGTGTAGCTCAGCCGGTTAGAGCATACGGCTCATATCCGTAGTGTCCGGGGTTCGATTCCCTGCACCGCCACCAAAACATAGTCCGGCACAGTCCGGAGAAGAACAAAACCCGTTAGAAATAGCGGGTTTTTTCTTGCCTATTGTCTGGACGGGCTAAAGGCCGGCGCGGTGGTGTTACCATTCGTGGCAAACGGGGCGGGCTATGATGGGCAGGTTGTGAACTTCACGAAATAGAAACGCCTTGCATTATACTTTCTTTTGGTATAGGAATGAGATGGATAAAGAAATAAGATTGATTGAGGTGACGTATGCAGGCACACACGAAAAAGCACCCTACTGAAACAGTTGAACTGCGATTCATAGGGCCGATTGTGAACATAGCGCGGGCCATTGAAAGCCTGAAGCCCCTGGGATTCGTGGACACGTCGGATTCTGTCCCGTGGCGGGAGGCCTACCCCGAATTTTCGGAAGCACAGCTTATCGGCAAGGCTTTGGCCGGGGCAAGATACCGGGAAGGATTGACGCAGATGAAACTTGCCGAACTGACCGGCATCCCGCAGCGCCATATTTCCGAAATGGAGAACGGCAAGCGTCCCATCGGCAAGGAGATGGCAAAGCGTTTGGGGAAAACCCTGAACATCAGTTACAAGGTGTTTCTGTAGGAAGATCACCCAGGGGGATAGGCTCTGCAGGCCGAAAACGGGAACATCACCCGCTCCCCCTTTCAATTAACCTCTTGGGATAATTGCGAGGGATAGGCAATGTAGAGTTCACCTTCTTTCTGAATATTTTCCTCAATCCTTCGATTCGAGCAAGAGATATCAGATTCAAATGAGCTGCAGCACCGCATCAAACAGATTGTCGGCGCCATATCTGTTGAAAAGCTTCAGAATGTATTGATGCTCCTCCGTATACTCCATCCGCTGCGATGATCAGGTTTTCCCCGGCGAAGGTTTAAGGTTCCTACCCTCACGCCACGCCGGTCTCCCCAGGGTGTCCATCCCCCATACCCGGGATCCTGGTTGGAGTCCTCAAATTAGGGAAAACAATCCATTGGACTTTTTTGAGATTTTGGTGATAACTGGTTCTAACGTGCAGTTTGGGGAGAGGAATATTTCGGATCAGCGGGGGTGTGGACACCTTCCTGT
Source organism: Pseudomonadota bacterium (assembly GCA_018896355.1). Lineage (GTDB taxonomy): Bacteria > Desulfobacterota > Syntrophia > Syntrophales > UBA5619 > UBA5619. Next base: position 6,584 of record JAHIMW010000011.1, read on the forward strand.
AAGTGAGTGTTCCATTGTTTTCAAAAGAACGCGCTATTTCAAACAGTATTCATTGTGAACTGCTGCCATTTTTCCCATATTTTACCCACTTGGTTTTTGGTCTTTATTACCGCAAAATACCCACTGATGGAAGCTCGTTTATGCTTGATTCTATGTTATATTTTTTCTTTTCATTTTTTTCTAAATGACGTAGGATTGCGCGAAAATGTGGAAAATACCTGCTGGATATATTCATTGTATGGTCGCGCTGCGCGCGACCGTACGGCGAGTTGCGCGAGGCGACTCGCCCTCGGACTTGGCGAGTAAACTCGCCAGCCCGATTGCGAATCGCTCAACTCGCCGTTAGGCCATAGGAGAACACATGTACCTATTCTTCGACACAGAAACAACCGGAATCCCACGGAACTACAAGGCGCCAGCGTCGGACCATCGGAACTGGCCGAGGCTTGTCCAGATTGCATGGCTATTGGTCGACGAGGAAGCAAACGAGGTTGCAAGTGCCGAGCACATAGTCAAGCCCGACGGCTTCACCATCCCACAAGATGCCGCCAAGATTCACGGCATCACCACCGAGATGGCGGCTCAAAATGGGCTCGATCTCAAGGTCATCCTCACTGCGATCACGCCGAATATCAACAAGGCATCCGCGTTAGTCGCGCACAACATTCAGTTCGATGAGAAGATTCTGGGTGCTGAGTTTCTGCGAGTCGGTTACACCAACTTGGTAGAGTCAAAGCAACGAAAATGCACGATGCAAGGAGCAACAAATTACTGCTGCCTACCCGGCCCGTACGGGTACAAATGGCCCACCCTCCAGGAGTTACACATGAAGCTTTTCAACGAGCCATTCGAAGGCGTACATCGTGCGCTTGTTGACGTCCGCGCCTGCGCGAGGTGCTACTTCGAACTCAAACGGTTGAAGGTCATGGCCTAACACTACGCTCAAGAGAGACGCTGCGCGATAAAGCCGCGCAACGCCCCTTAGCTTGAACGTTATGCTCCACTTCAAACGATGATGACCTCGTCAAAAGTCAATTTTCCCCTCCCCTTGCGGGAGGGGATTAAGGGGAGGGGGAAATTACATCCGGAAATACAGTCACTTATCACCCCCACCCTAACCCTCCCCCGTGAAGGGGGAGGGGATTTCAGACT
>JAHIMW010000106.1 GCA_018896355.1 Pseudomonadota bacterium
CCGCCGTCAGCACCCCCGCCGTCAGGGCCAGGATCTCATCCTTTTCAACCTGCGCATTTTTCACGACGGTTGTGCTTTCGACATAGGTTCCTGCCAGTTCCAAGGCCTCCCGCTTGGCCTTGGCCACGGCGGCGATCCGGGCGTCATCGGGCGACTGGCTGCCGCCGAAGGGTTGTTTGACGGTGTGGGTAATGATTTGGATTTCCCCGAAGGCGCTGAAGGGATAAAGCAGGCTGACGATCAGAAAGGCAATAAGGATACGCTTCATCGATTGGCTCTCCTTTGTGACGTTTTTCATGCCCCTGAATGTGAATGATACCGATGATGAAGACCGTAAACCAGGACAGGATGGATGTCAAAGCAAATCTCTGTCCCGAAACAGATCCGTTGGGGGACAGATTTGAAATCTGTCCCCCAACGCGTACAGGACATGGTTAGAAACATTCCTTGACGCGGGTTCGCAGATCATCGAGGATGTCGTAGCGGGTAAGGTCGTAATGGATCGGGGTGATGGTGATCATTCCCCGCTTGAGGGCGCCGGCGTCCGTATCGTCCTGCTCCTGCGGGGGAAGCTCGGTCTCGCCGGCAAGCCAGTAGTAGATGTTCTCGCGCGGATCGACCCGTTTATCGAAGCTCTCCATCAGACGCGCCCTCCCCTGCCTCGCGACCGCGACGCCACGGATCTCTGACTCCGGAACCGCCGGAACGTTCACGTTCAGCGCAACGTGCGGCAACGGATTTTCGAGGATGAAGGCGGCCATCTTTCGGGCGAAACGGGCGGCCGCCGAATAGTCCGCCGCATCGTCGTGCGTATCCAGAGAGATCGCGAGCGAAGGCACCCCCAGGATCGCCGCTTCCGTGGCCGCGGAGACGGTCCCCGAATAGAGGACGTTGATCCCCACGTTTGCCCCGCGGTTGATCCCTGAGACGACCAGATCGACCGGTTCCGCGGCCAGTTCGCCGATGCCGATCTTCACACAGTCGGCGGGCGTTCCGAGGACGGCATAACCGAGGAAGTCCCCGTTCTTCCTGGCCTTGCGGACCATCAGCGGCCGGGAGATCGTAATCGCGTGGCCGACGGCGTTCTGCTCAACCTCGGGCGCCACGATCAGGCACTCCGCGTCCCGGGAGAGCTCCTGATAGAGGGCCAGGAGGCCCCGTGCATAGATTCCGTCGTCGTTGGTCAGAAGAAATCGTTTTGCCATGCTGCTTCACCTTCTTATTTCCACTCTCCGGGGCAGAGGGCCCTCATATAACTTAGGGCCTCTTCGGCCAACGAAGGCGAATCGATCCAGACGGAGGCCTCGTGATTGAACTTCAGAGCCGACTGCGTCAGGTTGTGGCTCCCGATCAGCAGATACCGCCGGTCGATGACGACGAGCTTCGTATGCGTCACCCGGTCCGGGGCGTCCATGCAGACGCGGATGCCCCCCTGCTTCAGCCTCTCCGCCGTTTCGGCGTTGTTCCGGCTAAGGTCGTCGGTATCCCTGTTCCTTTCGAGAACCACATCGACACGGACCCCTCTATGGACCGCCGCGACAAGGCGTTTCAAAACCGCCTCGGGATACCCCCTCGCATCCTCGATCGTCCGGAAGAGGTATGCGGAAAGGAAGATCTCCGCCCGGGCGCGATCGACGCCGTCCAGCAGCGCCGTGAAGTAATCCCGGTCCAGAAGCAGTTTCGCCTCCACAACCGCCTGCGGGGACGATCCGGTCGTTTTTCCTTGTAAAACCGGCTGCGGAGCAGAAACGGCCGCCCTGCCTTCATCTGCGGCAAACGCCGCCGGTGAAAGCAGGATCAGCAATGCCGTCGTCGACACCACCCAGCGAATGATCCTGTAAAAACGGACCGCCATAAGGCCTCCCGTTCCATCCTGGTTCTGGAACCGCCTCTCCGCCCCTTTCAGGAGGATCTCGATCTTTCTTCCGGGATCCTTATACCACACCGGGGCCCGTCGTCGACAAAAAAAAGCCCGGACATCCGCACGGGATGTCCGGGCCGTTGGTCTCAACTAAAATTACTTTTTCACATCCTCGAAGTCGGCGTCGACCACGTCGTCATCCTTCTTGCCGCCGGCCTGCGCACCCTCGCCCGGCCCGGCATCCGACCCCGGCTGGGGACCGGCGCCGGCGCCCGCCTGCTGCTGTGCGGTTTTGGCGTACATCGCCTCAGCCAGCTTGTGGGAGGCGTTGGTCAGCTCCTCCTGGGCCGCCTTGATCGCCTCAAGGTCGTCGCCCTCGATCGCCTTCCTCACCCTGGCGATCCCCTCTTCGATCTTCGCCTTTTCAGCGGCGTCGATCTTGTCACCGAACTCCTTGACGTTCTTCTCCACGCTGTAGGCCAGCGAGTCGGCGTGGTTTCTCGCCTCGATCAGCTCCTTTTTCTTCTTGTCCTCCTCCGCATGGGCATCGGCATCCTTCACCAGCTTCTTGATCTCCTCTTCGGAGAGACCGCTGGAGGCGGTGATCTTGATGCTCTGCTCCTTGCCGGTGCCCAGATCCTTCGCCGAGACATGGACGATGCCGTTCGCATCGATGTCGAAGGTCACCTCGATCTGGGGCACGCCGCGCGGCGCCGCAGGAATCCCTACCAATTCGAACCGCCCGAGCGTCCGGTTGTCGCCCGCCATGGACCTTTCGCCCTGGAGAACATGGATGCTCACCGCCGGCTGGTTGTCCGCCGCCGTCGAAAAGACCTGACTTTTCTTGGTCGGAATCGTCGTGTTCTTCTCGATCAGCCTTGTCATGACGCCGCCCAGTGTTTCGATGCCGAGAGAAAGCGGCGTCACGTCGAGCAGCAGGACGTCCTTCACGTCGCCGGTCAGGACGCCTCCCTGGATGGCTGCCCCGACGGCAACCACCTCATCCGGGTTGACCCCCCTGTTGGGTTCTTTTCCGAAGATCTCCTTGACCTTCTGCTGAACGCGAGGCATCCGGGTCATCCCGCCGACAAGTATCACCTCGTCGATTTCAGCGGGGGTCAGCTTCGCGTCCTTCATCGCCGTCAGGCAGGGCGGAATCAACTTTTCGATCAGGTCCTCGACGATGGCCTCCAGCTTCGCCCGGGTCAGCTTGATGTTCATGTGCTTCGGCCCCGAGGCGTCCGCCGTGATGAAGGGGAGGTTGACGTCCGTCTCCATCGAGCTGGAGAGCTCCATCTTCGCCTTTTCCGCCGCCTCCTTGATCCGCTGAAGGGCCATCTTGTCCTTCCGGATGTCGATCCCCTGGTCCTTCTTGAATTCGGTGGCCAGGTACTCGATCAGCCGCTGGTCGAAATCCTCGCCGCCCAGGTGGGTGTCGCCGTTGGTGGACTTGACCTCGAAGACGCCGTCGCCCAGTTCGAGAATCGAGATGTCGAACGTCCCGCCGCCCAAGTCGAAGACGGCGATCTTCTCGTCCTTCTTCTTGTCCAGGCCGTAGGCGAGGGCCGCCGCCGTCGGCTCGTTGATGATCCGCAGCACGTTCAGCCCCGCGATCTTGCCGGCGTCTTTCGTCGCCTGCCGCTGGGAGTCATTGAAGTAGGCCGGCACGGTGATGACCGCGTCGATGATCTTCTCCCCGAGGTAATCGTCGGCGGTCTGCTTCATCTTCGTCAGAATCATCGAGGAGATCTCGGCCGGGCTGTAGCTCTTCCCCCGGATCGTCACCTGGGCGTCGCCGTTGGCGGCCTCGGTGATCTTGAACGGGCTGACAGTTTTATCGTACTGAACCTCTTTCGAACTGTATTTTCTCCCGATGAGCCGCTTGATCGCGTAGACGGTGTTCTCCGAGTTGGTGACGGCCTGCCGCTTCGCGATCTGCCCCACCTGCCGCTCCCCGCTCTCCGTGAAGGCCACCATCGAGGGGGTCGTCCGATTCCCCTCCTGGTTTGCGATCACGACGGGGTCCCCGCCTTCCATCACCGCGACGCACGAGTTCGTTGTTCCCAGATCGATTCCAATAATCTTTCCCATGATAACTATTCCTCCTCCTTAATGATTCCTGACAACTTCGTAAAAAGCCCGGATGCTGCGTTGCGCTTCATCCCTCGTCATTGCGGCGTACCCACACGTGGGGACACCTTGCGGCAAGGTGTCCCCGACGCCTCATTCCTCAGGATTCGCGCGCCTTGCCGGAGCCTGCCCCGGCGAAAGCCGGGGGCCTTTTTACGAAGCCGTCCCTTTTTCGCAATTATTTTCCCGGTCGCCGCCCCTTGAGGGGCGTTTGCAGACGGAGACCTTCGCCGGTCGGAGCAACCTGCCGTTCAGCAGATACCCCCGTTCGAACTCGCCGACCACCTGGCTGTCCTCATGTTCGGCGCTCTCCACCTGCATCATCGCCTCATGGACATGGGGATCAAAGTCCTTCCTCTCCGTATCGATCATCTCCACACCGTGTTTCTGCAGACAACCCAAGAGCTGTCCCTGAAGCAGCTTGAGCCCCTTTCTGAAGGCCTCGAAGTCCTCAGAATTGCCTGCATGTTCGAGGGCGCGGTCCATGCCGTCGACAAGCGGCAGGATGTCCCGGAGGAGATTCTCGTTTCCGTATTGAATCGCGTCCGCCTTTTCCCGGGCGGCGCGTTTCCGGTAATTATCGAGCTCGGCGACGGTGCGCATGTATTTGTCGTAGTTGTCCGCGGCCTTTTTCTCCGCTTCCTCAAGTTTCACCATCAGATCTTCCGCACTATCCGTCTCTCCGGCAAGTTCCGCTTCCGGCCCGCCAACCGCCGCCTGCGGCTCCGCCGTTTTCTTCGGAAGACCTTCGCCGGCCTCCGCTGTATGTTTTTTCATCTTTGCGACCATGACTCTCCTATTTCATATCCGGTCTCTGAAAGAGCTTGAAATCCACCATCTCGCAGATCACGTGCCCCACTGTGATATGCACCTCCTGGATGCGGGGGGTGCTGGTGGAAGAAACGTTCAGCGCGTGATCCGCAATCCGGGCGACGTCGCCGCCATCCCGGCCGGTCAGGCCGATCGTGACCATACCGATCTTCTTCGCCGCCTCCAACCCTTTGACCACATTCACGGAGGCGCCGCTGGTGCTCATTCCCCAGGCGATATCGCCCTTTTGGCCGATCGCCCGAATCTGTTTACTGAAGATCTCCGCAAAATCGTAGTCGTTCCCGATGCTTGTGATGACCGACGTATCGGTCGTCAGCGCAATGGCGGGAAGGGGCGGTCTCTCGATCACGAACCGGTTCACGAATTCCGCCGCCAGGTGCTGGGCGTCCGCCGCGGAGCCGCCGTTTCCGAACAGAAGAATCTTGTTACCCGCCTTCAGCGCCGCCGTCACAGCCCCGACCACGGCCACGATCCGGTTCAGGTTGTCGTTTACAAAAGCCTCCTTGACCTGGCACGACTCCCGGAATATCTTGATGATGTAATCTTCCATGGCGCCCTCTTCTGCCCGTTTTTCAGCAATCCTTGAAAATCGCGCCTAATATAAGAATCGACCCGGACCCTGTCAAGGGAGCCCGGGCAATTTAAATTCCCGCCCCTGTAAAACCGGCGATCGCCCTCTCGTAGAGGGCGACATATTGCTTCGCGCTGGTCTCCCAGCTGAAATCCTTGGCCATCGCGGCCCGCCGCATCGCGGTGATGTGGGCCGGCCGGTCGTACCAGGTGCTGACTGCCCATCCAACCGTGTAGTAGATCGCGGTCGGCGACAGGACATAGAACTTGAAACCGTTGCCGCTCCCCGCCTTCTCGTCGTACTGTTCGACCGTATCGTCCAGACCGCCGGTCGCCCGGACTATGGGCAGCGTGCCGTACTTGAGCGAGTATATCTGATTAAGGCCGCACGGCTCATACTGCGACGGCATGAGGAAGAAGTCGCTGCCTCCTTCGATGAGGTGCGAGAGTTCGTCGCTGTAGCCGATATGGGAGCCGACCTTTCCGGGATAACGGCCCGGCAGCATCCCGTAGTAGTGTTCCAGCCCCTTGTCGCCCGAACCGAGGACGGCGAACTGAACCGCCATCTCCCTGAGGATGGGTTCGACCACCTGCGCGAAGACATCGAGTCCTTTCTGCGCGACAAAACGGCTTACGATGCCGATAATCGGTATCTTCTCGTCCACCGTCAGATGAAAAGTCTCCTGCAGCCGTTTCTTGGCCGCCTTTTTCCCGTCCATCTCCTGTGCCGAGTACTTCACCGGCAGATACCGATCGCTCTCGGGCGACCAGTGGGCGTAGTCAACGCCGTTGAGGACGCCGGTGTAGCGGTCGCCTTTGTTGTTCAGGGAGGGGGCCATGCCGCACGACAGCGGACCCGAGCGGGTCTCCCGGGCGTAGGTCGGGCTCACCGTATTGACCATATCGGCGAAGTAGATGCCGCCCTTAAGATAGTTGATCCGGCCATGGTCCTCGAATATCTCCGGCCTGAAGTTCTCCCGATTGAGTCCGGTGTAATCCAAATGTTCCGAACCGTAGATCCCCTGATAAGCGATGTTGTGTATCGTCAGAAGACCCGCCGCGTCGGCAAGGAACGGGTCGTTTTCGTACCCGATCTTAAGGTAGGCCATCGCCAGGGCCGCCTGCCAGTCGTGGGCATGGACGACGTCGGGCGCCCAGTTCATGTCGCACAGCAGTTGCAGAGCGGCACGGCTGAAGAAGGCGAACCGTTTCGGGTTGTCGGCATAGTCGTTGAACCAGGCGTCGTGATAGAGCCCGTCGCGCTGGAAATACTTGTCATACTCGATGAAATAGACGCTGATGACCCCGTCGCAGATCGCCTTGTGGACGGCGCACCATTCGAGGGAATTGCCCATCCGGACACCGATCGGCGCGATGAAGAGTTCGATGCCGTGTTTCCTGTAATCGATCGAACCGTAGAGCGGGAGGACGACGATCACCTCATGACCGAGTTTTCGAAGCGCTTTGGGCAGCGCCCCTACGACATCGGCCAGTCCCCCCGTCTTGGCGAACGGTACGCACTCCGAAGAGATCATCGCGATCTTCATGGGCCCTCACTGGCATGGGTGCAACTTTTGACATACTCTTCCCGGATCGGATGATGATCCAGGAAGTACTTGATCATGCCCCCCGGGGAAGGCGATGTCCGTACCCGACCTGAAGGGGGCGTAGATATGCGCCTTGGCGGCCGATTGCGTAAATCTCGTGTCAACACAGATGAATTTGGCCCCCTTTTCATGGCCTTATTCAAATCCAAAACATGTATTGGCCGTAATACAATCTCAGGCAAGGGGTCCGGCGGGAAAACCGTCCCGGTTGCGGTTCCGGTCGCGGAGCTCGGCCCGCTTTCCCCGGTTCCAGCCGGAGACCCGGCTGTAGTACTGGGTGATCCGGGCGAGGCCGTCCACCTCCTCTGAACCGCAATGCTTGCACTTTTCATGCAGCCCGCGCATGGTGGAACCGCAACGGTCGCAGCAGGTGAACTCGGGGGAAAAGACGATCTGGTTGTTCTGCGTCTCCCGGAACGCCCGGACGACCATGTCGGCAAGCGTCGTGGCGGAAGGTTCGGCCTCCCCCAATTCGATGTGGGTGACCGCCCCCGCCCGGAAGAGGGGGTGAAAGCGTCCCTCGATCCGGATCCGCGTCGCCGGATCGACCTTCGCCGCCGGCGGAAGGTGGGACGAATTGGTGTAATAGATCTCTCCCCGGACGAGATCGCCCAGCACGTACCGGCCCGGCAACGGGGAGAACTGCTTCAGGTCGAGGCGGGCGAAACGGTAGGCGGTGGTCTCCGCGGGGGTCTGCTCCAGCACAAACCTCATCCCATGGATCCCGCCCTGCCGGTCGGCCTCCTCCCGCAGGTGGCCGACGATCGCCAGACCGAAGTCCAGGGCCTCCCCCGACTCGTGCAGCGATTTTCCCCTCCGGATCCGGACCAGTTCGTCGAGCCCCGTCATCCCGATCAGACAGGCGGCATCGGCCGTCCGGAGATAAGGGGATCCGTCGTTCTGCATCGCGAGCATCGCGAGCGGTCCGGCGTCGCCCAGTGAGAGTAGGCTTTCAATGAATTCGCGCTTCTGGACGTGCGCCTTCGCCACTAGCCCCATCATTTCGCCCAGCAGCGACCAAAGTTTGCCGTCGTCGCCCCCGCACCGATACCCGAGACGGGGCAGATTGATCGTTACGTTCTGGATCGACGCACAGCGCCTTTTCCAGGGTTCGGTCCCGCCGCCTTCGGTTCCTTCCCGGAAATCAGCGCCTCCGCACGGGGAGATTCGGGCGCCCCGCTCCCGGTCGAGGATGAAGCAGGGATTCCCCTTCGCGGCGGCAACGCCGCACGCCTCCGCCAGAAAGGCCTCGTGGCCGGGGATCCGGAAGAACGCATCCGTGATGTGGACTATGGGCCGGGGAAAAATGAACGGCTTTCCGGCGGCGTCCCCCTCCCGGTAAACCGCCATCAGCGCCCGGGCGAATCGTCGGGCGTCTTCCCCATACTCCCGGAAGGTCCTGCCGGTGGGCTTGCCTCCCGGACCAACAGCGGGAAGTTCGGCGAGAATGTCGGGAACCTCCCAGCAGAGATGAATGTCGGTAAAGATTGCCTGCCCCCCGCGGGACGAGGTGAGCTGGGAGAATTCATAAATCAGCATCTGGGCGAATTGTTCGAGTTCCCGCTCCCCCATTCCCGCCAGGTAGGGGGCGAACGAGAGGTTGACCGCATCCCAGCCGATCACGCCGGCGAAATGCCCCTGGAGTGAGGCCCCGAAACGGACCATGTGGGCGAGCAGGACCTCCGCATGCCGCGCCGGACCGGCGACTGTCACGGAATGGGGCAGCTTGAGGCCGAACCGTTTGAGGTATTCGAGCGACTGGAAGGCGCTGTAAGGCCGGTCGATGTAGCCGAGGCCGTGGAGGTGGAGATCTCCGGAGAGATGGGCATCGCCCACCTCCCGGGAGAAAACGTCGTGGAGCGCGTATTCCCGCTTGATCCCCTCGACCAGCGCCAGGCTGGTCCCCTCGGGGGCATGGGGCACATTCGCGTTCTCCTTGTTCTGGTGGCGGATGAGCTGCCGGACGTCGTAGAGCGGGAATCCGAGGCGGGCGTGGAGCCGTTGCGCGTGTTCCATCCCCCTTTCGATCAGCTTGGCATCAACGAGTTCCCGGATGAGAGCCGACGTGAGCAGGCTGATCCCGGAGGAGACAATCTGCTTTTCGACCTCCCTGCTGATCGCCTCGGCGGTCGTCTCGTCGATCATGGCCTCACGGATCAGCGCCTCGACGATCCTCCGGCGGTTCCAGCGGGCGACCTCCTCACCGGAGGTGCGGACGAAGAGCGTGATGTCGGTGGTTTCCGGATCGGTGATCATCAGATATTCGTCTTCGACGTTCCGTCCACGGCGCCAAGGATGCGCTCCGCCGCGCGGGCGATAATCTCGTCGTGGTCGTGGTTCCGGGAAAAGACCCTCAAATGGACGACCCGGGCCGGGATGAAGCGGTAGATCTCCCGAAGCGGTTCGGGTGAGGTCATCCCCGTTGCGGGGTCGAAGATGTTCACCCGTTTGTCCGTCTCCGCCATCGGGTTGACCGGCCGCGGGTCCTGCGTCGCCAGATCGACGCGGAAGGGAGTTTTTTTCAGTGGGCCGGGCAGGCAGGAGCGGATCTGTTTCGCATAGTCGGGAGCGGGGGAGAAGCGGGTCCCCCTCTGGATCTGGTCGATGGAAAGCTCCGCCGAAAACGACATCTTCCACTTGACCTCCCGGTGGTGGAGCTTTTCCCATTCCCGCCCGAGTGCCCGTTTCCGCCGATCGGCGCTTTCGCGCCACGACCGGACCTCGGAAAAGAGACGCCACTCGTCGCACTCCAGGTAGGCATCCAGATCGTCGACGGGATTGACCGGCAGGATCATGTCCATCGTGTCGCGGAAGATCTCCTGGAGGTGGAGATCCAGTGCCCGCGTCGTCCGGTGGAAGTAGACGTTGGAATAGAGGTTCAATCTTGCGTTCAGAAAGCGGCTCAACGCCGAGACGCCCGCCTGGTGGAGCGTGAGCCCCTGCTTCGTGAAGAAGGTATAGAAGCGGAGACGCGTGATGTCGACGATATCGAGCGAAAACCCCGTCATGAAGGCGTCGCGCTGGACATAATCGAGGTTGTCCACGGTATAGATGCCGGAGAAGAGCTGACGGAGAAGCTGAAGCCATCGGGGCATCTTCGCCTCGTATGGCTCCGGCATCCGGATCAGGTAGGCCACATGGACGGGATCAAGCGTCTCTCCCTCGGCAAAGGGTCCCGATGGGCTCCTCCGGATCCGGGAGATCACCTTTCCCAGACTCCGGTAGATGATCAGGCGGCCCATATCCTCGTGGGTGAGCCCGTATTGGCATAGGAAATGGTCGTCGAAGAAGTGGCCGTAGGGACCGTGCCCCACATCATGGAGCAGCCCTGCTACCCGGAGGAGCTCCTCCACGCAGTTTGCCGAAGGTACGGCCGGACAGACCTCCTTCAGCGACGGGTAGAGGTGGCGGCCAAACTCGCCCGCCATGTGCATCGTTCCCAGGGAATGCTGAAAGCGGGTATGCTCGGCTGCCGGATAGACCCACCGGGCGCTCTGGAGCTGGTAGATCCGCCGGAGACGCTGCATCCAGGGGGAGTCGATCAGGTCCTTCTCGGTTTTCTCGCGGCCGTCCGCCACGGGGACGGTGAAGGAGGCATACCGGTAGATCGGATCGGCGATCAGCGCCATCCCCTGATAGATACCCGCATATTCGACCGGCGTCGTCTTCATGGGGTCATTTCTACAATATTCGGGGCAAAATAGCAAACAGCGGAATTGACTCTCCTGTTGACCACCAAGTTGTCTCCCGCATCCCGAAACTATTGCGCCGGTCTTATTCTCTATGATATAAAACAAAAAACCGACGAACGGATGATCAAGGAGGCTCCATATGGAAAGCAGAATCGCGCAGGCCATCGAGACGAAGCATCCCCCCATCGCGCTGATCTGGTCCGATGAAAAGCCCGAAGGGGCGTTGCAGTTCCAGGAGGGCCGCTGGGGCTGTGTCATGTGGCTCGCCGCCTCCGCTGTGAAGGGGCGTCCGGCCGTCTGCGATGCGAAGAGCTTCGGTTGCTTCGGCGGCGGTGTCGGGATGGGTTTCGGGGAGCAGTATAAAAGCTTCCCCGGCAGCGAAGAGGGGTTCTGCCATTTCCTCTCCTCCGGCATCGACGGGTGGGCGGAAGGTCCCGCCGTCGCGGAGAAGGTCAAACCCTTCCTGAGCAAAGAGACCTTCGACAACTTCGTCCACGGCGAACGCTACGTCAAGACGCCGGAGGATGTGAAGAAATTCATCAGGGCCCTCCCCATCATGCAGATCCCGAAGCGCTACGTCCTCTTCCTGCCGCTGGCCGATGTCGACGCCGAAAAAGAGACGCCACAGACGGTGATCCTCTTCGCCGACCCGGACGAACTGTCGGCGCTCGTCGTCCTGGCGAACTACGGTCGCGGAAGCAATGAAAATGTTTTCATTCCGTTCGCCGCCGGCTGCCAGACGATCGGCATCTACCCCTACCGGGAGGCGGAATCGGACCGGCCGCGCGCCGTGGTGGGGCTGACCGACCTCTCCGCCCGGGTCTATATCCGCAAGCAGTTAGGCGACAACCTCCTCAGCTTCGCGATGCCGTTCGCGCTGTTTCAGGAGATGGAAGCGAACGTCGAGGGGTCGTTCCTCCAGCGCCACACCTGGCAGGAGCTCATCAAGGCGAAGAGACCCGGGTAGAAGCCGCCTCGTTGTCAAGACCTGCCTGCCGCTCGCCAGGTGATACAAGGATGATCAGAAGGGTTTGAAACTCTAATCCGAGAAATGGCCATGGACATTCTGCTAACATTCGCCGGGAACCGGGACCCGTTCAATCCCGAAGTCGTGATGGGCCTTGTTACCGACGGACCGGTCCTTACCCTGCTCGCGGAGCGCTCCTTCGCCGCCGTCCATATCTTCACCACGCCGAACACCCTCGCAAACGCACAGGAGCTGCAACGGGAGATCGGCCGAAGAGGCGGCGACGTCAGCCGCACCCGGATCCACAATATCGACATCCCCGATCCCACCGATTACGAAGCTCTCTTTCTGCGCATGAGCGGGCTCTGCCGAGAGATCCTGGAGGAATATCGGGATCAAAAGCCGGTATGTTCCATCGCCACGGCCTCCGGAACGCCGCAGATGCAGACCGTCTGGTTCCTCCTGGCCCAGTCGGGCCTGGTGCCCGCCACGCTCCTCAAGATTACGCCGCCGCGCTTCCTGAGACCCGGGCAGAAGGCCGTCTCCGAGATCCGTCTCTCCCTGAAGTCCTTTCCCCGGATCACGCTGCCGTCGCCGGAAACACTGGAAATCGCCGCGACCTACCTGCGCAAGGAAAAACTGGAAGCCGAGCGGGAGGAGTTGGTCCGGGAATTCTCGGGCCTCCAGATGATCGGCCGGAGCACGGCGCTCACAAGGGTCATGGAGACCGTGCGGGCCGCCGCCCGGTACGACTCGGCCGTCCTGATCCAGGGCGAAACGGGAACGGGTAAGGAACTCGTCGCCCGGGCGATCCATTTCAACAGCACCCGCAAGACGGAACCTATGATCACCGTCAACTGCGCGGCCATCCCCGA
>JAHIMW010000107.1 GCA_018896355.1 Pseudomonadota bacterium
GACGACCGCAGCGGCCCCGTCATTGATCCCGGAGGCGTTCCCGGCGGTGACCGTCCCGCCTTCTTTGTTGAAGGCCGGTGCGAGTTTGGCCATCTTTTCGAGCGAGGTGTCCATCGGCCGCTCGTCGGTCCGGAAGGGGAGAGGTTCCCCCTTCTTCTGGGGGATCATCACCGGGACGATCTCTTCGTCGATAGCGCCGCTCGCGATGGCGGCGCGCGCCCGCTGGTGGCTCAGCAGCGCCAGTTCATCCTGCTCCCGGCGGGTGATCCCGCAGCGGGCGGCGATGTTCTCCGCCGTGAACCCCATGTGGTAGCCGTTGAAGATCTCGTAGAGGCCGTCGAATACCACCAGATCGGTGATCTTCCCGAAGGGCATGCTCATCCGGTACCCCCAGCGGGCGTCCGGGAGGGCGAAGGGGGCGTCGCTCATGTTCTCCATGCCGCCCGCCACGACCGCCTCCGCGTCGCCTGCCTTGATGGACTGGGCGGCGAGCGTGATCGCCTTCATGCCGGAGGCGCAAACCTTGTTGACGGTGATCGCGTTGGTCTCCTCGGGCAGGCCCGCGTAGATGCCGGCCTGGCGGCCCGGGTTCTGTCCCAGCCCCGCCTGAAGAACGTTTCCGATGATGCATTCGTCGAAATAGACGGGCGTGGCCGTATCGGGATAATCGTAATACTTTTTCTGGATCTCCGTCTTGCCCATATCCCGGAAAACGTCCGGACGGCAGGCGCGGACGGCGGCGCTCACGTCGGGCCGGAGGCCGCCCTCCGGATGGTTTCTTTGATGACCAGCGCCCCCATATCGACGGTCCGGATCCCTTTAAGCGAACCGCCGAAACTGCCTACGGCGGTCCTCGCCCCGCTTACGATCACAACGTCTCTCATCAGCATTCGTCTCCTTTCCAAAGTTGATGCTCTCGCAAAAAAAGATGTAGGGTGCGTTAGCGAAGCGTAACGCACCGAAATGAAGCGGTGCGTCAAGACGCACCCTACAGCTTGAGCTCAGGTTGACATCGCGACTTGTTGCCGGTTCGTCAAAATGGGGGCGCTGTCCCCCCTTTTCATACCCGGATCAGTATTGCGTCGCCCTGGGCGGCGCCGGAGCAGATGCCGCAGACGCCCAGGCCACCGCCGCGCCGTCGGAGCTCATAGGCGAGCGTCATCAGGATCCGCGCCCCCGTCGCTCCGATCGGGTGGCCGTAGGCGATGGCGCTCCCGTTGACGTTGACCTTCGCGAACATCTCCTCCTTCGTCATCCCGAGGATCGACCGGGCGCTGACCAGGACGACCGCGGCGAACGCCTCGTTGATCTCGACCAGGTCGATCTTATCGAGGGTCAGATCGTTCTGCTCCAGGATCTTCCGGATCGCGAGGCCCGGGACCGTCGCGATGTCCTTTGGCGGCTGCGAAACCTCCGCGTAGTCCAGGATCGTGCAGAGGGGCTTGATCCCCAGCTCCTCCGAGCGCTCGGCGCTCATCAGCAGGCAGACGTCTCCGCCGTCGTTGACCCCGGGGGCGTTCCCGGCGGTGACGCTCCCCGGCAGGCCGGTGACGGTGCTTGCGTGGCCGAAGACCGGCGGCAGCTTGGAGAGCCCCTCGATCGTTGTCTCCGGCCTCGGGCCCTCATCCTGACTCAGCACCGAGATTTTCTTCCCTTCGCGGATCTCGACCGGGAAGATCTCGTCGTTAAGCCGCCCCGCCTTCATCGCGTCGCAGGCGGCCAACTGGGAATGGAGCGCCCACTCGTCCTGTTCCTCCCGGCTGAAACCGAACTCGTCCGCCACCTCCGAGCCGTGGAGCGCCATGTGGCGGTTGTAGAAGGCGCACCAGAGGCCGTCGTTGACCATCAGATCCAGAACGGGGCGCGAAGGGAGGCCCATCCGGCTTCCCCAGCGCATCTCCGTCAGACCGAAAGGGGCGTTGGTCATGCTCTCCTGGCCGCCGGCGATGCAGATGTCGGCCCGGCCGAGCTGGATCATCTGGCAGGCCAGATCGACCGTTTTTATCCCGGAGGAGCAGACCTTGTTTACGGTGATGCTGGGGACCGACTCGGGAAGCCCTGCGAGGATCGTTGCCTGGCGGCTGGGGACCTGGCCGCTTCCGGCGGTGACGACCTGCCCCATGAAGACGTAGTCCACGTCTCCCGGCCTCACCTTGCCGTTCGTCCGGCGGAGAACCTCCTGGATCGCCAGCGCGCCGAGTTCGGGGGCGGTGAATCCCTTCAGCGCCCCGCCGAAGCGGCCGTAGGGGGTCCGGCAGGCCCCGAC
>JAHIMW010000012.1 GCA_018896355.1 Pseudomonadota bacterium
AAGGCCGACGAAGCAATCCCATAACCATTCGATAAACCATGAGATTGCTTCGTCGCTCCGCTCCTCGCAATGACAGGAACTGCAGGAATTCAAAGCCATGTAGGGTGCGTCTTGACGCACCATTTGTTTCGGTGCGTTACGCTTCGCGAATGCACCCTACGTCTTTCAGAAACCGGAGGCGTTGAATGGCGGTTTGCATCTGAAAAACGGTTTTTTCATGGTTCCAAAATATTTCTTGACATCTTTGCTCGTCTTGATATAGAGCAAACACGAAACGATATGACCTTTGGTCATATAGTGACCGCCGTTCATAATCGGCGGCGTCTCTTGAGATGTTCAGAATTTGTTCCCTGGTTTGAATATACTCCGCAGCGGCAGTCTTGGCGCTCTCACAAAAAGTCGATCTTCCCGCGCAAGCCTGTCTTCGCTACCCGGTCCGACCAGGGGAGGGACTTTGGGCATGACTGGGGAAAGACTTCTCCGGGTTTTAAAGAACAGAACACTCATCTGACGGAAATCTTTGAGAGGTCGCCATGGCAGAAGAAGAGAAGGTCCCGTTGAAAGAAGTCTATCCGGTACACGAAAGGGTTCGTAAAATTGCCTACATCAAGAGCAGGGAGGAGTATGAGGGGCTCTACCGGGAGTTTCTGGCCGACCCGCCGGGCTGGTGGGCCAAACAGGCCGATGAGTACCTGACCTTCTTCAAGAAATGGGAGAAAGTCGAGGATTTCAATTTCGACATCCGCAAGGGTCCGATCCATGTGAAGTATTTCGAGGGCGCGAAGCTGAACGTCTCCTACAACTGCCTCGACCGACAGTTGGAAAAGAGGGGCGACAAGGTGGCGATCCAGTGGGTCGGAAACGAACCGGCCGAGGAGCGGGCCATCACCTACCGCGAGCTCCATGCGGAGGTCTGCAAGTTCGCAAATGTCTTGAAATCATATGGAATCAAGAAGGGAGACCGCGTCTGCATCTATATGCCGATGGTCCCCGAGGCCGGCGTCGCGATGCTGGCTTGCACCCGCATCGGCGCCGTCCATACCGTCGTTTTCGGCGGTTTCAGCCCCGACGCCCTCTCCGTCCGGATCCGGGATTCCCAAGCCAGAATCCTCGTCGTCTGCGACGGGAGCTTCCGCGGCGCCAAGGCGGCGCCGCAGAAGAAGGACGCCGACGCGGCGCTGAGGGATTGCCCCTCCATCGAGAAGGTGATCGTCGTCAAACGGGTCGGCGACAAGCTTGGGAAGCTGGACTGGACACCCGGCCGCGATCTCTGGTGGCACGAGGAGATGGCGAGGGCCGACGATCGGTGCGAGCCCGAATGGATGGACGCGGAAGACCCCCTCTTCATCCTCTACACCTCCGGGTCGACGGGGCAGCCCAAGGGCGCCCTCCACACCACCGCGGGCTATCTGCTCTTCGTGGCCTACACGCACAAGCTCGCATTCGATGTTCACGAAAATGACATCTGGTGGTGCACCGCCGACATCGGCTGGGTGACGGGCCACAGCTACGTGATCTACGGGCCGCTCTGCAACGGGGCGACCTCCGTTATGTTCGAGGGTGTGCCGAACTATCCGACGTACAGCCGGTTCTGGCAGGTCGTCGAGAAGTACAAGGTGACCCAGTTCTACACCGCCCCGACGGCCATCCGCGCGATCGCCAGGGAGGGGAACCAGTGGGTGGAGGGGATCGATCTCTCATCGATCCGGATTCTCGGCTCCGTCGGCGAGCCGCTGAACCCGGAGGCCTGGCACTGGTATTACAGCGTGATCGGCCGCAATCAATGCCCGATCGTCGACACCTGGTGGCAGACGGAGACGGGCGGCTTCATGATCCTGCCGCTCCCCGGCGCGATTCCGATCAAGCCGGCGCTGGCGACGCTCCCGATCATGGGGGTTGTCCCGGCGCTGGTGGACGACACGACAGGCGTTGAGGTCAAGGAGCTGGTCGGCCGCGGCGCCCTCTGCATCAAGCGGGCCTGGCCCGGCTTCACCCGGACGATCTACGGCGATCACAAGAAGTACGAGGCAACCTACTTCGAACCCTTCCCGGGTTACTACTTCGCCGGCGACGGGGCGCTCAGGGACAGCGACGGGTATTACCGGATCACCGGCCGCATCGACGACGTGATCAACGTCTCCGGCCACCGGATGGGTACCGCCGAGGTCGAGGCGGCGCTGGACTCCCACGAGAAGGTGGCGGAATCCGCCGTCGTCGGCTATCCGCATGAGATCAAGGGACAATCCATCTACGCTTACGTCACGTTGAACACGGGCGTGGAGAAATCCGATGCGCTGAAGAAAGAGCTGGTTGCGCACGTCCGGAACATCATCGGGCCGATCGCCACGCCGGAGAAGCTCCAGTGGGCGGACGGCCTCCCGAAGACGCGGAGCGGCAAGATCATGCGCCGCATCCTGAAGAAGGTGGCCGCGAACGACGTCAGCGATTTAGGCGATACGAGCACGCTGGCCGATCCGGCCGTGGTTGCGGATCTGATCAAAAACAGGTTGTGAAAAAAGCTTTTCCTTTCACCGTTTCGGATGTATAAATAGATTCTTTTACGGCAGGGTGAACGTCGTCGCTCTCGTAAAAAAGTCCCTCAAACGGTCATACCGGCGAAAGCCGGTATCCAGCGATGTAGGGTGCGTTAGGCGGGAGCCGTAACGCACCAATAAAAGGAGCGGTGCGTCAAGACGCACCCTACACAAGTGAGGTCAGAGACATTTTTGGGTGGATGCACAGGCGCCGGGGACAGATTTGAAATCTGTCCCCAGGTGAGCCATGCGCATCCGGAAAGGAGGGGAAGGTGAATATCGTTGCATGTGTCAAACAGGTTCCGGATACAGAGGCTCAGATCAAGGTAAAGCCGGACGGCTCGGGGATCGAGGAGGGCGGCATCAAGTGGGTCATGAATACCTATGACGAGTTCGGCGTGGAAGAGGCCCTGCGATTGAAGGAGAAAAACGGCGGCGAGGTGACCATCGTCACCGTCGGACCGGCGCGGGCGATGGAGACGATCCGGACCGCCCTTGCGATGGGCGCCGACAAGGGGATCCACATCTGCGATCCGGCGTTCGACGGCGCGGACGCGTATGCCACGGCCTCCGCGCTGGCGGCGGCGATCAAGGGGATTCCCCATGATATCATTTTCTGCGGCCAGCGGGCGATCGACGACGACTCCGGGCAGGTCGGCGCGGTTCTGGCCGAGCTCCTGGGGATTCCCCAGGTGACCGTGATCACGAAACTGGAGTTTGCAGGCGGCGCCATCAAGGCGATCCGGCCGATCGAAGGCGCCCAGCTGCTGATCGAATGTCCGCTTCCCTGTCTGGTGACCGCGCAGAAAGGGTTGAACGAGCCCCGTTACGCGTCGCTCCCCGGGATCATGAAAGCCAAGAAGAAACCGGTCGATGTGAAGGACGCCGCCGCACTCGGCGTCACCGTTACCGCCAACGCAAAGGTTGCGAAATTTATTCCGCCTCCGGCGAGGGCCGCGGGGAAGATCATCTGCGGCGACGACCCGGCGATGAAGGCCGCGGAGCTGGCGAGGCTGCTTCGGGAAGAGGCGAAGGTCATCTAATGCGACTTCGGAAAAAATCCATAGGCTGCGTTGCGCTTCCCCCTGCGTCGTTGCGGCGTACGGAACAGTACGCCTCACTCCTCGGTGTCGCGCGCCTTGCCTCTGGAGCTTTTTGCGAAGTCGCTCATCATGGGATTTGACGGAGGATATGGATATGGCAAAAGGGGTATGGATTGTTGCAGAACAGCGGGACGGGGCCTATCGCAAGATCACCTTCGAACTGGCCGGCACGGCCCGGAAGCTGGCGGACGTTCTTGGAGAAGAGGTGTGCGCCATCCTCTGCGGCGCTGGCGTCGAGGGGATCGCCGGGCAATTGGGAAAATATGGCGTGGACAAGGTCTTTGTGGCGGACTCTCCCGCCCTCGAACCCTACACAACGGACGCCCATGCGGCGGCGGTGGCCAAGGCGGTCAAGGAAAATGATCCGGCCATCCTGCTTCTGGGCGCCTCCACCCAGGGGAAGGATCTCTCCTCCCGCCTCGTCGGGAAACTGGCGACCGGCCTGGCGACGGACTGCACGGACGTGAAGATCGCCGACGGCAAACTGCTCGCGATCCGTCCGATGTATGCCGGGAAATGTTTCGGCGAGGTGGTCTTCTCCACCTTCCCGCAGATGGCCTCGCTGCGGCCGAACGTTTTTCCCGCGGTGGAAAACGCGAAGGCCGGCGTCGTCGTGAAGTTCGATCCCGCCCTCGACGCGGGTCAGCTCAAGACCAAGGTTCTGGAGGTGCAGAAGGATACGAGCGGCAAGGCCGATCTGACGGAGGCCAATGTCATCGTCTCCGGCGGGCGCGGCATGAAGGGTCCGGAAGGATACGCCATCATTGAAGAACTGGCGGCCGTTTTCGGCGCCACCGTCGGCGCGTCCCGCGCGGCGGTCGATGCGGGATGGAGACCCCAGTCCGACCAGGTGGGACAGACCGGCAAGATCGTCTCTCCGAACCTCTATATCGCCTGTGGTATCTCCGGCGCCATTCAGCACCTGGCCGGGATGAGCTCCTCGAAGATCATCGTGGCCATCAACAAGGATGCCGAGGCGCCCATCTTCACGAAGGCGGACTATGGCATCGTGGACGACCTGTTCAAGGTCGTTCCCGAATTCACCAAGGAGTGCAAAAAACTGCTTGCATGATGATAAACCCCCCGACCCTCTATTCCAAAGAGGGTCATTTCCTTACAGAGGGGGTTTCCCGATAAGGGAGATCCCCTCCCTTTCAAGCAGAAGGGAAGGGTGAGGGAGATTGTGTGGGATGTCCGACGCGGACATAACGAAGGATGAAAATGTAGGGTGGATTAGCGGAGCGTAATCCACCTTGATATCCGGCGCCTTTACGGTGCGTTACGGCATTCGCCTAACGCACCCTACATTCAGCTCGACACACAGAATATTACTTTTGACGAGGTCGTCATTTATAGCTCAATAAAACGGAGGGGGTATGGAGCAGAGCCCATTTACGGTCGGAAACGAAGGGCGGCAGGTCTTCTGGAATGCCGATTATTTTGAACCCTTTCTCTTTCTCTTTACCGCGGTTGCCCTCGCCATCTTCGCCTACGGCGTCTACCGGCGGTGGCAGCTTTGGGTCGCGCTCGGCAAGCCGGAGAGACGGATGGACCACCTCCGGGAGCGGATCCGGTCGCTTCTGGTGAACGGGCTCGTCCAGTGGAAGACCTTCCGGGAACCCTATCCCGGCATCATGCACGGGCTGATCTTTTTCGGGTTTTTTGTGCTGATCTTCGGGGCGGCGTTCGACGCCGCCGAGTTTCACATCGCGGAGCCGCTCGGGTGGGCATTCCTCCGGGGGACGGTCTATATCGTCTTTTCCTTCCTGATGGACCTCTTCGGCCTGGCCGTCCTGATCGGCGTGCTGCTGGCGATTTACCGGCGTTACGTCCAGCGGCCCGACCGCCTCGGTTATCAGGGAAAGCCGGACAACACCCCGGACGACGCAATCGCGCTCTCCCTTATCCTCGGGATCATAGTGACCGGCTTCATCATCGAGGCGCTCCGTATCCGCGTAACCAACCCCCCCTGGGAAGTATGGTCCTTCGGCGGCTGGTTTCTGGCCAAGGGTTTCGCCGGCGTCGATCCCGGGACGGTGAAGATCCTCCACAAGCTGTTCTGGTGGACCCACACGTTTTTGGCGCTCGGCTTCATCGCCTATATTCCGTACTCCCGCCTGATCCATATGATCACGACGCCGGCCAACCACTTCATGGCCTCGCTGCAACCGGTGGGGGCGATCGAACCGATCCGGGATTTCGAGACGGCGGAATCCTTCGGCGTCGGAAAGTTAGAGGAGTTCACCAACAAGCAGATCTTCGACGCGGACGCCTGTACGCGCTGCGGGCGCTGCCAGGACGGCTGCCCGGCCTACCTCTCCGGGAAGCCGCTATCGCCGAAGAAACTGATCCAGGATCTGAAGAACTACTGGCTCGAACAGGCGCCCGCGGCCATTGCGGCAAAGAGGACGGCGGGGTGCGCTGCCAATGAGACGGAGGGGAAGGCTGCTGAACCCGACCCCACCCCCACCCCAACCCTCCCCCGTCAAAGGGGGAGGGAATCGGATGTGAACCTCCTGCGCCGGGCGCTTGCGCGGGTGGATGCCTGGGTCGATAACGCGGTCCGGGGCACGACAACGGAGTCGGCGCCGGCTGAGAAGGCGTTGATCGGCGGAGCGATCGACCTTCACGAGCTGTGGGCCTGCACGAACTGCCTCTACTGCCAGGAGAACTGCTCCGCCTCGATCGAGCATGTTCCGAAGATCATCGGAATGCGGCAGTACAAGGTTCTCACCGAGGCCGATTTCGCGCCGGAACTCCAGCTCACCTTCCGGAACATCGAGAACAACTCCAACCCCTGGGGGATCGGTTCCCACCTCCGGGCGGACTGGGCGAAGGAGCTCGGGATTCCGACGCTTGCCGAAGATCCGAGCGTCGAGTACCTCTTCTATGTGGGCTGCGCCGGATCGTTTGACGACCGCGGAAAGAAGGTCTCCACGGCCTTCGCCAAGATCCTGAAGGCGGCGGGGGTGAGCTTCGGCATTTTGGGGACGGAGGAGGGGTGCTGCGGCGATTCCGCGATGCGGGGCGGCAACGAATACCTCTACCAGACGCTGGCCCAGGCGAACATCGAGGTGATGAAGGGCTACAACGTGAAGAAGATCATCGCCACCTGTCCCCACGGCTACAATGCGCTGAAGAAGGACTACCCCCATTTCGGCGGGGAGTTCGAGGTTTTGCACCACACGGAGATCATCGCCGATCTGATCGCCCGGGGCAGGATCGTCCTCAAGAAACCGGTGGCGGGGCTCTTCACCTACCACGACTCCTGCTTCCTCGGACGCTACAACGGGATCTATAATCAGCCCCGGAATATCCTGAAGGCCGTTCCCGGACTGAAACTGACGGAGATGGAGCGCAACCTTGCCAAGAGCTTCTGCTGCGGCGCCGGCGGGGCGAGGATGTGGATGGAGGAGGATATCGGCGAGCGGATCAACAACATGCGGACCGATCAGGCGATCGCCACGGGGGCCGCAACGGTCGCGGTGGGCTGTCCCTTCTGTCTCACCATGCTCTCCGACGGAATCAAGGACCGCGGCAAGCAGGAGGGGATGGCCGCCCTCGACATCGCCGAGATCGTCTGGAAGTCGATGGACCTGGAGGAGGAAAAGCCGCCGGTGGATGTTTGCGCGACGCCGTCGGCCCCCTGACCACAAGGCTGCTTCATCGGCAGGTCAATCATGAAAAGGGAGCTAAGGTTGGGCCGCTTGAGCACGAATTTGAAGAAAGCCTGGAAACCTTTCTCGGCCTCCATGCGGTCTTCATTTTTCCTCGTATAATTCCTTAATCTTCTTTTTATCTACCTTGCCGGTGGCGGCGCGCGGCATATCCGCCACAAAGACAACCTTTCTCGGCTTCTTGAAAGCGCCCAGCACCTTGCCCACGTGGTCGATGATCTCAGCCTCGCTGGCCTTCGCGCCCGGTTTCATCTGGATGACGGCTTTGGGCGTCTGCCCCCACTGCGGATGTTTAGCCTTGACGACGGCCACATCGGCCACGCCGGGGTAGCCGAAGATGGCACGCTCGACCTCGGAGGGGTAGATGTTCTCGCCGCCGCTGATGATCATATCATCCACCCTTCCCAGCACATAGAAGAAGCCATCCTCGTCATATTTTCCCAGGTCGCCGGTGTAAATCCAGTCGCCGCGGAATTTCCTGGGTTCCTCCTCAGGCCTGTTCCAGTAACCTGAGGCTCCGGTGGGTTCGCGCCGGATGATAATCTGCCCTGCCTCCTCGGCCTTTACCTCCCTGTCCTCCGCATCGATGACCTTGACCTCGACGAAGGTGGTGGGCTTGCCAATGCACTCGCTGGCACGGCTGAGCGTGGGGTCGTCCATGGTTTTGGCATACCAATTAAGACCCGTGGCCCCTGTTTCGGAGAGCCCGTAGCCGCTGACATAGCTGATGCCGCGCTTCATGAAGGCCTGCTTGAGTTCGGCAGGCTGCGGCTCCCCGCCGCCGTTGACCATGCGCAGCGACTTCACGTATTTCTCCCAGCCCGGAACCTGAATGGTCATTTTAAGCTGGGTGGCGATGCCGAAAAAGAAAGTCACCTTGTATTTTTTGATAATCTCCAGGCTGGACTGCGCCGTCCAGTTGTTGAGCATGATGATGGTACCGTTGACCATCAGTGTGTACATATTAAAGCAGGTCACGCCGCCGGCGTGGAACATGGGCGGCGCGCCCAAATAAACGTCGTCGCGGTTAAGCGCCACCGAGGCGCCGTTGGCAAGGTTGGCGAAGAACATACACTTGTGCGACAGCTTCACGCCCTTGGGCCGGCCGGTGGTGCCGGCTGTGAAAATGATCACGGCTATCTCGCCTGGTTTGCTCTTTATGCCCGGTTCCCTGGTCGATGCTCCTTTAACAAAGGCGTCATAGCTTGTGGAACCCTTTACCTTCGCTCCCCCCACCTCCACCAATGTCAGGGGATAGATATCTTTGCTGATGACCTCGCTTACCATGGCGGCGTACCCGGAATCGTACAGCAGGATCTTTGCGTCAATGTCCTTGATCATGAAGCGTATCTCTTCGGCGGAAAGGCGGAAATTGGCCGGCGTGTAAATGGCCCCTGTTTTGAGGCAGGCCAGCATGGCATCCAGTATCTCTACGCGGTTGGGCAGCAGCACAAAGACGCGGTCACCCTTGCGCACTCCGGCCCGCCTGAGAGCGTCAGCCAGTCGGTTGACCCGCAGGTTAAGCTGGGCGTAGGTGTATTTCCTGTCCTTGCCCTTGCCGCGGACCTCGATTACGGCCACCTTATTGGACAAGCCGGAAAGCGTGGCGTTCTTTGCGATGACGTTCGCCACATTAAATACGGTATCTGAAGCGGGATAGGTTGACGATATGACCTTTTTCGCCATGACGAAACCTCCGTAAATATAGTAACAGCCTTTACAGGCCGAGGTAGGATTTGCGGATGTAGTCGTTATCGGCCAGGTTAGCTGCGGTGGCCTGCAGGACGATCTTGCCGTTTTCGATAACGTAGCCGCGGTCGATGGCCTTAAGGCACTGGCGCACGTTCTGCTCGGCAATGAGGATGGAGATGCCTTCGCTCTGTCGTATCTGCTTGAGCCGCAGGAAAAGGTCGGTAGTCAAGGATGGCTGCAATCCGGTGGACGGCTCATCCAGGATGAGGAGTTTGGGATAAGCCATCAGCGCGCGGGCGATGGTCAGCATGCGCTGCTCACCGCCGCTGAGCACGGCCGCCGGCAGGCTTGATTTCAACTTAAGCACCGGAAAGATGCTGAAGATGAACTCCAGCCGCTCCTTCCTTTTTGCATGAGCCGCCGGGATATAGGCAGATCCCGCCTCCAGGTTTTCCGCCGCCGTCATCAGGGGGAAGAGCTCCCGCTCCTGGGGCACTACGGCTATGCCGGAGCGGATGATCTGGAAAGTCTCCTGGTTGAGCAGCGTTTTGTTATCAAACTCGACTGTGCCGCCCTGCGGTTTCACCAGTCCCACTATGCAGTTGATGAGCGTGGTCTTGCCGGCGCCGTTGGGGCCGAAGATGCCCACACACTCGTTGCCCAGCTCCAGCGACACGTCCCAGAGGACGTGAAGCTTGCCGTAGAAAGCATCCAGGTTCTTGATGGACAGCATCAGGCGTCCTCCCCCAGGTAGGCCTTGATAACCATGGGATTATGCGAAACTTCGGCGTACGGGCCTTCGGCCAACGTGCGGCCCCAGTCTAATACAATGACCCGGTCGGTCAGGGCGGCAATGACGCGCATTACATGCTCGATGACGCAAATGCTGATACCCTGGCCGCGTATCTTATTAATCAAATCCATCATCTCATCCGCTTCATCACTGCTGATACCAGCCATCAATTCGTCCAGCATCAGTATCTTCGGGTCGGTGGATAGTGCGCGCGCCACTTCCATCTTTTTTATCTCGAGGGCTGTGAGTTTCGAGACAGGTTTGTCCAGGTCCTGCAAGCCCATGAACCCGCAGACATCGCTTGCTTTCTTGATGGCTTGCGGACAGGTGAGTCCGCGGGCAAAGAGCGCGCCGGTCATCACGTTTTCCAGCAGGGTCAGGTCAACCAGCGGCCGGCTGATCTGGAAGGTGCGTGCGATGCCGATGCGGCTGCGGATATGTGCGGGCAGCGCCGAGATGTCCTTGCCCTCGTAAATTATCCTGCCTTCCGTGGGAGGGAATAGCCCGGTCAGTACGTTGATAAGGGTGGTCTTGCCCGCACCGTTGGGGCCGATGATGCCCAGTATCTCGCCGCGCTTCAGTTCTATGTCCACCTGGGTCAGCGCCACCAATCCCCAGAAATGGCGGCTCAATTTTTCCGTTTTCAGTATCACGTTGTCCTGCATATCCATGCTGAAACCTTCAAACGTAAGATCATTTTTTCTGCGTTAACTTCTTAATCAGTCCCATAATGCCATCGGGCAGGAAGAGTATGACCAGGATGATGATCAGACCGTAAATGATCAGGTAGCCATAGGGCATAAGCAGCTTGAGATACTCGCCGGCCAGTCCCAGTACAATTGCCCCTATGACCGGGCCCCAGGTGGAGCGTATACCGCCTAAAAGCGCCATGGCCAGCGGCAGCAGGCTGTAATGCACTGAGAAGTTGGCATCGGGGTTGACCGAGCCATAAATCTCGGTGTAGGCTGCACCGACCAGTCCCTGCAGGGTTGAGGTGATTACAAATATAACCACGAGCCATTTGAAAATATCGATGCCGCTGGACATGGCTACAATCTCATCGTTACGGATGCTTGTAATGGCAAAGTGGATGCGGCTCTTATTAAACACCTCGGATAATACGATGGTAATCAGTAAAATGCCGAAGACCAGCCAGTAGGTTTGTTTAACGTCGCCGTTGAAGATGGCGTTATTGAGCACGATGCCCATGGCGCCGCCCGTCCAAGTGTCAGGCAAGTTGCGTATGATGACACGGAATATCTCCGCCATGGCCAGAGTGATGATGGCAAAATATATGCCGCGCAGCCTCAGCGTGGCCAGTCCGATAAGCAGTGAAATCAGCCCGGCCATGATAGCGCCGAACAGAATGCAGATAAGCGGATTGATATTGGTGAAGACCTGCAGCATGGTGGCGGCATAACCGCCGATGCCGAAAAGACCCGCAATGCCGAAGGAGAGTTGCCCGGCGCGCAGCAGCATATCCCAGCTTATCGCCAGGGACATGTACATCATGATGATGTAAATCGTGTGCAGCAGGTAGGTTCCGGTATAGAACGGCAACGATGCCGCCGCCAGGAACAGCGCTGCGATAACAAATGCTTTCCAGATCTTCATTTGACCCTTTGCTGGTAAGAGCGGATAAGTATGGCGCCGACAATCAGGGCGAAGAACACCAGGTCGGCCCAGCCGGCTGCGCCGGGTATGGCAGTGATGATGCTCTCACTGACACCCAACAGGGCGCTGTACCAAAGTATGCCCGTGATGTTGCCGATTCCCGCCATGGCAATCAGGCAGAACGATTTCATCGTATAGGGTGCGCCCATGACGGGAAAGACCGAGTGGCGCATGGCGAAGAGGACGCCGATGGTGCCGATGATGGCGATGGACAGGCTGAAGATAATCAAGTAGGTCTTGTTTACGTCAATGCCGACAAGTTTCGCCCCTTTGGGGTTCTGGCCGACAGCGCGGGCGGCGCGCCCGATGCGCGTTTTTTTCAGGAACAGGCTGATAATATAGAAGACCAGCATCGCCGCCAGCACATAGACGAACTCAAAGGTGCCGAAGGTCAGATCGCCAATGGTGAGTGAAGCCGAAACATAAGGAACGCTCAGCTTAAGCGGGGCTGAGGTAAAGGAGAGGTTGGCCGCCTCTTCCAGCACCAGACCCAGGCCGAAAGTGAGCAGAAGCTGGTTAAGCTCCTGAGAGCCCAGTACGGGCTTGATCAGCGCATAGAACGTGAGAATGCCGATCAGGAAGAAAGCCAGCATCGCCGGTATCATGGCCAGCAGTGGGTCGAGGCCGCTCTTGACCGCAAACCAATAGGCCATGTAGGAGCCCAGCATCATGAAGTCGCCGTGCGCCAGGTTGATGATGCCCACTATGCCCAGGATAAGGGCCATGGGCAGGGCGATCACGGCATACAGGCTGGAGCGCTGGATGCCCTCCAGCAGCACCTCGGGCTTGACCGCAAGTATGATCACGGCCATGATGATAGCCCCGAGGATTGCCTGGTACCGGCGCTCGCGCAGCTTGCTGACTATCTGCATAATTTACTTACTAATATGCCGGGCGCGGCATCGGCCGCGCCCGGAGGGTTGTTATGAACTTATAGGCTTATCTCTTGTCCCAGGCTGGAAAGGGGTAAGCAGGTTCGGCCGTTTTAAAGTCGAGTGGCCAGAGGACCTGCTGGACGCCCTTCTTCCATTGCAGGATCTTCTGCTTGGTGAACCCCTGGTTCTTCAGTGCTCTGCTGGCCGTGATCGTCAGCGTCTCTCCGACCGGGGAATCGTACTTGGTATCTTTCAAAGCAGCAATGACCTTGTCCTGGTCCAGGCTGCCGACTTTATTGATGGCATTTGCTACTACATAGACATTGGTATAGCCCAGCGGCGCGAAATAGGTGGCTGGCGCCTCGTTGAACTCCTTGTTATAGGCATCCCAGAAGTGCTTGCTGACCTTGCTGACCTCTTTAAGGGAGGGCGCCCACATGCCAAACAGTGATACGCCTTCAGCCAACGGGGACTTGCCGAAGTCCGCCGGCCAGCCCGGGGGCGCTCCGATGAGCATGGGAGGAGCAAAACCGATTTCTTTGGCCTGCTCAAGCATGGGCAGCGCATCGGCGTCATAACCAAGCCAGAGATAAGCGTCGGGTTTATAATCCTTGGCCTGCCTCAGGGCAGCACGGTACTCGCCGCCGCCCATCAGAGCGCTCTTAAAGGATGCGCCGCTGACCTCCCAGCCCTGCTGGGGCCAGAGGGTCTGGAAACCTTTGTAACCGGTGGTGCCAAAAGCGCCTTCCTCATAGCCGATGAACCATTTCTGCAGTTTGATCAGTGGGTTCTTGGCAGCCAATTCTTTAAAACCGGTAATATAACCGCCGACCTGCTGGTAATCCCAGGGGTGCAGGTGGAAATACCAGGCCTGCTCCGCCATGGGCGCTTCGATGACGGACGAGGCCGCCGCGCCGATCCAGACAGTCGGCTTGGCGTACTTCTTCAGCACGGGCAATTGCGCCATGTGGACGCCGGAGGACATGCCGCCAATGAAGGCATAGACGTTGTCCACGGTGGCAAGTTTGTCGATGGCGGCCGCGCCTTTCTCGCCCTTCATTTCATCGTCGGCAATGACGACCACCAGTGGGCGGCCCAGCACGCCTCCGGCTGCGTTGATTTCCTTAACGGCCAGTTGCATGGCCCTGGAAGCCTGCTTTCCGGTGATATCGGCCAGCGGGAGCACCGCGCCGAACTTGATGGGGTCGCCGGAAGCTGGTTTCGGCGCCGCCGCAAGCGCGATCCCCGCGCCCAAAAACATGAAGATGCATGCCAGAATGATCCCCTTTTTCATCATCTTACGTCTCCTCCTTTCTCACGTTACTTCCGATTAAGATCTGAATGTTCCCGCAATACCTCTGCCAAACCTGATGAACTCGTAATAAGGTCGTTCACTTGTGGTTCTGCTCTCACCCCGTTTACGCTTCACGCATGCGATTACCCGCATGAATGCAAAACTCGGTTCTGACGGTCGGCTAACTTTTTCCGGTTGGTTTCTCAACCCACTGGCTTCGCCAAGCTTTGCCTGGCGCACTAAGACTATTGCTTTCAAGGGGTCGAAGTATAGGGGGGCTGTTTTTGCTTGTCAAGGGATATTTTGGCAACTTAAAACACCTTATGAATGCTTGAGTGCGAAGCCCATAATGATGGTCATGAACTCGTTCATCTTCTCCAGGAAGGCGCCGTGCCCGGCATCCGGGATGATAACGAATTCGCAGTTAGGCATATTGTTCAGTAGAATCCGCTGTAATTCGATGGGAGTGATCAGGTCCTTGTCCGCGCCGATTAATAGCGTGGGCGCCTTGATGGTCTTAAGCTGCTCGGGGCTGACGTTGTACTCCTGTATGCTCTGCGAGAGGCGCAGGAAGCCCTCGAACCATTCTTTGGTCAGCAGCGCCTTGAACATGGCCTGCCGCTGCAGCAGGAAGTCCATGTATTTATCGTAAAAAGCGCCGGAGTAGATGATCGGTGTGGAAAGCTGGAAGAACTTCTCGCCGTCGTTCAGCTCGGCCGCTATCTCCCAGGATTTGCCGATGACCTTGAGGTGGTTGGGGATGAAGCTGGTGGTGTTGGGCAGCATCAGTGACTTCAGCCGGTCCTGGTGCTTAAGAGAGAAAAGCAGCGCGACGTCGCCACCGTAGGAAACGCCCATCAGGTGGACTTTCTGAATGGCCAGAGCATCGAGCAGCTTGAGCACATCGCCAACGTGAATATCTATCTTGTAGGGGCCGGCCATTTTGGATGACTGCCCCTGGTCGCGGAAGTCCATCAGGATAAGCTTGAATTTCCGGGAGAGGGTAGGTACGAAAGCGGCCCAGCTTACCGTGTTCATCATGATCCCGCCCAGGAACAGGACCGGCTCGCCCTGACCGTAAACCTCGTAGTTAATCTTAATCCCTTCGCCAACCTCAAGCTGTGGCATGGCTTACCTCCTCATCGAAATATGACGCCCCAATCAGGTTTGAATGGTAACAGAATATAGTAAACATGTCAATAAATTACACCCATCTGAATAGAGCTGCTCCGAGCACAAAACCCGCCCCCGAAGTGCAGAACATCACATAATCGCCTTTTTTTAACTTTCCCAACTCGCGGCACTCGTGCAGGGCCATCAAGGCTGAGGCTGAGCCGGCATAGCCCAGGCGGTCCGAGATCCAGTGAGTCTTGCTCATGGGCAGTCCCAGCTCTTGCATGGTAGCTTCCACCGTATCGAGCTCCACCTGGTTCATCAATATCATGTGCAGGTCTGCTACCTTTATCTTGCCCTTGCGGCAGACTTCACGTACCAGATTAGGCCATCGTGCTACATTGAAGTCAGCCGGCACCTTGTGGCGGTTCTCATGGAACCTGAGCAGATGTTTTTTCTCCTCGATCATTTTAACATCCGGCGGCCTTGCCGCGCCAAGGTAGATGCCGTAGGTGTCCCAATACGTACCCTCTGTAATTGTCTTGCCGGCGATGTAGCCGGGTTCGTCGGACCTGGACAGTATGATGGCCGCTGCGCCGTCACTGAAGAGTGTGGCCAGCACCTTGGTCACGGATTCCGAGTACGGCCCCCAGTCCAGCCAGCGCGTCATGGCATAGGCGCCGATGACCATGACGTTGTTGACCTCGGGGTCGAGCATGATGAACTGCGAGCCAATGGTCAGGGCGATGGTTTCATCGGTACAGGCTGCGTTTATGTCAAACACCCCGGCATTGCGCGCGCCCAGACCGTTCTGGATAATAGCTGATGTCGGTGGTGTAACGTAGTCCGGGGTATCGGTCGCCAGTATGATATAATCGAGGTCATCCGGCTTCATACCCGCCTCCTTCAGCGCGTTCTGCGCGGCCTTCACGGACATGGTGGACGTCGATTCATCCGGTGCGGCCTGGTAGCGTACCTTAATTCCCTTGTTGGCCAGGTACTTATCCACGTCGTAGCCAATCATACGACCAAGTTCCTCATTGGTAATGCGCTTCTGCGGGATGTACATCCCTGATCCGCTGATCTTTGCGTACCTGCTCATGCTCTCTCCTCCTGCCCTTTAACCAATGCCTGACTGCTTACAAATATGAAAGGTGATTCAACAATTATGAGTTGAAACCCTGGTGTGGGTCGCTAATTCCTCTATTTTTTATCATTACCGCAGGCCGATGAGCTTCCGGGCGACGACGATGCGCTGGATCTCGTTGGTCCCCTCGTAGATCTGACAGATCTTGGCGTCGCGCATGTGACGCTCGGCGGGGTACTCCTTGATATAGCCGTAGCCGCCGAAGATCTGGAC
>JAHIMW010000108.1 GCA_018896355.1 Pseudomonadota bacterium
CTCGCTCACCTTCCAGACCTCATTAGTGTCTGAATTGCAGTGAAATTCCCGAAATAGTGTTGAAAAATACACATAATTCTTCTATGATGCTCATCACTGGAGAAACGTCTCTGCCCTGGCTTCAGCGAATCAAGAAGGGATCAGACTCAGGTCTGGTATCCGCCCATTCGGTTGCCGAATTATACGCCATCCTGACGACATTGCCGATGAAGCCCCGTATCTCGCAAACCCCGGCCAAACAAGACCGTTCTCATCAACATACAGAAGCTCCTGCTCGCGAAGTCATCTCACAATGGCGTTTACCCGGTCATGGAGGCGATTAATGCTGGCCAGCATCCCTTCGAGATGAAGATCGATTCTCATCCTTCCTCGATGAAGATATGCTTTTCCAGATATTGACGAACGGCACGAACGAAGGCATCTGCCTGTTCTAAAAGCGGTCCGACCTGGTCCGGTTCAATCTCTTGATATTCCCGATAATCTCCCCTTTGGCGCAGGTCAAAAGCCTTATGGACTGTGCGCCCCATCTGCTCCGGAAAAATTTTCTCGCCGATAAAACGTTTGTTGAAATATGAGAGAACACCGCTATGTTTGGACGAGGCATAAGGCTCATATATCAACAGCCCCAGGATCGAGTAAAACATACCGTAATAGACCCGGTGACGGATCGCAGGCTTTTACCCCCGGCCAGCAGATAGCGCGCTTCGTCCAGGCTTTCCTCCGCTTGGGTGAGACGGTACAGGGATAGGGCTTTTTGCTTTTCCCTATCGGTCATAGAGACACTCCCTCCCGTTTGGACACTTTGTAAATTGGGGACTCCGATAAAGGACCTTCCTCAATTTCTTTTTTCCCGAAGATGACGGCAGAGATAAATGCATCATGGGCGAGGTTGATCTCAAAGATGATATCATCAATCTCGGAAGCGATGGACGAGTCGTATTCTGCCAGTTCAATCATGACATCGATATCTGAATCCGGCATATCCAGACCCTTGATTTTTGAACCAAAGACACGGAAATCGAGAACGTCATACTTCTGCAAAAGGGCATCTTTTAGGCTTTTCAGGGCAAGCGCCTCATTATCTTTTAATTTCAGGGCCATAACGATAACCTCTCTTAAACCGTTGCAATGCGCAGATGGTAACGGAAAGCGCTACTTTTTGCAAACGATAACCGGGTAACAAAAAAGAAGACCCTCTTGACATTTTCCGGCATAACCCGTAATTTTTTATCCACCATAGGTGCCGCTTTGTCAACAATAGTCAAGACAGGTCTTAATTTGACACTGTCTGTCAGGGGAAATACAGGTCCGGACAGTTAAAAGTGACGAGACTTAATTTGACAGTGTTTGTAAAGTCAAATGTTGTTCAGGACATTTCAGCCGATTCCGAAGTTCAGGCCGCGGCAACGCGTCTTGATTTTTTCTTCAACTGACTGATCTGATGCCGCAGCATGGCGGCTTTCTTGTTTTCATTTGATTCCAGAGCCTGCCCTCTCAAGACTTTCAGTTCGCGGATTCTGGCTTTGAGATCCGGTTTGGTCATTTTGATCTTGACTGCATGTTTCTTTTTCTTGACGGGTGTTTCGTCCACGATGCCCCGGGCTTCTTTGATGAAGGCAACGAGTTCCTCCTTCTTCATGTCATGGATCGCTCTTTCGTGGGGAATCTCCGCGGCGATCACCCGCAATTCCTTGACGGTCAACTTTTTCAGATTTTTTTCATCGTGGTCTTTATTACGGGTTTCTTCTGACATCGCGCATAGACCTCCTTATTTTTTATATTTGGGGAATCAACTTGCAATGCATAAATAAAATGAGCGGTCTTTTTATACCACAATCCGTTTTACGGTTCAACTCTGAGAAAATAGTGTTATCATTTTCCCCCTTGCTGTCGTTGTCTATCGCCTCATCATATCGCCAGAGAGTGGCCGGCGATCTTGCAAGGGCGATTGCCACCGAAATGGGAATTTCGGCGGACGGGACGGACTTCATCCGTATCGCCTGCACCATTCATGATATCGGCAAGATCTCTGTTCCGGCGGAGATCTTAAGCAAACCGACAAAACTGACCGATATAGAGTTCAGTCTGATCAAGGCACACGCACAAACCGGTTATGACATTTTGAAAAATATAGAATTCCCCTGGCCGGTGGCAGATGTCATCCTTCAGCACCACGAACGGATGGACGGCTCCGGCTATCCACAAGGGATAAAAGGGGACGATCTTCTTCTGGAGTCACGGATTTTGGCTGTGGCCGATGTGGTGGAATCCATGGCTTCCCATCGACCCTATCGACCTGCTTTAGGGATCGGTGCCGCATTGGAAGAAATTACAAAAAATAGGGGCGCCCTCTATGACCCGAAGGTTGTCGATATCTGTCTACAGCTTTTCAATGAAAAGGGCTATAAAATGGTCGATTGACAATTATTCGAGGAGCGCGTGGATTTGCCGATTTTGGTAAAAAAATCATTAAGGATATTGTCAACGACCCCGATAAAGTCAGAAAAATCCTGACTGGCCGATTATTGGACGATTTTAATAAGGTGTTTCCAGGAGGGGGGATCAAGCAGACAGAAGGTTAAAGGAATTTTATCGATAAAAACCAATAATTATTGATATAATATCTCCCCGTCGGCTTATGGCTATCGAGGAACTGATGGAAGAGATCATCCGGATGGAAGCGAAGAATACATTGCTGCGATAGCCGAAATATGGAAATTAATCGCCTTTTTCATCCTGAGCATCCACAGACCTCTCGGTAGTTTTCCTGAGGCGGAAGGCTACCATTTTGAGAATTTTCTGGAAGTCGGCAGAGAGCTTGTTGAATTCAGCGTCAAAGACGCTCCGGTCAATGATGCCAACCACTGTCGTCCCTTTGGCAGTAGCAGTTGCGGACCGGGGCGCCTTGTCGATATAGGCCATCTCGCCAAATATGTTAGTCTCCTTCAGGGTCTCGAAGACTATCCTCTGACCGTCCACATTTTTGGAGATTTCGACTTCGCCCTCTTCCACGACATAGATCCAGTCACCATTGGACCCCTCTTTGAAAATGATTTGCCCATCCCGGAACGTCTCATATGATGCAATCTGAAACATTTTGTTCCTCCATATCGCTCATCTTGTATGTATGATTCTATCACATTTTATGGGATAAAGGATCTCTTTTTATTTTTAAAATAAGGACATGGTCGTTACATGTCAAGAGATAGTAAGCCAAAATGATGATTATTACCCCCCCCTGCCCCCCAAAAAAGCATCAACTCTGGCTTGCTAAGCCTCATTGAGAAAGACAGTCGATACTGAATACCATCTGGGCTATTCGTTGCCTATTGGTCTGAATCTCTCTTGACATGTCATTGACCGTGCCCGTATACACATATCCATAAGCATCGTCTTCATCCCAATAAGTGTGAGTATCGGTTTTGCGCACTGCAAGACGAAGGAAGATATGTATGAAATGATAACAAGGCCTTTCCCGAAACGGGCGTCCGTGCTGCTGAGAGTTCTTGCGGCATTTATTGCCTTGCTCCCGATCACCCAGGCTTTTGCCGGAGAAAAATTTTTCAGCAGCGCATCGACCACCCGGGAAGAGGCCTTATACCTCCGCGATGAGGCATCCGACGTGCTTCGCACACCAGCCGATACGGAGCACGATGGACTTTTCGGCGCGGTTATGGTTGCAGGCGCGGCCGGCCTGGCTTACATTTTCGATGAAAACATACGGAAACCCGTCCGGGAACATGGAAATCAGACCCTGGACAAGATCGCAAACGTCGGAAGCTCCATTGGAAACCCGC
Organism: Pseudomonadota bacterium; assembly: GCA_018896355.1. GTDB lineage: Bacteria > Desulfobacterota > Syntrophia > Syntrophales > UBA5619 > UBA5619. The sequence goes on from JAHIMW010000108.1 coordinate 3,798, forward strand.
TGGTCCATATCGGCATGGCCGGCATGATCTACGGCGGGGGCGTCCTGGCCGGTTCAGAAAAATGGCAGGAGACCGGCAAGATGCTGGGCGAGGCGGTTCTTCTGGCGGATGCGGCAACCCTTGTCCTGAAAGAATCGATTGGCAGAGGCCGTCCCTATGTCAATGGCGACAAGGGAAGATTCAAACCACTTCAATTCGATTCCGACTACGATTCCCTGCCATCCATGCACACGGCAAGTTCCTTTGCTGTAGCTTCCGTCATGTCCGGTGCGTCGGAAGGTCTATGGGCAAAGGCGGCTTACTATTCGGCCGCAACTTTTGTAGGACTGTCCCGGATGGTTGACGACCAGCATTGGGCAAGCGATGTGATCCTGGGCGCCGCAATCGGTGAACTCTGCGGCAGAATCGTCGCCAGACATCACGCCAACGGTAAGCGAAAATTTGTCCTGGCGCCGATCATTTCGGGCAATTCGGCGTTTCTGGGACTCTCAGCGGCGTGGTGAGTCGGAGAAAAAATGGACCCGATTGCGGAAAAAACACTCTCCTTCTTCATCAGCAATTCCCCGTCCTGGGACGTCATTCGGGTCGGCGCTCCTGTCGGAATTCTGTGGTCCTACCTATGCCTCCGCTTTGCGGGATACCTGAAACTCGGCAAAGGATGGAGGACCGGCTATACCCGCAAAGTATTCCACTTCCTGATCTTCACATCCGTCGTGATCATCCAGTTTCTCTGGGGCACACCCGTGGTCTGCCTGTTCGGCGGCATGTGCTCGCTGGTGATTTTCTTCGCGATTTGGAAGGGGGAGGGAAACATTCTGTACGAGGCGATGGCCAGAGAGAAAGATGAGCCGCACCGGACATACTATATCATCGTCCCCTATGTTGCGACGCTGATTGGCGGCCTTGCCGTCAACATTCTTTTCGGCGAGATGGCGGTCGTCGGTTATCTGGTCACCGGAGTCGGGGACGCCGTCGGCGAGCCGGTCGGCGTCCGATTCGGCAAACACGCCTACAGGGTGCCGTCTCTTGCTTCCGTCAAATCGGTCCGCAGTTGGGAGGGCTCGCTGGCGGTCTTCGCGATGTCGGTTGCCGCCATCGCCGCGGCAATCGCGATCCTCCCGGGCTTGAACTTCACCGGCAGCTCTTTTGTACTGATCCCGTTGATCGGGCTTGCATCTGCGGGTGTCGAAGCCGTATCTCCGCACGGATGGGATAATGCAACCATGCAGATCATCCCCTCATTTCTGGCATGGCTGGTACTATAGCGGGGGCATCGAATTGATTGCGTCCTGAAAAATTGCTTGACTTTCCATCCGCCATGCCATAAGGGATCGCACAAGCGGGAATTTAGGTCAATTGCTCCGCTATACAAATGTGCTAAAATGCCGGAGAAAGATTCAGGACCCGCGCTTTGGCGCGGGTTTTTTTGTTCATAAAAAGGAGAAGAACCATGCAAATTTCATCGGAAAGCATCAAGGTCGGACACCCGGACGTCGTCGCGGACATGATCGCGGCCAACATCATCGCCACCATCCTGGACCAGGAACACCAGAATGGAATGGACATCAACACCATGCCGCACTGCGGCATCGAAGTCTTCCTCGGCAAGGGGCTCTGCGTCGTCGGCGGCGAGGTCAGCACGCGGGCCTGGATCGACTTGGACAAGTGCGTCCGGGAGACGGTTCTCGGACTGGGGTACAATGACTCGGCCGTCGGTCTGAACGGCAACTCCCTCGGCGTGCTGAACGCCATCATCCCGCAGTCTCCCGACATCAACATGGGATCGCGGGCCGACAGCGGCAAATACAAGGAGATCGGCGCCGGCGACCAGGGGATCATGTACGGTTTCGCCTGCGACGAGACCCCGGAGCTGCTCCCGCTCACCTACGTCCTCGTCAACCGGATGATGCGGGCGTTCGAGAGCTGCGGCGACCCGGTCTTCGCCCCGGACGGCAAGGGGCAGGTCTCGGTGGACTACGACGACAAGACGGGCAAGCCGATTCGCCTTGCGAAGATCCTGATGTCGAACGCGATCGACTACCGTTTCGCGAAGGGGAAGAGTCACGCCACGATCGAAAAGAAGGCCCGGAAGATCGCCTTCGACTGCCTCAAGGGGTACGTCGACAAGAAAACGGAATTCCTCTTCAACCCAACCGGGGAGTGGCAGGCGGTCAACTCATGCAGCGCTGCGGATTCCGGCATCACCGGCCGGAAGCTGGTCGTCCAGTTCTACGGCGGCTACCCCGGCGCCCAGCTCGGCGGCGGCGCCGTCGTGAACAAGTCGCCGGAGAAGGTGGACTGCTCGGCCGCCTTCGGGTCGCGCTACGTCGCGAAGAATATCGTCGCCGCGGGCCTGGCCGCAAAATGTTCGGTCCAGCTCGCCTATGCGATCGGCATGGCGAAACCCTTCTCGATCTACGTGAACACCTTCGGCACCGGCAAGATCTCCGACGAGAAGTTAGAGGAAATCATCGAGAAGCTCTTCGACCTGACCCCCGCCGGAATGATCCGGCGCTTCGACCTTCTCAACAGCAACATCTACCGCCGTATCCCGCGGACCCTCTTCATGGACAACTACCCATGGGAGAAGACGGACATGGTCAAGGCGCTGAAGAAGGAGGCGGGAAAGTAGGCCGAACGCCGAGCCGCGATTGACCCTTGTTGAAAATGGACAGACGCCCCGTGAGCATCGCTTCCGGGGCGTCTGTATTGAAATTCACTCTTCCATCGACCGTTCCCGTCCGTGCGGCCTGTCATTTTTTGTCCAGAGGCCAGTAATGTTTCCCACAACCGCCCCGCCGCTGTGAAGACCTACGCGCATCTGCAGCTTGGGCAGGCCGGTCTTTTCCGCTCATCGTTTGCCGTTTCCACCCGCTCAAGCATTTCAAGCGCAGCGGCTATGGCCATATCCGCCTGCTTTTCCTGGGGCTCGGGGGCGCCCCAGAAGGCCATGATCCCGTCGCCCAAAAACTTGTCCAGTGTCCCCTCATGCACGAATATCGTTTCGGTCATCTCCTTAAGGTGACTTTCCAGAAGCGTTATCACCGTGTCGGTCGGTAAAACTTGGACAAGGCATCACTTTTTCGCTGTCGCGAGTATATGGAGGCGATGGTCACCGCGAACGACCCCACCATCAAAGGGGGAACCATCTACCCGATGGGGGTAAAAAAGCCTCCGCTGCCAGACGATCGTCATGGAAACCCGGCTGCCGCTCTCCGTGGATCACGAAGCGCGCTTTTTCTCCAGGATCATCTCCATCAGCGCTTCGACGCGGGTTTGAAACTGGGCCATCGAAAACTTCTCGCTATCCATATGGTCGCCGTCGAACATGACGCTGGGCACGGAGAGTTCGTCGGCAAGGACCCGCCCGATGTCCATCTGCCCCATCGAGATGGGCCTGCAGCTCCGGTTCGAATGGAGAATGGCCCCGTCGATCTTGTAGTCCCGGACGGCCCGGGTGATCAACTCGATCCGCTTGTTCAGCGACACGCAGGATACAAGCGGATAGGAGACGAGGGACTTGTAGGCGATGCTCTCCAGCGGCTCATCCGGATTGAGTCTCAGCGACCAGGCGGAGGTATAGGTCTCCGCCACCACCACGGCATCCCACTTCTCGAAGTAGTTGAAGAGCTGCATATTGTACCAGAGCGGGATGTTGTCCCAGAAGAGCCGTATCCTCTCATGGGGGATCACGCCCTCCCCGCGGGCCACCTTCTCCTTGACTTCCCGCAGGACATCTTTCAGGAAATTCACGGCGATTTCGGTCCCGTGCCGGGTCACCATCACAAACATAATGCCGATCTCCGCGGCGGAAAACGGGGAGGGGACGGTCGACCGCAAGGCCATGATCTCATCCCAGAGCCGGCACGCCTCATTCGTATGGATGACGGCCTGGCGCAGTTTATCGATATCGAATTTCAGCCCCGTCTCATCCTCCAGGAACCGGATCAGCCGCTTGATCTGGGCTACCCCATACGCGATATGGCGCTTTTCGATCTTCTCCATCGCCACCTGGGGGAGGTCAGCCTTGAAAACTGGGACTTTGAAGTGGTC
>JAHIMW010000109.1 GCA_018896355.1 Pseudomonadota bacterium
CGGCCCTGATCTGCGAGAGGCTCTGGAAGGAGCTGGGGATCGGCAAGATCATCCGCCGCCTTTTGGCAGATCGAAAGTTTGGCTTCGATGTGGAGCGGGCGATCTTTCTGACGGTTTTGCATCGGCTTTTCGTATCCGGATCTGACCGGTCCTGTGACCGCTGGCATCGGGATTATGTGATCGACGGCGTCGACGCCCTGTCCCTGCATCATCTCTACCGGGCGATGGCCTTTCTGGGAGAGGAACTCGAAGACCAGAAGGACTGCACCCCCTTCGCCCCGCGCTGCACAAAGGACGTGATCGAGGAGGACCTGTTCCTGGCGCGCCGGGATCTTTTCAGCAGTTTGGATTGCGTCTTTTTCGACACGACCTCCATCTACTTCGAGGGGGAGGGAGGCGAGACCATCGGCGAGCTGGGCCACACCAAGGATCACCGTCCCGACCTCAATCAGATGGTGGTGGGGGTCATCCTCGACGATCACGGTCAACCGGTCTGCTGCGAGATGTGGCCCGGGAACACGACGGATGTGACGACGCTCGTCCCGGTGATAAAGCGGCTGCGGAGCCGGTTTGCCATCGGACGGATCTGCGTCGTTTCGGATCGGGGGATGATCAGCGCCAAAACGATGGCCTACCTGGAAGAGGAGAAGATCCCCTACATCCTGGGCGCCCGGATGAGGAAAAGCAAAGAGGTGAAGGAGGAGGTCCTCTCCCGTGCCGGTCGATACCGGGAGGTCCATCCGGAGGGCGTCTTAGCCAAAGATCCTTCTCCCCTGAAGGTCAAGGAGGTGATGGTGGATGGCCGCCGCTACATCGTGTGCCTGAATGAGAAACAGGCCCGGAAGGATGCGGCGGACCGGCAGGCAATCATCGATTCCCTGGAAGAAAAACTCAAGACCAATCCGAAGTCCCTCGTGGGGAACAAGGGCTACCGGAAGTACCTGAAACTGGATCGCGACACCGTTTCCGTCAATCAGGTGAAGATCGAAGAGGAGGTGCGGTACGACGGGAAGTGGGTTCTCAAGACGAACACCACGCTAACGGCTGAGCAGGTAGCCCTCAAGTACAAGGAACTCTGGCAGGTAGAGCAGGTCTTCAGGGACATGAAGTCGGTTCTGGACACCCGACCCATCTTCCATCAGTTGGATGAAACCATCCGGGGTCACGTCTTCTGCAGTTTTCTCGCCCTGGTCATCCGGAAGGAGTTGGATCGCAGGTTAGAGAAGGCCGGCCACTGTTTCGAGTGGGCCGACATTAAGCAGGATCTCAAGGCCCTTCAGGAGATCACGATTGAAGACAAAGGCAAGACCCTGGTTATCCGCAGCGAATGCCTCGGAACCTGCGGGAAGATTTTCCAGGCGGTCGGAGTGGCCATCCCGCCGACAATCCGGGAGATGGCATGACTTCTACACGTTGTCAAAGAGCAATCTGTGGTGCCAAGAACTTTTTCAAGGCACCCATCTATTTAAAATGGCGGAAGAATTTTTTGGCAACTGTTAAAGATCAGTTTGATACTATTCTGGCATAAAAAGCCGAGCTCCGTGTCGAACCGGTGCGCCCCGCCGGGGCGTATAACTGAAGGCGGGGCGCAGCCTGAAAATGCCCGCCGGAGCCCTCCCGTCCTCTTCCCGTTTTTGCGGCCCCCCGGCCGGAAGATCCGGATGGACGCCTCGGCGATTCAGCATAGACTTTCATTTCACCGGGGAATCCGGAGGACAGGCGGCGTCGATCGCCTGGCGGATCTCCGTCGCGAAAGAAGCGGCCGCCGGGATGAGATCATCGCTTTCACCCTTTTCACCGATCAGACGGACCAGGGCGCTTCCGACAACGACGCCGTCGGCCAGGGGGGCGATGGTTGCCGCCTGTGCGGGTGTGGAGATCCCGAAGCCGACCGCGACGGGAAGCACCGTCATTCCCTTGAGCCGCTTTACATCCCGCCGGACATCGTCGGGCCTGGGGACGGCCGTTCCTGTGACGCCGGTGACGGAGATGTAATAGACGAATCCCGTTACCCGCCGGAGGATCTTTCGGGCCCGCTTGGGATCGGTCGTCGGGGCGATGAGTGTGATGAAATCGAGTCCGACCGGATCCGAGTATTGTCGGAGTTCGTCCGCCTCCTCGGGGGGGAGATCGACGACAAGGAGGCCGTCCACGCCTGAGGAAGCGGCATCCGCCGCGAACTTTTCCGGTCCGTAGTTCAGGATCGGGTTATAGTAGCCGAACAGGACGATCGGGATTCCGCTGAAGCGGCGGAGCCGGACGATCATCGCCAGGATCTTCTCCAGATAGGTCCCTTTTTTCAGCGCCCGCTGGGAGGCGGCCTGGATGATGGGACCGTCCGCCGTCGGGTCGGAGAAGGGGACGCCGATCTCCACGATGTCCACACCGGCGGCTTCCAGCGCATGGATGAGTTTTACGGTGGTTTCCAGGTCCGGGTCGCCAGCCGTCAGGTAGGCGACGAATGCCTTCCGCCCCTCTTTTTTCAACGCCGTGAATCTCTCTTCAATCCGTCCCATTATTCCTTTTCCTCCCTGCTCTCGGCGATGGTCTCCGCATCCTTGTCACCCCGGCCGGAGAGGTTGATGATCACAATCTTGTCCTTGGCCATGGCCGGTATCGTTTTGATCGCATGGGCGACGGCATGGGCGCTTTCGAGGGCGGGGATGATCCCCTCCCGGCGGGAGAGGGTCACGAAGGCCTCCACCGCCTCCTCGTCCGTGACGGCGACGTAGCGGGCGCGTCCCGTGTCGTGGAGCCAGGCATGTTCCGGACCGACGCCGGGATAGTCGAGGCCGGCGGCGATCGCGTAGGCGTCCCGGACCTGGCCGTGTTCGTCCTGGAGGAGATAGGTCTTGTTCCCGTGCAGGACGCCGATCCTTTCTTCCGTGATGCTGGCCGCATGGAGCCCCGTGGAGAGCCCTTTCCCCGCCGCCTCGACGCCGGTCATCGCCACGCCGGCGTCGTCAAGGAAGGGGTAAAAAAGCCCCAGAGCGTTGCTCCCGCCGCCGATGCAGGCGATGAGGAGATCGGGGAGCCGCCCTTCCTTTTTCAATATCTGCCGTTTCGCCTCGCGGCCGATCACGCTCTGGAAATCGCGGACCATGACCGGGTAGGGGTGGGGACCGGCCGTGGTGCCGATGACGTAGAAGGTGTCCCGGACCGAGGCGACCCAGGCGCGCATCGCCTCGTTCATCGCGTCCTTGAGGGTCGCCGTTCCGGCGGAGACGGGGACAACCTCGGCGCCGAGGATCTTCATCCTGAAGACGTTATGGGCCTGCCGGCGGATGTCCTCCTCGCCCATGAAGACCCGGCACTCCATCCCGAACAGCGCCGCCGCCGTCGCGGTCGCCACGCCGTGCTGTCCCGCCCCGGTCTCAGCGATCACCTTTTTCTTTCCCATCCGCCGGGCGAGCAGGACCTGCCCCAAGGTGTTGTTGATCTTGTGCGAGCCCGTGTGGTTCATGTCCTCCCGCTTCAGGTAGATCTTCGCGCCGCCGATGGCCTCGGTGAGCCTCCGCGCCTCATAAAGGGGCGTCTCCCGCCCCGCGTACTCATGGAGATAAAAGGCGAACTCCTTTTTGAAGGCCGCATCCCTGCAGGCCGCGCGAAAAGCCTTCTCCAGTTCCATCAGGGCGGGCATCAGCGTCTCCGCTGCGTAGCGCCCCCCGAAGATCCCGAAATGGCCGTGTCTGTCAGGATGTGTCCGTTTCATGATGGCATTATTCCTTTCTGTTCCGGGGATATGTCCCGATCCCTCCGGGCTTCCGGCATTCGGGGGACACGATCCGCATTTCCTGCGGAAATACGGTCATGTCCCCCGAATGCGGCTCTTCTCCCCTGGGCTTGCAAAGATGGCCTTTTGTCCGGGAAGGTCCGCCTGGCGGATCATGCCGACGATCCGTTGCATCCGGTCGTGGTCCTTGATTCCGGGCGTCCTCTCGCAGCCGCTGTTGATGTCCACGGCATCGGGGGCGACGGCCGCCAGAGCCTCGCCGATGTTCTCGATGCAGAGGCCGCCGGCGAGGATCAGCGGGTGGGTTTTCCCGAGCCTTGCGGCGAGCCCCCAGTCGGCCCGCTTCCCCGTTCCGCCGTAACGGCCCGCCTCCCGGAAGTCCGCCAGGAAGGCCCGGACATCGTAGTCGTCAAGCGTCCGGAGGTCTTCGGGCGTTCGGGGAAAGACGGCCTTGATGACCCGCTCCGGCGGGAACCGGCGGCAGTATTCCGGCGATTCGTCGCCGTGGAGCTGGAGCAGGTCCAGTCCGCAGAGTTCGGCCGTCCGTTCCACCTCGCTTGCCTCCCGGTTGACGAAGACGCCGATCTTGAAGATTTCCCCGGGCAGCGCCGCGATGATTTCCCGCGCCCGCTCCGGCGTTACGTACCGGGGACTCGGCGGGTGGAAGATAAAACCGATCGCGTCCGCCCCGCAGGCGGCGGCGCAGAGGGCATCCTCCAGATTTGTGATCCCGCAGATCTTGATCTCCGTCATTTTCCCAGGAGCTCCATCAGTTTCGGCCCGATCTCCGGGGCCGCAATGAGCGTCTCGCCGATCAGAAACGCCCGGATCCCCGCCTTCGTCAGGGTTTCGATATCCTGCCGGTTCCGGATCCCGCTTTCGCTGACCGCGATCCGGTCCGCCGGAATGAGGGGCGCCAACGCCAGGGTGGTCTGCAGGTCCGTCTGGAAGGTCTTCAAGTCCCGGTTGTTGATCCCGATGATCTCCGCACCGGCCCCAAGGGCCTGCTCCAACTCCGTGCCGTCGTGGACCTCGACCAGTGCGGCGAGCCCCAGCGAGGCGGACAGAGCCCGGTATTCCCGAAGCTGCACCTCCGTAAGGATGGCCGCAATGAGCAGCAGCGCATCGGCGCCGATCGCCCGCGTCTCATGGATCTGGTAAGGATCGATGATGAACTCTTTCCGGAGGAGCGGAAGAGAGACGGTGGCTCTTACGGCGGATAGATCCGCGTCGCTTCCGCCGAAGAAGGTCTCATCCGTGAGGACGGAGATAGCCGCCGCCCCGTGGTTTTCATATTCCAAGGCGATCCGAACGGGGTCGAAATCCGCCCGGAGTAGGCCCCGGGAGGGAGAGCGCCGCTTCACCTCGGCGATGATCGCACATTCTTCTGCGCCGATCGCCTTTCGGAAATCGCGGGTTGGGGGCATTTTTTCGACGGCCTTTTCCAGCGCCCGCAAGGGGATCGTCTCCTTCCTCAGGGCAACCTCGCGGCGCTTTGTCTCGACAATATCGTCCAAGATCATGTCATCATCCTCAACTTGGGCTTCTACGCAGTAATTTGCTGAAACCAGGGGACGGCTTCGTAAATAGTTCCGCAGGCAAGGTGCGCGTGGTTCGACAAGCTCACCATGACCGGTATGGAGCCTGCCCTGAGCCTGTCGAGGGGAAGGATGAAGCGCAACGCAGCATCCGGACTTTTTACGAAGCCGTCAACTGTGGCTCCTCTCGATTAGCGCCTGGAGTTTATTCCGGGCCGCTCCGCTGTCGATGCAGGCCTCCGCGACCGCGATTCCCTCGCGGATCCCTTCCACCTTCCCCCCCGCGACGATGGCGAGCGCGGCGTTCAGGACGACGATTCCCCGGCGCGCCCCGGTTTCGCCGCTCAGGATCTCTGTCGTAATTCGGGCGTTCGCCTCCGCATCCCCGCCCAGGAGCTCGGCGGTGGCGAAGCTCTCTCCAAAGAGCTCCACGGGATCGATGTTGTAGGTCGTGACCAGTCCCTCCTTCAGCTCCGAGACCCGCGTCTCACTCGTGACCGTGGCCTCGTCAAGGCCGTCGGCGCCGTGGACGACGAAGGCCCGTTTCGTCCCGAGGTTCTTCAGGACCCCGGCGAACATCTCCGTGAGCCTGGGGTCATAAACGCCGATGAGCTGGGCGGTCGCCCCGGCGGGGTTTGTGAGCGGCCCCAGTATGTTGAAGATCGTCCGGATCCCGATCTCCCGGCGGGGGCCGATGGCGTATTTCATCGCCCCATGGAGCCGGGGGGCAAAGAGGAAGCCGATCCCGATCTGCTGGAGGCACTCCTCGATGATCTCCGGCGCCGCGTCGATCTTGACGCCGAGGGCCTCCAGGACATCCGCGCTCCCGCAGCCGCTGGAGACCGCCCGGTTGCCGTGCTTGGCCACGGTCAGGCCCGCCGCCGCGACGACAAAGGCAGCGGTGGTCGATATGTTGAAGGTGTTCCGCCCGTCCCCGCCCGTTCCGCAGGTGTCCACGACGACGGACGACCGGGCGTCAATCCGGGTTGCTTTCTGCCGCATGATCCGGGCCGCGCCGGTCACCTCCTCCACTGTTTCCCCCTTGATCCGGAGCGCGGTCATGAAGGCGGCGATCTGGGCGGGCGTTGCCTCGCCCTCCATCACCTCCGTCATCACGGTCATCATCTCCGCTTCCCGCAGGTCCTCCCCGCGGACGATTTTCGCGATGGCCTCTCTGATCATGCGTTACACATCTCCTTTTTGTCGATGATCTGCAAAAAATTCCGGATGATCCTTTTCCCGCCCGGCGTGAGGATCGATTCCGGGTGGAACTGGATCCCCTCCACGGGCAGCGTGCGATGTCGGAGTCCCATGATTTCCCCCTCCTGGGTCTCCGCGCTGATCTCCAGGCAGTCGGGAAGTGTCTCCCGTTCCACGATGAGCGAATGGTAACGGCCCGCGGGAAAGGGGCTGGGGAGGCCCTGGAAGATCGTTTTCCCGTCGTTCAGGATCGGGGAGGTCTTGCCGTGCATGATCCTTCCCGCTCGGACGACGCGGCCGCCGAAGGCTTGGCCGATCGCCTGGTGACCGAGACAGACCCCCAGCAGCGGGATGCTCCGGTGGAACCGCCGGACCACATCGACGGTGATCCCCGCCTGCTCCGGAGAACAGGGGCCGGGGGAGAGGAAGATCGCCTCGGGGGCCATCGCTTCGATCTCATCGAGGGCGATCGCGTCGTTCCGGCGGACGACGACCTCTTCGCCAAGCTGGCCAAGGTACTGGACGAGGTTGTAGGTAAAGGAATCGTAGTTGTCGATCATCAGGATCATCGTTCTTCTCCTATTTTAAAAATCGAATCCGTTCTCCGCCAGACGCACCGCCTGGACCATTCCCTCTGCCTTGCCGAGCGTCTCCCTGTACTCCGTCTCCGGATCGGAATCGGCGACAATGCCGGCGCCGGCCTGGATGTAGATCTTCCCGTCCCTGAGCAGCATCGTCCGGATCGTGATGCAGAAATCCATGTTGCCGCCGTAGCTGAAGTAGCCCACGGCGCCGCCGTAAGGCCCCCGGCGGGAGGGCTCCAACTCCACGATGATCTCCATCGCCCTTACCTTTGGCGCCCCGGTCAGCGTCCCCGCGGGGAAGGTCGCCCGGAGGACGTCGAAGGCATCCTTCCCCTCTGCGAGTTGCGCCTGGATGTCCGAGACGAGGTGCATCACGTGGGAGTAGCGCTCCACGGCCATCAACTGATTGACCTGGACGCTCCCGATCCGGGCGATCCGGCCGAGGTCGTTCCGGCCCAGGTCGACCAGCATCACGTGCTCCGCCCGCTCCTTGGGGTCTTTAAGGAGTTCGTCGGCGAGCCGCCGGTCCTCCTGTTCGTTCTTTCCCCTGCGCCTCGTCCCCGCGATGGGTTTGAGCTCCGCCACCCCCTCCTCGGTGCGGACCATAACCTCCGGCGAGGAGCCGATGAGGCAGAGGTCCCGGATCTTGAGAAAGAACAGGTAGGGCGAGGGGTTCACATGGCGGAGCGCCCGATAGAGATCGACCGGGTCCGCGGCGGATTCCCGCTGGAGCCGCTGGGAGAGGACGACCTGGATGATGTCCCCCGCGGCAATATATTCCCGGGCCGTCCGGACCATGGCCCGGTAGGTCTCCGGGGCCATGTCGGACCGGAAGGGGAGGGAGGGCTTCCGACCCTGGTCCTTCCGCTCTGGGGAAGCCGGTCTTCCGGCCAAGGGGACCTGGAGGAGGGCCGTCATGTCGTCGATCCGGCGGACGGCCCCGTCGTAGATTTCCCGAAGTTTTCCGCCCTCGCCGGTCATCGCGCAGGCGACGACCTTGAGCGTGTGCCGGACGTTGTCGAAGATCAGCAGCGTGTCGGTGACCAGAAAGACCGCCTCGTCCTCCACAGGGGAATCCCCCTTGCCGGCGGGGAGCCGCTCAAAATAGCGGACCATGTCGTAGCCGAGAAATCCCACGGCGCCCCCGAAGAACCGGGGCAGCCCCTCCATAGGGACGGGATGGCAACGATCGAGGAGTTCCTTCAGGAATCGCAGGGGGTCGCCGCCGTGGGGGATGCGGCGCACAGCGCCGTTTTCCTCGATGACCACCTCTCCCTCCCGGACGCGGAAGATCAGCCGCGGGTCCGCCCCGAGGAAGCTGTACCGCGCCCATTTCTCCCCCCCTTCCACGCTCTCCAGGAGGAAGACGTGGGGGCGGTCGGCCAGTTTCATCAGGGCCGTGACGGGGGTTTCCGTATCGGCCAGGATCTCCCGGCAGACGGGGATCAGGTTCCCCTCTCCGGCGCGTCGGGCGAAGGTCTCAAAATCTGGATCATACATGGCTCATTTTCCCTTAAGGTTTGACAGATAAAAAAGGCCGCGATTCGGTCACGGCCTTTGTAGAAACAAAAAAACCGTGGGGTCCGGAAGAGGTCCCCACGGCTTTAGATCTTTTCAACTCATACGCTTTAGCGGTGGTCAAACCCCTCCCTCAAGTTGTTCCACCACCACCAGTTTCCGAGCAGGTTGTTGATCCGTTTCACCATTATCTCCGTTTCACTGACTGTTCTTAAAAAATACGAGTGTTCCTTACCAGACTTCGGAAAACATGTGAACTGGGGATTTTGCTTTTTTGTCCTCCGGGGATTTGACCCGGAGGTCCTTCAGGTTTTTTCAGGAGGGCCGCGAGGCCCGCCGTATCCCGTTTCCGAACCAGTTCCTTCAGGAGGGAGAGATTCCTTTCGTGTCTTTCGACGACTTCCGTGATATTCGGATTTTCCGTGAGGATGCCCGCATAAAGGCCGGGGCGCGGGCCGAAGACCTTTTCGATGATCGCCCGCTTCGTCCGGAAGACGGGCGTGGAGAAGGCCTCGAGTTCCGAAGGTTCCACGCCGGAATCCCGAAGGGTGAGTCCCATCAGGATCGTGTCCAGATGGGTGAGCCCCTGGATCAGGGCCATCATCCGGTCGTGCTCCGCGGGCGTCGTCACCCTGATCCGGGCGCCGTTCTTCACAAAGATCCCCTGCAGGAAGCCGAGCCAGCGGTCCCCCCGTGCGGGGCAGAGGACGATATTCTGGTCGGCCAGGGACGGAACATCCGGTCCGAAGAGCGGATGGCAGCCGATCACCTCCGCCCGGGAGGCGGCGAGCATTGCCCGGACCGGTTCCTCCTTCAGCGAGGTGAGGTCCATCAGGAGGGCGTCCTCCGGAAGAAGCGGTCCCACCTCACGGATGGTGTCAAGCGTAGCCGCAATGGGGACGGCCACGATGACGATCCGGCAGGACGCGGCGAACTCCGGGATGGAGATCCCCTCCGCCCTTCCCGATACGCGGACCGTGTGGCCTTCCCCGGTGAAGAAATCGGCGAACCACTTCCCGATCCCCCCCGTCCCGCCGATGATGCCGATAGCGAAATCCTTCACTGGAAAATTTATCTTCATGATGCAATCGCTCTCTGCCGGAGCAGGTGGTCCGCCAGGACGATGCAGACCATCGCCTCGCAGACCGGGATGATCCGCGGGATGACCGACACGTCGTGACGGCCTCCGACCGTGACGATTGCGGGATTCCCATGCACATCGACGGTCTCCTGCGGCCGGGTGATCGAGGGGATGGGCTTGCATGCGACCCGCAGGACGATCTCGGCGCCGCTCGTGATCCCCGCGAGGATCCCCCCCGCGTGGTTTGTCCGGAAGCCTTCCGGTCTGATGGGGTCGTTGCAGGCATTGCCGGTCATCCGCGCCGCCGCGAACCCTGCGCCGATCTCCACCCCCTTGACCGTTCCGATCCCCATGAGCGCCCCCGCCAGGCCCGCGTCCATTTTGCCGAAGACCGGCTCGCCGAGGCCGGCCGGGCATCCCCGGACAACGATTTCGACGATCCCGCCGAGCGTGTCGCCCGCGGCCCGGGCCTCCTGTAGTCGTTCCCTCATCTTCTCCTCCGCTTCCGGATCGGGGCAGAGCAGGGGGCTCGTCTCCGCCGCGGCCGGGGAGAGGTTCCGGGCGGCGATCCCGCCGAGTTCGGCCGTCCAGGCCAAAACGGTGATTCCCGCCAGGCCGATGATCCTGCGGGCGACGGCACCGGCGGCGACACGTCCCGCGGTCTCCCGTCCCGAGGCGCGTCCCCCGCCCCGGTGGTCGCGGATACCGTACTTCGCCTGGTAGGTGATATCCCCGTGGCCGGGGCGGAAGAGATCTCGGAGTCCTTCATAGGTCTCGCCTTCGGCGTCGCTGTTGCGGATCATGAGCGAGATGGGGGTTCCCGTCGTTTTCCCCTCGAAGACGCCGGAGAGGATCTCGACCCGGTCCGCCTCCCGGCGGGGGCTTGCCGAGGGAAGGACGCCCGGCCGCCGCCGGTCGAGCTCCCCCTGGATGTCCGCCGCGGACAGGCCGATCCGGGGCGGGCAGCCGTCGATGACGGCCCCGGTCGCCGGGCCGTGGGACTCCCCCCACGTGGTGACCCGGAACAAAACGCCGATGGTGTTGCCGGACATGGCTATTTCTCCTTCTTTCCGAAGATCCCCTCCGTCTGCGGAACCTTTTCCCGCAGGCCGGCGCAGATTTCTTCCGCAACCGCCTCCACCCCGTTTTCCGTCGTGTCCACCGCGAGAGCGGCGAGGCGGCGGTAGAGCGGCTCCCTTTCCGCCAGGATCTCTTTGACTTCCATGATGCTCGGCCTTCCCGTCAGGGAAGGGCGCTGCGGTCCGCTGGCCGGATCGTTCCCCATCCTGTCGGCAATGATCTCGGCATCGGCGACGAGCCACACGAACAGGCCGTTTCCTCTCAAATTCTCCACGTTTTGGGCGTCAAGGACGGCGCCACCCCCGAGGGCGATGACGCCGCGGTCTGTCCGGGAAAGCAACGCGATGACCGCGCGCTCCGCCTCGCGGAAGGCAGGCCATCCCTGTTCCGCCACGATTGCTTCCACCGTCCGTCCCGCCTGCCGTGCGATCAGCTCGTCCGTATCGTAATAGGGAAGCCCCAGACGCGCCGCCAGATACCGGCCGGTTACGGTTTTTCCCGTGCAGCGGTATCCCATGAGGATGATGTTCATAGGGTTGCCGATCCTTACTTAAACGTCCTCCCGCTTTTTCCGCGGCCGGGGAGAGAGTGCATTTTCTGATCCATAAAGTCCTTCCAGCGTCGCCCAAAAGCCCGGGAAGGACTTCCCGACGCAGGCCTCCCCTCCGATTCTCATCCCCGGGACGGCGAGCCCCAGAACGGCGAAGCCCATGGCGATCCGGTGGTCGTTGTAGGTCTCAATCGCGGCGCCGCGGGGGATTCCCCCGTTGACGGCGAGTCCGTCCGCGAGCTCTTCCGCACCGATTCCGGTCTTCCCCAGTTCGTTCACCAGGGCGGCCAGGCGGTCGCTCTCCTTGAGGCGGAGATGGGCGACGTTCCGGATGAGGGTACGCCCCGGCCGCACCGCGCTCAGCACCGCCAGGGTCGGCGCCATATCGGGCATGGCGCCCAGGTCAAAGGTCATCTCCCCCCCGGGCAGATCTCCCCCCTCGATCTCGATGTGATTCTCCCCCCGGAGGACCCGGCAGCCGAGCCGCTCCAGAAGCGTGAGGAAAGCGATGTCCCCCTGGGCTGTCCGCGGGTTGATATTCTCCACCCGTATCCGGCCTTTCAGCAGCGCGGCGGCGAGGAGGAAGTAGGAGGCGCTGGAGACGTCCCCTTCGATCCGGTATTCACGCCCGGTGTAACGCTGCCCGCTCTTGACGGCGTAGCGTTCGGCGCCGTCGGACAAGACCGCGGCGCCGAACGCCTCCATTGTTTCCACGGTGAGCGCCACGTAGGGGAGGGAGGGGACCCGCCCCTGAAGGACGATGGTGACGTCGCCGGCGGCGAAGGGGGCCGCGATCAGGAGTGCGGAGACGAACTGGCTGCTTTCGATGTTCCTGAGAACCACCTCGCCGCCCCGCAAGCCGCCGCCCCGGATGGTCACCGGGGGATATCCCCGTTCCCCCTCCGTGCGGGCCTCGATCCCGAGGGCCGTGAGGGCCGAAAGGAGGGGCTTCAGCGGCCTTTCCCGGAGGCGGCGGTCCCCCGTCAGGACGAAGGGCCCCTCGCCGAGAGAGACCGCCCCCGCAAGGAGCCGGATCGCCGTCCCGTTGTTTCCCAGACGGATATCCTGCGGTGGACGAACGGGCTTCCCGCCGTTCCCGCGGATGATCATATCGATCCCCTCCGTTCGGACCCCGGCGCCCAGGTCGCGGAGCGCCTCGGCGAGAAGCCTGGTGTCCTCGGACAGGAGTACGCCCCGGAGGAGCGATTCGCCCTCCGCGAGGGCGGCGATGACCATCGCCCGCTGCGTGTAGCTCTTCGATCCTGGAATCCGGACCGTCGCATCCAGACGGTCGAGCGGTTTAATCTCCACCATTTTCCCCCAGCCTTTCCAGGACCGCCTGCCTCATGCGCTCCCGCGGCGGTTCCATCCCCGTCCAGAGGCGGAACTGTTCCGCCCCCTGGTGGACGAACATCCCAACGCCGGAACGGACGATGCATCCCGCCGCCCCGGCCTCCCGCAGGAGCCGCGTCTTGACGGGGTTGTAGATCATGTCCATCACGTGGGAGAAACGGGCCAGCTCCCGTTTGGGCAGGGGCGTCCGGTCCGTCTCCGGAAACATCCCCACCGGGGTCGTGTTGATCAGGCAGTCCGCCTGCAGGCGGCCGATTTCCGCAGTCGGGACCCAGCGGCAGCCGAAACGGCCGGCCAGCGCCTCGGCCCTCTCCGGGGTCCGGTTGACGACGACGGGTGTTCCGCCCGCCTGAAGAAGCGACAAGAGGGCCGCCCGCGCCGCACCGCCGGCGCCGAGGACGATGAAGGTCTTTCCCCGGATTCCGAACCATTCCTCCAAGTCCCGGACCAGCCCGGGACCGTCGGTATTGTATCCCCTGAGCCGACCGTCGCGATGGACGATCGTGTTGACCGCCCCGATCTCCCGGGCATTCCGGTCCACTTCGTCGAGGAACGGCATGACCGTCTCCTTGAGGGGGAGGGTCACGCTTGCCCCGCGGAGGTCCATCTCCCGGATCCGCCGGACGGCCTCGGCCGCATTGCCCGTTTGGCAGACCCTGTATTGGGCGGTGAGCCCCATTTCCGCGAAGGCCGCGTTGTGCATGAGCGGCGAGAGGCTCTGGCCGAGAGGGTTCCCGAAGATCGCGAAGAGGCCGCCCCGTTCCTGATCCGGCGTGGGAGCGGGACGGGTTGAAGAATAATTATTCGAATTCACGGGCGATGACCCTCCCTTCTTTCGCCAACCCCCCGCCGGAGAGATGCGTTTCAAAAGGATATTCTGCTGCTACGGGGACCGAGTCCCGCAGGACGCGGAAGATCTCCCGCATCCTGCGGGCCGTCAGTTGGCCCGGCGCTGACGCCTCCTCCGGCTCCAGGGGGGCATAGCTGATCGCGGAGCCCAGCAGAGGGGCCATGATCCGGCTGATCCTGCCCGTCTCTCCCATGCAGAAGGCGATGACCGCCTGGCCTCTCTGCCGGGCGTACGGGATGAGTTCCAGAATCCGGAGGCCGTCCGTCGCATCGCCCGCACGGGTGACGATCTTGACGATATCGGGTCCGTCCTCCATGCAGGCCGCCAGCTTCATCTTAAGGAAGGCCGCCGGGGGGGTCCCGGAGAAGTCGTGCCAGGAGGCGATCCGTTTCGTTTTGTTGCGGGCACACACCCGCCGGAGTTCCTCTTTCAGGGCCGGGGCGGTTTCCGTCTCGATATCCACGTAATCGGCGCCCAGACGCGCCGCCTCCACCAGAAACGCCACCCGATCCTCTTCTGTCCCGGAGAATCCGCCGCCCTCTTCTCTGCGCCGGTTCGTGACGATTACCGGGGTGCGTGCGGCGCCGAGCAGTCTCTCCATCTCAGGATTCCGCATCCGGTCGATCCGGAACTCGACGATGTCGGCCAGGGGCATGGCGCGCTCCATCATCTCGATGGCCGCCCCGGTCCTTTCGGCGGTAATGGGTATGCAGATCACGGCAGATCCTCCCCCCGGGGGTAGGACCCCAGGACCTTGAGGAAGGCTGTTCTGTTTCTCAGCTCCCTGAGGCATTCCTGCGTCTTCTCCTCGGCGATATGCCCTGCGAAGTCGGCAAAGAAGAGATATTCCCACATCCGATCCCGCATCGGGAAGGACTCTATCCGCATCAGGTTGAGTCCCGCCTCGGCGAAAGGGGTCAAGGCCCGCTGGAGGGCGCCCGGAACATGGGGCGTTCCGAAGAGGATGGAGCTCTTATCCCGGCCGGTGATCCCTCCGCCCGCTTTCCCCGGCTTCGGCCCGATGACGAGAAACCGGGTCGTGTTGGCGGGATTGTCCTCGATCCCCTCGGCAAGGATATTGAGGCCGTACACCTCGGCCGCAAGAATGGACGCGACGGCGGCCCCCCGCTTGTCCTCCCGCACCCTTCGGGCCGCCCCCGCCGTGCTTTCCACCTCGATCAGCGGGACGCCGGGCAGGTTGGTTCGCAGCCACACCTGGCACTGGGCGAGGGCCTGGGGATGGGAGTAGACCTTCCGGAGCGCATCCATGTCGTCGCCGCCGGTGAGGAGGCAGTGGCGGACCCGAAGGTACACCTCCGCGCGGATGGTCAGCGGCGTCGAGATCAGTTTGTCCAACGTGGTTTTGACCGAACCCTCGGCGGAGTTTTCGACGGGAACGATCCCCCACCGCTGTTTCCCCCGCTCTGCCTCGTCGAATACTTCCGGGATCGTCGCCGTGGGGATGGCGGCAATCCCCCCGCCGAAGTGCGCCAGGGCCGCCTGGTGGCTGAAAGAGGCCTCCGGTCCCAGGAAGGCGACGGTGGTCGGCGTCTGGAGGAAGCGGGAGGCGGAGAGGATCTCCCGGAAAACCCCCCGGAGGGCCGCCTCTGAAAGGATGCCGTCGTTGAGTGTTTCCAGATGCCGATAGACCATCGCCTCCCGGGAGGGGTCGTACACCTCCCGGCCTTCAGCGCGCTTGGCCTTTCCGATCTCGATCGAGACGGCCGCCCGCTCGTTGAGGAGGCGGACGATCTCCCGGTCTGTTTGCTCGATCTTCTCTCTCAAAGCGGGGACAGATTTCAAATCTGTCCCCGCGCAGTCCTGGCTCATGATTTCAGTCCTTTCAGCGCATCCCGCAGGATTCCCTCCGGGATGCCCCCGTTGACGAAGGGGGTTCCCAGTTTCCGGATCATGACGAAGTGGATCGTTCCGCCCTCCTTCTTCTTATCCAGGGATAGCCGCGAGAGAATGTCCTCCAGATCCATCTCCGCGGGGATCCGGTCTGGCAGTCCGACGGACCGGATGACCGCCGCGATTCGCGCTACATCGACCGCCGGCAGGCCGTGAAGCCTCTCGGAGAGGCGCGCCGCCGCAACCATTCCAATGGCCACGGACTCGCCATGGGAAAGCGCATAGCCGGAGGCCGCCTCGACGGCGTGACCGACCGTATGGCCGAAATTCAGTATTCGCCGGAGCCCCCGGTCCCGTTCGTCAAGCTCCACGATTTCCTTCTTGATCCGGCAGGCTGTCGCGATGATTCGTTCAAGGAAGGCGGTCTCCCGCAGGCCGCCGTTTGCCACCGCCCCTTCCAGGTCGTCCAGCAGCCCGGGTGATTCGATGATCCCGTATTTGATCACCTCGGCGAGGCCGCTGCGGAACATCTCGTCGGGCAGCGTCCGCAGGAAGGCGATGTCGATGAAGACCCCCTTCGGCTGGTTGAACGTCCCGAGCAGGTTCTTTCCGGCGGCGGTGTCCACCCCCGTCTTCCCGCCGATGCTGCTGTCCACCTGGGCAAGGAGGGTCGTCGGGAGATGGATCACGGGGATTCCCCGCAGGTAGATCGAGGCGGCGAAACCGGTCAGGTCGCCGACGACGCCGCCGCCCAGCGCGATCAGGACGGTTTGCCGGTCCGCTCCGAGTGCGGTCAGGCGCTCGGTGACGGTCAGTACGGTCTCTATCCCCTTGGACTCTTCACCCGGCGGCACCGTGATCCGGTCAACCCGGAGATCCATCCTTTCGAGCGCGGCCTGCACCCGCTCCCCGTGAAGGGCGTCGATACGGGTATCCGTGACGATGACATGCCGCCGCCCCCGGCCGTCCCTTGCCAGGATCATTCCGACGCGGTCCAGGATCTCCTCGCCGATGTATATTCCGTAGGAATGGTCGGCCTTCCCGCCGACATTCACGTTCATCCGGTTCATTGGAGTCCTCCGATTCCATCCCGCATCGCGGCTTCCAGAATGTTGACCTCGTCCATGAGCCGGTAGAACTGTTCCGGTCTCAAGGACTGGGCGCCGTCCGAGAATGCCTTTTCCGGCTCCGGATGGATCTCGACGATGACGCCGTCCGCTCCGACGGCCACGGCCGCCCGGGTCAGCGGGATGATGTATTTCGCATGGCCGGCGGCATGGCTCGGATCGATGATGACCGGCAGGTGGGTCAGCTCCTTCAGCACCGGAACGGCGCTGATGTCGAGCGTGTTCCGGGTCGCCGTCTCGAAGGTGCGGATCCCCCGTTCGCAGAGGATGACCTGCCCGTTTCCCGAAGAGAGGATGTATTCCGCCGACATCAGAAGCTCCTCGATCGTTGTCATCAGACCCCGCTTAAGCAGGACCGGCTTCCGGCAAAGGCCGACCCTCTTGAGCAGGGCGAAATTCTGGATGTTGCGCGCGCCGATCTGAAGGATGTCGCTGTACTGCTCGATCATATCCACGTCCGTCGTGTTCATCACCTCCGTCACGACGGGCATCCCCGTCCTTTCCCCGACCTTCTTGAGGAGCTTCAGCCCCTCCTCCTCCATACCCTGGAAGCTGTAGGGCGACGTCCGCGGCTTGAAGGCGCCGCCGCGGAGGATCTTCGCCCCCGCTTTTTTGGCGACGTAGCCGCATTCCATCATCTGCTCTTCGCTTTCGATGGAGCAGGGGCCGGCGATGACGGTGAACTCGGGACCGCCGATCCGGACCTCGCCGACCTGGATGACCGTGTCGTTCTCCTGGAACTCCCGTCCGGCAAGCTTGTAAGGTTTCAGGATCGGCATGACCTTTTCCACGCCGGGGAGGAAGGCCGCCGATTTCAGATGGATACTGCCCCGGTCGTTCCCGATGGCGCCGATGATCGTCCGCTCCACGCCTTGGGAAAGGTGGGTCTGGTACCCCACCGACGCGATCCATTCGGTTACATGGTTGATCTGTTCTTCCGTCGCATTTTTTTTCATCAGAATAATCATCTTCCACCTCGCTTGAATCAAAAGGCCGTGGTGATCTCGGCGCCGCCCCGGCCAAAAAACAAAAAAGCCATGGGCAGCGTTTTTAAGGTCTGTCCATGGCTTAGTTTAACTACGTTGTGGGGTTTCCCTTACGTCCTCCTAAGCAGCGGGCACACCGGTGCGTAAAAGTAATAAAACCAGTACCAGTTGTTGGATAATGTTTTCGTTGCCATCTTTTTTCTGCCCGCCTTGCATACTTCCTGTGAACTGGGGTGGAATAGAAACACAGCTTTTCCGGGTTGTCAAGAAAAAAGATCAACAGAAAAATGATCACAAAGATCCAATAAAAGATCCGCGGGCCTCCAAATCGGTTGAAAGGGAGGGTGTTTTGGATTAGTATCCCATCTCATGAGTATGGAGATCCTGATCACCGTTCTGGCCGTCGTGGCCACCCTGGTCATTGCCTACTGGAGGTTCTCCGGTGGGCGTTATGGAAAACTCCGGCCGAGCAGGGAAGCGACCGTCGCCTATGAATCTTTCCTGGTCGTCGTATCCACCCCGCCCCTCGATATCTACCCGATGAAGTGAAAGACCCTGCATTCGAGATCCTTTTGGAAGAAATTCAACGTCATGATCGGCGGAGAGGGAGAGGAAGGCGCCTTTTCCGTCTCCCTCCCGCCGCTCTATAACATTTTTTGGTTCATCCGGTTCATGTGTACTGTTGAGTTGATGAGCTGCTGAATTAAGCCTTGACAGACTTACAAGTTCTTACGCTTAGTGGTCAAAAGACATTAAAGATTCGGATTTTACAGCGTCGGGGCAAGCATGGATTATTTGATCGCAGGTTTTCATCAGCGCCGCCGTCAACCGTTTTTCCCTTTGAGTCAGCGCCGAGTCTTTGAACGTGCCGCCGAAATACGCATTGATGATCTGGGTGGAGGCGGCGCCGAGCAGCGACAGAAATGTGTTGAGATTGCCGGCCTGCAGATACAGACTGGCATCGTTTACAAAGAGGATCTCTTTCGGCTGCCGCCGGAGCGCGGCAAACAAGGCTTCAATGGCGCGGGCGTTTTGGCGGGCCAGACGGCGGACATGCGGTTCGTCAACGCCGGTCAGGCGCGGCGCCGCAATGGTTGTTGTCAGATAAAAAACGGACGCTTCCGCCGGGGGCGTCAACTTGCCGCCGATGCCGCCGACCAGATCCGGCGCCATGTCGATCACGGCGATCCGGTTCGCGTAGCCGGCCTGAATAAACGCCTGCAGAATTTCGAGCGTGCGGGTGGTTTTCCCGGATTTTACCTCCCCGATGATGAGGGTGCGCCTGTTTAAATATGAGCGGATGGTTTCCACTTTTTCAATTCCAAATGCAGCGCCGGACGAGGCATGCAATCAGCAGCAGCAGCGATAGCACTATCGCCGACCAGTCGGCCTTGCCCAGATGATAGTCTTTATAGAAAGTCCGGCCGGGACGGCCGAAACCGCGGGCCTCCATGGCGGCCGCCAACTCTTCCGCCAGTTGAAGCGCCTGGATCAAAAGCGGTCCCAGGAAAGCGGGATAATGCCGCAGGGCGGACCATCCCGGTTCCAGGGGAATGCCGCGGGAACGCTGGGCGTCTATAACGGTTTTGGCCTTGCGTCCGATCACCGGCACAAACTGTAGAGAGGTGCTGAACACGAATGCAACCGGGTAGGGGAGGCCGATTTTTACCAGCGAATTTCCCAGGTCTTCCGGGGCGGTGGTCTGGAAAAAGACAAAAAAGACCGAGATGAGAATAATCAAGGTCAGCGCAGCCCGAAGACCGCTTTCCAGGCCGGCCGACCACCATGTTACCCCGCCGAAGAACAAGGCCATCGGCAGCGAGAACCTCAGCCAAGAGATATAATCCCGCCCTTTGCCGACAACAAGGTTGAAAGCGATGAGCGCTCCCCATTCCGGCAAGAGCCAGGAAAGCTTTTTTGAGGCAACCACCAGGATGGTGTAAAAAATTGCCATGATGAGCTTGGTGCGAGGGTCCAGTAAATTTCCCATGGTCAAAATCTTTCAGACCTGCGGTTCCCATTCGGGTCGCGCTGAAGGCCGAAAAGCCGGAACCGATCGGTCGGTTCCAGGTGGGCCCGCTCCATGGCGGCTTGATTCCTCATGACCTCACCGGGCGATCCGTCGGCAACAATTTCACCATCGGCCAACAGCAGCCAGCGCCGGGCATATTGCTCGGCAAAGGACAGGTCTTGCGTGATCAACAAAACGGCCTGGCCTCGCTGCTGAAGTTGGACAAGCAACTTTCCCAGGGAGCGCCGGAAAAACAGATCCTGGCCGGCGGTCGGTTCATCCAGGGCCAGAATGACGGGCCGCGCCGCCAGGGCGGCGGCAAACGCCACCCGCTTTTTTTCGCCTTCGCTCAGGCGATAGGGCGCTCGCATCAGCAGGGGCTCCAGCCCAAAGAGTTGCACCAGTTCTCTAATCCAGGATTCATCGTAGCACTTGAGCGCCTGGGCGCCCACGACGATTTCATCCCAAACCGTCAGCTTGAAAAACTGGCTGTTGGGGTTCTGAAAGGCAACCCCTACATAACGGGCCAGTTGCGAGACCTTGAGCCGCTGGGTGGACCGGTTCATCACCGTGACGCAACCCCGGGCGGGACGGATCAACCCGTTGAGATGCTTGAGCAGGGTGGTCTTGCCGGCGCCGTTGGCGCCGACAAGGGCCAGGCATTCCCCCGCATTCACGGTAAAGCTGATATCCCGTAAAACGGACTTGCCGTCGATGTTAAAAGAAATCCGGTCGATTTTCAGAACGGCGGCGAGAGCGCTTTGTTCAAATGCCGGCGACAGGGCCGGAGCGAAGTCGGCGGCTGTTTTTTCCGGGAGCAGGGGGATAAGGGCGTCAATGTTCAGCGGCAGCGTTGCCAGGCCCAACTGGCGGCCGACAGTGACTGCGAGGGGCAATTCAAGGCCGTAGCTTTCAATGTTCTGCCTCAGGATCGTCTCCGGCGGACCGTCCAGGACAATCCGGCCCTGATGGAGCACGACCATCCGCTCGGCATCGGCGACCGTTAATGCGAGTCGGTGTTCACTAACGATGATGCCGATGCCGTTTTGATGGATCTTTTTCAAGGCTGTCCGGACCCGGCGGACATTGACGGGATCCAGGTTGGCATAGGGTTCATCCAGGATGATGGTCTGCGGTCTCAGGGCGAGGACCGCGGCGATCGCTGCGAGCTGCTGCTGGCCGCCGGAGAGTTCATGGGGGTTTTGCAATAGCAGCCCCTCGATTCCTGCGGCGGCGGCGGCTTCCGCAATTCGTTTTTTTATTTCGCCGCGTTCCAGGCCGATGCTCTCCAGGCCGAAAGCAATTTCCTGCTCGACGCTGCGATTGAAAAGCTGCGCTTCCGGGTTCTGGAAGACCATGCCCAATCTCGTAATGAGCCCCCCGACGGATTGCTCCGTTGTCGGGATTCCGTCAATGCGAATATCGCCCTGCAGCGACCCGCCGAAAAAATGGGGAATCAGCCCGTTGAACGTCCGGCAAAGCGTTGACTTGCCGGATCCGCTGGCGCCGCAGACGAGCAGATATTCGTCCGGGCGGATTTTCAAATTGATGTCGTGGAGTATCCGGTCCGCCCCGTTTTTGCGATAGGCATAGCAGACCATTTCGAGCTCGATAAAAGAAGGGGATCTCACCGTTTCTTGTCCGGCATGTCAATCATATCGGCGCGTTGCAGCAATTTAAGGGCCAGGATGCCCAGAGCGGCGCCGGCAATGGTGCTCACCAGAAAGGACGGAACCAGCGCAAAAAGCGGGATCACCTTGCCCATTAAAAACGGCGCGATTAAAAAGGCGCTGACGACCGGCGCGATGAAACCGGTGCCGACAATTTCACCGCCGGCCCCGGCATAGATGTTGCGGGTTTGGCGATAGAGCAGGCCCGCCAACAGGGCGCCGATCATCCCGCCGGGAAACGCCAGCAGCGTCCCGACGCCTAAAACATTGCGCAGAACCGCAATGACAGCGGCGGTGACAACAGCCCACCAGGGCCCCAGCAGTACGGCCGCAAGGACGTTTATAAAATGCTGGGTGGGATTGACTTTGGCAATCCCGATGGGAAAGGAGGTATAAGGCGCCAGCGCAACCCCGATCGCTACCAGCACCACCGCATAGGCGACCTTGCGGGTATCGGTTGCCGTCTTCTTTTTGATTTGCACTTCCTGATTCATATAAACCTCCTTGCTGTAACAAAGCGTTCTAAGACGCTATAAGATCATTAGGCGGCGGGTTTTGGCAAATGCCCCAAAGTTTACGGGCATTTTGAAGGGGGTTTGCGGCCCGGGAAATATAACTGATCACGGCGATGCCGGCCGCGCCATGCCGGAAGCAGGCGGAGGCGTTTTCCGCGTTTATCCCCCCGATGGCGACCACCGGAAGCGCTGACGCCCGGACAACCGCCCCCAAGCCGTCCAGGCCGCAGGTCGGTTTGGCGTCCTTCTTGGTCCGGGTTTCAAAAACAGGTCCGGTCCCGATATAATCACAGGAAGTCAGATCCGTTCGCTCCAGTTCCTTCAAAGTGGAGACGGATACCCCCACGATTGCCTCCGGGCCGAGAATGCGCCTGGCAAGGGCCGGGCTTTCATCAGTCTGCCCCAGATGGACCCCATCGGCCGAAACTGCTTTGGCCAGCAGGATGTCGTCATTCACCAGAAAAGGAACCGAGTTGTTTTTAGCCAGATCCCGGATGGCGGCAACCTCGTCGAAAAGCTTCAGCGAGAAGGCTTTATGGCGGAACTGGACCATCGTTGCCCCGGCCTGGATTGCAATTTCGACCTGCGCAAGCGGCGGCAGGCCGGGCGCATCCTCGTCGGTGATATAGTAAAACCGCAGCGCCTTTTTTATCATCAAAGTTTCGTAATCCAATCCAGCCAGACTCCTTAGTCCTTAGTATGTACATGTACATGACATGTTTTAACGAATAAATCAATCGAGTTTGCCCTGACCAAGATCGGGTAAAGACGAATCATGCTTAATTTGCAGCATGCCCCAACGGAAACGGGAAAATATCTCCTCCGGAAGAAAGGCGGCGCCGTATGGAACCCTGCCAAGGTAAAATTCGCCGACAATACGCTGCACCTCTGTCTCGTTTGGCGCCCGGGCGGAAAAAGGTTCCGGGGTCAGGTCGTTCAGGATCACGCCGAAAAGGGGGATCTCTTCAGACTGAAGGTAATGCATCGTCAATTTCAGATGGTTCAGCACCCCCAGGCGGTTTCCCGCCACGATCAATACGCGGAGGGATAAGTCGCGAGCCAGATCGGCGAAGGAGTACCCTTCCCGGATCTCGACGGTCAATCCCCCTGCCCCCTCAATCAGAACGACGTCCGTTGCCTT
This sequence comes from Pseudomonadota bacterium, assembly GCA_018896355.1. Classification (GTDB taxonomy): domain Bacteria; phylum Desulfobacterota; class Syntrophia; order Syntrophales; family UBA5619; genus UBA5619. The sequence continues at coordinate 22,789 of JAHIMW010000109.1, forward strand.
TACCGCGTCGATGACCGTTTGCCGCATTCGCGCCGGGTCGATGGATACGCCTTCCACCCGGGCGGCAAGGTGAGGAGACAGGGCAGCCGAGAGTGGATAGCGGCATACCGCAGACACAGACAATTCCGGAGCAAAAGCGTCGCGGAGCGCTGCCGCGTCGGCGGGAAACGGCCGTCCGTCAGCCCCCGGCACACATCCGGATTCGACCGGTTTCAACGGCAATACGGCGACCCCCTCCCGGATCAGGCGACTTCCCAGCAAACAGGTGACGTATGTCTTTCCCGCTCCCGTGTCCGTTGCCGTGATCAATATGCCTTGTCCCATGGGGTTTCCCTTCATTCGGCAAGGACCAAGTCAATCGCCCACCCGACAGAGCCGACCAGATGTCTTATCTCATCTTCCGTGGAGGAAAGCGGCGGCATCAGAACGATCACATCCCCCAGCGGGCGCAGGATAATCCCCTTCTCCCTCACCTTGCGGACCACCTTTTGCCCCACCTTCTTTTCCGGGGGAAAAGGCGCCTTGGTGTGCCTATCCTCTACGATCTCAATACCGACCATCAACCCTTTTTGCCGGATATCGCCGATACAGCGGCGGCGCTCTATTTTCGCCAGTTCTTCCGCCATTATTCCGGAAAGGGAAGCGACATGCTTGAGGACGCCCTGCTCTTCAAAGATGGAAAGTGTCGCCAGGGCCGCGGCGCAACCGAGCGGATTGGCGGTGTAAGAATGCCCGTGGAAGAAGGCCTTAAACTCCTCATACCGGCCGAGGAAAGCGTCGTAGACCTCCTTCGTCGTCAGCGTGGCGGCCAGAGGGAGGTATCCCCCGGTCAGCCCCTTGGCAACCGCCATGATATCGGGCGAGATCTCTTCCTGCTCGCAGGCGAACATCGTTCCCGTCCGGCCGAATCCGGTCGCCACCTCGTCACAGATGAGGAGGACTTCGCATTCCCGCGTCACTTCCCGCAGTCTGGCCAGGTACCCTTCAGGCATCATCAACATCCCCGCGGCGCCCTGCACCAGAGGCTCCACGATCATCGCCGCAAGCTCCTGCCGATACCGTCTCACCTCCTCCTCCATGCGGGCCGCGCAGACCAGACCGCACGACTTGCGCGCCATGCCGTACGGGCAACGGTAACAGTGCGGCGTGGGGATTCTGTGGGTGGTGAACAACAGCGGCTGAAAAATCTTATGAAAAAGGTCGATGCCTCCGGCGGAAACCGCCCCGATCGTATCGCCGTGATACGCCTCGGTAAGCGTCATGAACGTCTGCTTCTTCCTGCCGCCCTTTTGTTGCCAGTACTGCAGGGCCATCTTAATCGCGATCTCCATGGCGGTGGATCCGTTATCCGAATAGAACACGCGGCTGAATCCTTCGGGCGCCACAGTCAGAAGTCTTTCCGAAAGCTCGACGGCAGGGACATGCGAAAGCCCCAGAAAGGTGGAATGGGCCAATCGGTCCAACTGAGATCGGATGGCCTCATCGATCTCCCTTCGCCGGTGGCCAAACAGGTTCACCCACAGCGAGGAAACGCCGTCGAAGTACCTCCGCCCCTCGGTGTCGATAAGATAGTTCCCTTCCCCGCGTTCGATGATCAGCGGCGCCTCTTTTTCCCAGTCGGCCATCTGGGTGAAGGGGTGCCAGATGATCTTCCGGTCCTTTTGGCGCAACGATTCAGTACGGTTCAATTTCCAACTCCTTCAATGCTTCGTCGATCCGGCGGGCGGCCGTCTTCACCATATCCGCCGTGTGGGTGGCCATCAGGGTGAGGCGAAGCCGACCCTTCCCCTCCGGAACCGTCGGCGGTCGGATCCCGTGGATAAACAACCCCCTGTCATAAAGCCGTCGAGAGACGGCCATTGTGTCCTCGTCGTTGCCGACCGGGATGGGCACGATCGCCGTTTGGGAGTATATTTTTCTCCCCCGGGCATCCATTTCCCGCCGAAAGATCTCTTCATTTTCCATCAAAGAGGCGAGCCATTCCGGATGACGGGACAACAGTTCGATGCTTTTCATCGTCGCCCCCGCGATCGCCGGAGGGAGTGCCGTGTTGAAGATAAACGTCCGGCACTTGTTGATAAAATAGTCCACGATCGTATGCGACGCGCACATGAATGCCCCATATGTGCCGAGAGCCTTGGAAAAGGTGCCCATCTGGATCTCGATTTCCCCGGCAAGGCCGAAGTAATCGGCAGACCCGCGACCCTGCGGTGGAAGCGTGCCCGTGGCATGGGCGTCGTCGACGACCAGGATCGCCCCGTGCTTTTCTTTTAATTCCGTGAGATCCGGAAGAGGGGCGATGTCCCCTCCCATGCTGAACACCCCGTCGGTCACAATGATCTTCCGCCTGGCCTGTGACGCCTTTAACAGATCCTCCAGGTGACCCATGTCGGCATGTCGGTATACTTCGACCCGGGCACGGCTCAACCGGCAACCATCGACGATGGAGGCGTGGTTGAGCTCGTCGGAAAAGATCGTCGCCTCCGGAGAGCCTAACGTGTCCAGGATGCCCAGGTTGGCCAGGTATCCGGAACTGAAAGTCAGACAGGCCTCCGCTCCCTTGAAGCGCGCAAGGGCCTCTTCGAGCTCGACATGGACATCCATGTTGCCGCCGATGAGACGAGAGGCGCCGGACCCGACACCGTACTTTCGCGCATACTCGGTGAAGGCCTCTACCACTTCGGGATGGTTGGCCAGTCCCAGATAGTTGTTTGAAGAGAAGTTAAGCAGTTCTCTCCCCTCGAGGGCAATCACCGCATCCTGCGGGGTCGACACCCGCCTCAGGCAGCGGTAACGCCCCTTTTCCCGTAGGGTGGAGATCTCTTGCGCGATAGAGACAAGGTTCATCAGAGGGGGCGTACGCCAAGGCCCAGGTCTTCGACCATCCGCAGATCATCCTCGGCAGGGCGGCCGGAAGTCGTCAGGTAGTTGCCGATCATCATTCCGCTGGCCCCGGCGGCGAATATGAGTCCCTGCAGATCCCGCAGGTTCACTTCGCGACCGCCGCAGACGATGAGCTCCCGCAAAGGGTGGCACAGTCGCATCATGACGATGATCTTTAGGCAGCCAAAAGGGGTGAGTTCGGATTTTCCATGCAGAGGAGTCCCCTCGATCGGATTGAGGAAATTGACGGGAATCGAATCCACATCCAGTTCCCGAAGGGTCATGGCCAGATCGACCCGATCCGCGTCCGTCTCACCGATGCCGAAAATGCCACCGCAGCATACCCACGCCCCGGCGGCCTTGGCCTCGCGTACGGCCCGGACGTCCTCTTCGTAATCGTGGGTCGTGCATATGGAGGGGAAAAATCCGCGCGCCGTTTCCAGATTGTGGTGTACCGATCGCAACCCCCGCGAGAGGAGAAAGGAGATGTTTTCGGCGGAGAGCGCGCCCAGGCTGACGCACGTCTCAATACCCACTTCGGTTCCGATCCGCGCGATCGCCTTTCCCACCCGATCCAGTTCATGGTTGCTGTGCATCGAAAGCCCGGAGGTGACGATGGAGAACTCCCTCGCACCGCGCTGCTTGGCGTCCCGGGCGGCCATGACGAGATCTTCCTCTTCCATAAGGGGATATTTATCTATCGAGGCTTTGGACCGGATGGACTGCGAGCAGAAGGCGCAGTCCTCCGAGCAAAGGCCTGATTTGGCGTTGACAATGGAACAAAGTCTGATCTGATCGCCCTTGAAACGGCGGCGCACCTTTTCCGATACCGCCAGAAGTCGCCATATCTCAACTTGGGGAAGCCCCAGGACGGAGAGCGCATCTTCCGCACGGATTCCCTTTCCGGACAAGGAATCCGCCTCGATTCTCTCCCAGAATCCCTCCATTCGATTACCCTCCCTGAATGACGCCAAGCCCTTTTTGTTACGGGCTCTTTATACGAAGTCGTAAAGCCTGTTTACACGTTCTTTGATATCGGCAGACATTTCAATATCGTCCGGCCATGGTCTTGCATGGCCATCCGCCGGGCCTTTTTTCGTCGCATCGATGATGATTTCCGCCTCCATGATCCTTATGTCCCGTGAATAGTCTATATTGTTAAAGGCCTTCCACAGCGTCAGGGAGTCGTCCGTCAGGTCGATGTGAGTATCATAGAGCACACAGATCCCCTGGGAAAGCACCTCCCTGTCGATCTTGTCCATATAATATTGAGAGCTTTTCCCGTTTTCCTTGTCGATCGTCATCAGGATGAGCGGGTTTGCGCATTCAGGGAAGATTCTTCGCAACGCAACGAATCCGCTGTCGATACTCTGGAGATGTCGAAGCAGTTCCCCATCGCTCCAAGGAACCCTGGATACACTTCTATTCCTGCGGGGCTGTTCGCCGGTGATGCGGGCGGTCACATCGATGGCGATCTTCGCTCCATAGAGCGGCTGAGGTGCGGAGTGGTCGAGAACATCAAGGATGCCTTCGGCAACCGTGATATCGGAATGGAAATCAACCGTATTCAAGATATGCTCAAGCAGCCGTTTTCCATCGGACAGGAGAGATCGATCGTCAACAACCGCGATCGCCTTGGCGAAGCTCATCTGCCCCGTTCCCGACAGGCCGCTGATGATCTTGGCGGCGTGCTGGGGGTACTCCTTTTCAATCGCGACCACGACGATATTGTGGAAGACCCCCTCCCAGGGAAGCCAGTAGTCCATTATCTCGGGCATGACGGCCTTGATCATCGGCAGAAAGAGTCGTTCCGTGACAAGCGCGAGATAGCAGTCCTCCATGGGCGGGCGTCCGACAACCGTGGCGCTGTAGACGGGATTCCGCCGGTGGGTGACGGCGGTCAAATGGAAGACCGGATACTCGCCCTCCAGGGAGTAGTACCCCGTGTGGTCCCCGAACGGTCCTTCGATCCTCGTCTCTTCCGGGTCTACATAGCCTTCCAGGACGAACTCCGCCTCGGCCGGGACCTCGATCGCGACCGTGACGCC
>JAHIMW010000013.1 GCA_018896355.1 Pseudomonadota bacterium
GAGTCCCTCGTGCATCGCCTGGCGGTAGACCGCCGGGGTCGCGGGGATGATGATCAGACGGATCCCCTGCGCCACATGACGGCCTTTCAGGACGGAGGCCGCCACACGCAGGTCTTCGATCCGGCCGTTCGTGCAGGAGCCGATGATCGACTGGTCGATCCGGACGTCGCCGACCTGGCTGATCCCCTTGGCGTTGGAGGGAAGATGCGGAAAGGCGACCTGGGGCTCGATTTTGCTAACATCGATCTCGATCACCGAATGGTACGCCGCATCGGGATCGGAGAAGTAGAATTCGTAAGGACGTTCGGCCCGCCCCCGGACGTAAGCCTCCGTGATCTCATCCGGGATGAAGATCCCGTTTTTTCCGCCCGCCTCGATCGCCATGTTCGCCATCGTCAGGCGGTCGGACATCGGAAGCTCCCGGATCGCCTCGCCGGTGAACTCCATCGCCCGGTAGAGCGCCCCATCCACGCCGATCCGGCCGATCGTGTGTAGGATCAAATCCTTGCCGCCCACCCAGGGACGCAATTTTCCGTGGTAGACGAACTTCATCGTCTCCGGAACCTTGAACCAGAGCTCGCCGGTCAGCATCGCCGCGGCGAGATCGGTGCTGCCGACGCCGGTGGAGAAGGCCCCCAGAGCCCCGTATGTGCAGGTGTGGCTGTCGGCGCCGACGACGAGATCCCCGGGTCCGACGATCCCCTTCTCCGGCAGCAGCGCATGCTCCACGCCCGCCTCGCCGATCTCGAAGTAGTGGCTGATCCGATGTTCGCGGGCGAAGTCCCGCATGATCTTGCACTGCTCCGCCGATTCGATGTCCTTGTTCGGGGCGAAATGGTCGGGGACGAGGACGATCCGGTCCCGGTCGAACACCTTCGTCGCCCCCGCCTTTCGAAAGACGTCGATCGCGATCGGCGCGGTGATGTCGTTGCCGAGCGCGATATCGACCCGCGCGTTGATCAGCATCCCGGGGCGAACCAGGTCGAGCCCCGCATGCCGGGCAAGTATCTTTTCCGTAATGGTCATTGACATGTTTCCACGCTCCTTCGATGATTTGAAGACTTTGTAAAAAGCCCAAAATCTCCTCCCCCGGCATCCAAATTCCCTCCCCCTCGACGGGGGAGGGTTAGGGTGGGGGTGAAAAGGGGAAATTTAACCTTTTACGAGGTCGTCATGACGGCCTTCGCAATGCGCCGTGTCCCCGGTTTTTACCCGATCTTTCCCCTTTACGCAACCTTTATGCAACCTTCACCTTCTTGATGTCCTTGCTCAGCCACTCCAGCCGGTTCAGCGCGTTGATGTAGGCCTTGGCCGAGGCGACCAGGACGTCCGGGTGGGCGCCCCGCCCGACGGCGGAGCGGCCGTTGAACTTGAGCTGCACCGTGGCCTCACCCTGGGCGTCCGTCCCCCCGGTCACCGCGTTCACCGCGTACTTCAAGAGCGGGTAGTCCGTCTTCGTGATCTTCCGGATCGCCGTGAAGGTCGCGTCCACCGGTCCGACGCCGAAACCGGCCTCCTGGACCATCTTCCCGTCCACCTCCATCTGCATCGTCGCCGTCGGCACCGTCGCGTTCCCGCTGACGACGTTCAGATAGACGAACCGGTACCGCTCCTCGCTCCGGGAGGACTCCTCGTAGACGATCGCCTCCAGATCCTCGTCGAACACCTCCTTCTTGACGTCGGCCAGCTCCTTGAAGTGGACGACGATCCGGTTGATCTCCTCGTCAGCAAGGCCGTATCCCAGCGCCCGGAGGCGGTCGGCGATCGCGTGGCGTCCCGAATGCTTGCCGAGGACGATGCGGGTCTCCAGGATTCCGACCGATTGCGGGGTCATGATCTCGTAGGTGCTCTTCTCCTTGATCAGGCCGTCCTGGTGGATGCCCGATTCGTGCGCGAAGGCGTTCGCCCCAACGATCGCCTTGTTCGGCTGGACAGGGATGCCGGTGATCTGCGTCAAGAGGCGCGAGGTCTGGTGGATGTACTCGCTGTTGATTCCCGTATGGAGGCCGTAGAGGTCCTTCCGGGTCTTGATCGCCATCACGATCTCCTCCATCGCGCTGTTCCCCGCCCGCTCGCCGATCCCGTTGATCGTACACTCCACCTGGCGCGCCCCGTTTTTCACGGCGGCCAGCGCATTGGCAGTGGCCAGCCCCAGGTCGTTGTGGCAGTGGACCGAAATGACCGCCTGCCGGATGTTCTTCACCCTTTTAAAGAGCGTCGCGATCAGATCGCCGAACTCCTCCGGGATCGCGTAGCCCACCGTGTCCGGGATGTTGACCGTCGTCGCCCCGGCGGCGATCACCGCCTCCACCATCCGGCAGAGGTAGTCGCGGTCGCTCCGCGTCGCATCCATCGGCGAGAACTCCACATTCTTGGTGTAGCGGCAGGCATGGACGACTGCGGCAACGGCCTCACTGAGGACCTTCTCCCGCGATTTGCGGAGCTGGTATTTCAGGTGGATGTCCGAAGAGGAGATGAAGGTGTGGATCCTTGGAGAAGCCGCTTCGGCGATCGCCTCCCAGGCGCGGTCGATGTCGGCGGTATTCGCCCGCGCGAGCGCCGCGATCTGGCAGCCCCTCACTTCCCGTGCGATCTGCTTGACCGAGGCGAAATCACCATCCGAGGCGACCGGGAAGCCCGCCTCGATGATGTCCACACCCATCTTTTCGAGCTGGCGGGCGATCCGCAGTTTTTCGTCCGGGTTCATGCTTGCCCCGGGCGACTGCTCGCCGTCCCTGAGCGTCGTGTCGAAGATGAATACCCGCTCTTCCGCTTTCCTGCCGTCTGTCGATTCCATGCTTGACTCCTTTTTCATCCGAAAATGCCCCCCCACCCTGACCCTCCCCCGCAAGGGGGGAGGGGACACTCGGTACAATCTTCCCCGTCCTCTCCCCCTCCACCGCAAGGGGGGAGGGGACACTCGGTACAATCTTCCCCGTCCTCTCCCCCTCCCCCTCGACGGGGGAGGGAGGGGTGGGGGTGATGGATCCTTCGTTGTGCCCAACCCGGGCATGGGGTTTGTAAAAATAAAAAAAAGGCCATGGGTTTTGCCGCCCATGGCCTTTTGGTTTCGTCTATCTCTTTTTGTTCTACGAATTTCCGAAAAACGACGGGTGGCGGCGCCTGTGTGAGAGGCAAAGAAGGGCGAGTCCCAAAAGGAGGGCCAGAATCGTGATGCTACCGATGTTCGCTCTTGCCGCAACCGCTGTCATGAAAGAAAACCCCCTCGCCATTTTCCCCCGCCGCCACCTGCACATAACGAGGCGCTCGCGGATACCGCCCTTACCCCGGCGGGAGATGCTATCTAATTCAAACGCGTAGAGCTGTCAAGCTTTTTCTAACCGGACATTGCTGATTTTTAGTCTATGCTTTGAAGAAGAGGGGGTGGGGGGATTTGAGCACATTTCTCGTATCGACGACGGGGATGTTGAGGGCGGCAAAATCGACATCCCGGTATTCGTCATGCGCGGTTGAGATCAGAATGAGGTCAAAGGTGTTATCGATCTTCTGCGATTGGCGTCCGGCGTATTTCGCGTACTCCCGGGAAGGGCGGATGACCGGGATGCAAGGATCGTTGAAGCCCACCTCGGCGCCGAGCCCTTCGAGCTTTTCCATCAGGCGGTAGGAGGGGGATTCCCGGTCGTCATCCACGTTTGCCTTGTAGGCGAGCCCCAGGATCAGGATTTTGGATCCCCGGAGATGTTTTCCGACGGCGTTCAGGGCCTTCATAACTTTCATGACGACGTAATCGGGCATCGCAGTATTGATTTCACCCGCCAGTTCGATGAATCGCGTGTTGAATTCAAACTCGCGCGCCTTCCAGGTCAGGTAAAAGGGATCGATGGGGATGCAGTGGCCGCCCAGCCCCGGGCCGGGATAGAAGGCCTGGAAGCCGAAGGGTTTTGTCTTTGCGGCCTCGATCACCTCCCAGACGTCGATCTCCATCCGGTCGAAGAGCATCTTCAGTTCGTTGACCAGCGCGATGTTGACGGAACGATAGATGTTTTCCAGAAGTTTGGCCGCTTCGGCGACGCGGGGCGACGAGACGGGAACGGTTCGGTCGACGATGGCGCCATACATCGCCATCGCGGCCGCAAGGCACTCCGGGGTGTAGCCGCCAACGACCTTGGGGATCGTGCGCAAACCGAAATCCTTGTTGTTGGGGTCTTCCCGTTCCGGCGAAAACGCCAGGTGGAAGTCCCGCCCGGCGATGAGGCCGTCCTTTTCAAGAATCGCCCGGACATCCTGGTCGGTCGTCCCGGGATAGGTGGTGGATTCGAGGACGACAAGCTGGCCCTTGCGCAGATATTTCCCGATGGTTTGCGCCGTGTTGAATACATAGCGCATGTCCGGTTCCCGGTTTTTGTTCAGCGGTGTGGGAACGCAGATGATGATGCAGTCCATCTCTTGCAGCAGCGAGAAATCCGTCGTCGGCAAAAAGGGGGGACAGGAAATTGCCGCCAGCATGGCCGAGTCGATATGCCGGATGTAGCTCTTTCCCTGGCGGAGCATGGATACCTTTTCGGCATCCAGGTCAAAACCGGTGACGCTGAATCCCGCACGGCAAAATTCAATCACCAGCGGGAGCCCGACATATCCCAGGCCAAGAACGCCGATCCGCGCAGATCTGGAATCGATTTTGTCTAACAAGTCCATAGTTTCCTGACCCCTAAAACCTCCTTTTTACACGTGATTCACGTGTAGCATGGCAGGAAGGGAAAAATCAACCGGAAATCTGAAATGAAAAACATGATCTGGATTCATTGGTCAACAACAAATTGAGAGCTTTGCACAACATCTGTTTTTGTCTTTGCGAGGAGGCAACAGCCGACGAAGCAATCTCATAAGTTGTTGCTTGTTGAGATTGCTTCGGGCTGAAGCCCTCGCAACGACTGCGTCGGATTGCCACGGCGCATAAGC
>JAHIMW010000232.1 GCA_018896355.1 Pseudomonadota bacterium
GAAATTGGTGACGCTGAACCATTGAATGTTGATTCAAGCGCCAAAATTCCGGAATCCATCCGTCTCTGCCCTCTGTGTCACAAAGGATACCTGATCTCGATCATGCCGCTTCCCCGCAGATGGAGGGCGCCGCCATGACCTTTGTGTCAGTGAATCCTCATAGTCTGCTGTTTTGTTCACCGGCAAACGATGCCTCTTGGTTTTCGTTATCCCATTCTTGCGCCCAGATGCCGGAATCTGACCCCGTCGCTCGGTCAAATGCCCCGATTCGTCTTATGACCTGTGTACGATACGGCCGAATGCTGCGCAATCGCCTCGATTTATTTCTTGATTTCAAAGAAAATTTCCCCCATAGTAACTCTCAAACCGACAAACACGACGATTAAAATTCCATAGAAACACAAGCCCCCCGCGAGAGGGTTTGTTCAACTCAGTTTTTACGTCGGCTCCGCGCCGTAAAAACTCTTAAAACGTTATGGGATGGAGAGACGATATGAAGACCCAAAATATCACGGGCCAGTCGACAGAGCAAAAAGTACAGAACCGCTTAAAATCGGTCGGTCTCGAAACCAAGAAGCCCAAGCGAGACATAGGTGTGGATTTGGAGGTCTGGCGCCCTGGCCATTCAAAAAGGGTCAAAATTCAGATCAAGGGGCGCGGGAAAACGCAAAAGAACAGACGGTATAGATGGTTCCAGATAAGAACTACAAAAAAACAGAGAGAAGACACACAGAAGGCTGGGTTGCCGGTTTCCGAGGCATGGAAGAAAAAAGTTGATCTCTGTGACTTCTTTGTGTTGGTTTCCGAGAAACACGAGGAGCAATGGGTATTCCCGGCTGCAGTAATACACGAAATAGTCAATATCAATAAGAGCAAATACGGAAATAGAGAAGACAATATGTCGGGGAAACAATCAGAAATTGATCTGGACATTGAGCATGCTGGAAAGTTGCTAACTGAAATCTATAAATCGTATAAGAATAACTTCGCAAGCATAGGCGAAGAGCTAAACAATCCATAACCACGCCATGCAGCGTATCGCTCAACGCTCCCGCTGATGGCCACGTTATGAAACAGGGAACTGCAATGATAAATATTAATGAACGGGGAGATGCCACTTGTGAACCCTGATGCAAAGAGAGTAGATGAACAGAAGACCCGGGGACCGACGCATATGGCATGGTATGTGGTCGCTTTTCTGGATTTGCTCGGTCAACAGGATGTGCTCAACAAAATAACTGCACTTCCCAATGTTGAGAATCGAGAGGAGGTAGCCGCCTTCAAACAGAAAGTGGCCGAACTTTACAAACCGCTTTACAGTCTAGAAACTTTCTTCAAAGGTGGCATCAAGCCGTTCAAAGAAGGCAGTGTAAACGAGACGGCATTCTTATCTTCGGAGCAAGAGATGCTGAAGAAGCTTAGAAGCACGCCGATCTTCTATCGACTTTTCTCAGATTCACTAATAGTTCACGTTCCTATCAGTAACAGCACAGGAAAATTCCAATGTCATGCCATCTATGGGGTTTTGGCCGCAGCTGCCGTGACCTTTCTATCATGTCTGGTACATTCTTGGGCAATTCGGGGCGGAATCGAATGCGGCCTGGCAATGGACATTGAGGAAGGCGAAGTGTATGGCCCAGCGCTCGCAAGAGCCCATAGATTGGAAAGCAACGTGGCCCAGTACCCCAGAATAGTCATCGGTGAAGAGCTTGTCAGGTATCTTCAAATGGTGGCTGGACAGAAGGCAATCACCGAGGAGGAAAGGGTGCATGCTCGTCTTGCCACGAGATCACTGGAGCTGCTTGCGGTCGACGACGACGGATGTACCTTTCTTGATTGGCTGGGGAATGATATCAGGACTTCGTTTCAGAAACGTGAAGAACTTGTTCGCACTGCCTACAACTTCATCATTCAGGAATCCGTTAAGCATAAAGAAGCACGGAACTCCAAACTGGCATTGCGATACACGCTTCTTAGAAATTACGTTGAATCACGGTTACCGGATTGGGGAATTGGTCTTCAAAGTGAATAAGACCAGCGAAAAGGAATTCATAGATGACAATAGCTGAGCCGTCAGCAGTATTTCATAACGACGACTTGCCGTCGGACACGCTACCGCGTGGAGAATCACAGGAGAAACCTATGGCTTACAGGTGCGCGGTTGCGTGCCGCTGAAGCCGGATGTTAGATGGCAAATATGACGATCACCGAAGAAGGAAACAAGATCGCAGACGATTTCGTCTCGGTCGCGGCACTGGCCAGTCTCGATATCCCGCGTTCTGATATTGAGGTAACGGTGTTGGTTAAGCCCCATCGCCCACCATCGTTCTTACCTTCCGGAAAGCTCGGGGTGTATGCCTTCATGTTCGGTGACCGATGCCTGAAGGTTGGAAAGGATGGCCCGAACAGTGTTGCAAGATTCTGTGGCCAACACTACGGCACGAACGCACCGAGTACCTTGGCGAAGTCATTGCTGAAGTCACAATCGAGCATAGGAATGACGAGCCTCGATTCCTCAAACATTAAGACATGGATCTGTGAAAATACGACAAGGTTCAACTTCCTTCTACCTTCGAGGCACGGTGTTTTCGCGCTCTCGCTCTTGGAAGCCTTTGTCCAGTGCCGATTGCGGCCCGAGTTCGAAGGGTTTGCCAGTCAACGGTGGCCATCTAACCCCGCGGTTGAGGAGGGACGCGCGCAAGAGCAGCGCGCGCCCCTCACCGTGAACGTTAAGCCCCAAAATAATATTGACATAAGGCACACATTGTCGTAATTTAAGCATATGCATATATTTCGCTGGGACAATGAAAAGAATGAACTGCTGAAGAAGAATAGGGGCGTTTGCTTTGAAGAAGTTGTCCTGCTAATGGAAAGGGGAGATGTCCTAGATACAATTGAACATCCAAATCAAGAAAGGTATCCAGGACAGAAGATTGCTGTGGTTATAATTGATGCCTACGCATATCTCGTTCCTTATGTTGAGAATAATGAAGGGATATTTCTCAAGACAATTATACCGAGCAGAAAAGCTACCGACAAATACGTGAGGGTATAAAGATGAAAAAGAAAATTCTGGATGACGAGGAAATGGACGTCCTTGAATCATATGAACGTGGAGAATGGGTGCCGGTTAAGAACGCGAAGAAGGAAATCAAGAAGCTCCAGCAGTATGCAAAAAATACGCTGCAAAAAGACAAGAGGATAAACATTCGCATGTCTTCAAAAGACTTGGATCAAGTACAGGTTATCGCGGTGCAAGAGGGCATCCCTTACCAGACTTTGGTATCCAGTATCATTCATAAGTATGTTTCCGGATATCTTATCGAGAGAAAAAAGGCTTAACAATCTCCAAGAGGTGAAAGGACAAGCGAAACCATACCAGATGCGCCAATTTCTAAAATTGATCGAACGCCACAGCTTAAGACTGGAGGAGGACAAATGAGAGATTACCATATAAACATTTTCTACTCTGAAGATGACGAAGGTTACATTGCCGATATACCCGATTTGGAGGCATGTTCTGCGTTTGGCCAGACTCCTGACAAGGCTCTTCAAGAGGTTCAAAAAGCCAAAGAGCTTTGGTTGCAGGCTGCCCGGGCTGAGAAAAAACCGATTCCTCCTCCAAAGTACCGACCGGTTATCTATCAAGCCGCATGCGCCTGAGAATGGTCCGGACGCTCAATACCTATGCCGTACCAGGTGCTTCACCTGACGCCGACAAGCTGCTGAGCTTTCGCCGATATCCGGGAGGCGCAGGTGAGCTTCGCGTTGGCTCGGACGCTTCGCGCCGAGCCAACGCCCCGTGGATCAAGAATCCGCTTGCCGGCCCCCGCTCATCCGCGGGGCGTTATCCTAAAAGATTGGTAACAATATCCTTGTTAAAAATCTCTTGATGTGTGCATACAAATGATGTACAATTAAATCATGAAATACGAGTGGAATCCTACAAATAATGAATGGTTAAAAAAAGAAAGGCATATATCTTTCGAGCAAATAATCATTCATCTTTCTCGGGGCGATGTCTGGAAAATAACTGATCATCCCGACGAGTCAAACTATCCCGGGCAAGGGCTGTATTTTGTTATTGTCGATAGTTATATTTATGTCGTTCCGTATGTAGTTGAAAAGGATTATATTTTTTTAAAAACAATAATCCCCAGCAGGAAAGCAACAAAGATGTATAAGGAAGAACAGGAGAATCAAAATGAAATACGATAAAGAAGAAAGAGATATTCTTGATGCGTTAGAAAAGGGCAAGATGAAGCTTGCTACGCCATCAAAAAAAGAAATAGAATCGATTAAGGCAGCGGCAAATAACACACTTAAAAAAGACAAGCGTATAACGATTCGTCTGTATGACCATGACTTTATTGGTATTCAAAAAAAAGCTATGGAGATGGGTATGCCGTACCAAACGCTTATTTCCGGCATCATTCACCGTTACATAGAAGGTGATATAAAAATAAAGACCGGATAACATTAAAAAGGGGGACGTGAAGTCCCCCTTTTTTCGGATCTCTGACGGTTTATGCCCAGCCGCGGAGTTTCATCGCCTCGACGACGCGCTCCACCGCCACGACGTAGGCGGCCTGGCGCATGTTGATGTTGAACTTCTTCGAGGTGTTGAGGACCGCATGGTAGGCGGTGGTCATTTTTTTGTCCAGGCGCTTGTAGACATCCTCCGCCTCCCAGTAGTACATATAAAAATTCTGGACCATCTCGAAGTAGGAGACAGTCACGCCGCCCGCGTTGCAGAGGAAGTCGGGGATGACATGGACGCCGTTCTTGTGGAGGATCTCATCGGCCTCGGGGGTCGTGGGACCGTTGGCGAGCTCGGCGACGATCTTCGCCCGGATCCGCGGGGCGTTTTCCTCGGTGATCACGTTTTCCAGGGCCGCGGGGAAGAGGATGTCCACGTCCAGTTCGAGGAGTTCCGCATCGCTGATCGCTTTGGCGCCCGGGAAGTTACAGACCGTGGAAGTCTTCGCCTTGTGCTTTGCGACGGCCTCCCCATCGAGCCCGGCGTCGCACAACACGCAACCTTTCGAGTCGCTGACGGCGACGACCTTGCAGCCGAACATCGTCTGCGCGAGGCAGGCCGCATAGTAGCCGGCGTTTCCGTAACCCTGTATGGCGACGGTGGCCTTTGAAAGGTTGATCCCCAGTTCCTTAGCCGCCTCGCGGACGGTGAAGAGCCCGCCGCGGGCGGTCGCGTCGCCGCGGCCGGCGGAGCCGCCGAGGGCGAGGGGTTTCCCGGTGATGGTGCCGAACTGGTTCTTGCCGGAGATCTTCGAATACTCGTCCATCATCCAGGCCATCATCTGCGGGGTGGTGTAGACATCCGGCGCCGGTACATCCTTCTCCGGGCCGATGATCCTTCCGACCTGGCCGATGTAGGCCCGGCACAACCTCTCCTGCTCACCTTGGGACATCTCCTTGGGGTTGCAGATCACGCCGCCCTTCCCGCCGCCCAGGGGCAGATCGAGGAGCGAGCACTTCCAGGTCATCCAGGCGGCCAGCGCGCGGATGGTGTCGATGGTCTCATCGGGATGAAAACGGATTCCC
>JAHIMW010000110.1 GCA_018896355.1 Pseudomonadota bacterium
ACGGAAATCTGGACATCCTTTTCTATGAGACTGGGACCAACGGATACATGGTTGACATATTATGGCGCCGCCGGAGGGCTATGCGGTAAACGGAGAAAACGAATCTCAGCCTGCGGTATCTGAAGAAACTGTTCTACTCAACTAAAAAAAGGAGGAACTGTTATGTCCGTGTACACAATCGTTGAAATCGTAGGGACAAGTCCAAAGTCGTGGGAAGACGCCACCCAGAAGGCCCTGGCAACTGCTGCAAAATCCCTTGAAGAGCTGAGGGTTGCGGAAGTCGTGAGGCAGGATGTCACCATTGAGAAAGGAAAGATAACAGCCTTCAGGATAAGGTTAAACCTTTCATTCAAGTATCTTGAATAAACCATTCCCGCCGCAAGCAGCGGGGTATTAACTGAAGGTTCCGTGGTCCGACTCGCAGCTAATTCGTCGGCGTATTTCTGTTTCAGGAACTGCTCGACGGCCTTATCGAGCAGCAGGTCCTTGTGGGTGCGGATGAAAGACAGGCAGTGCGAGTCTTCAAGCACCGGCTTGAGCGGGCGGGTGCGTCGAAGTGTGGGCTCCTTCCTACTACACAAATCTTCAACCTTGCCGAAGATGCTGTATTTCGAATGCGTAATGATCATCTCTATGGCGATCCCGACTGCCTCTGGGAGACATCCATATAAACAAAACGCCGATCGCTTGCAGCACCGGCTGATGTTAGCGTTGATCAATCATTAAAACAGTATTCATTGATCTTTAACATCCGCATTTTTAAGGACTCGTAGATGAACTCAGACAAGGCTCATTTCAGCGATTAGCAAATTAAACGTTCATGTGCGTATGAACCGGATGAAGCAGAGTTTTTTATCATAAGGCCGTGGTGCAAGGTAGATGGAAGGAGGAACCATGGAGACACAGAAGGGGCAATTGGCCGCGCCGTGCGGAATCGCCCTCTTCCGCGGCGCGAAGCGCTGCCGCGGCTGCGGGGAAGCCGTCGAGTTGGACTGAACGCCGGTATCGGCGGCCCGGTTTTCGTCCCCGGATCGGGCATCCCTTTTTCTCGACACCCGGCTCGCTTTCTGTTATGAATCCGCGCGTCATGGGGAGCGGAATCTTCCTCATGGAGTGAAACGCTCATGACGGTCCCCGTCACAAAGGGGGATGAAAATTGCTTTGCGACCCCATCCCCACCCTTACCCTCCCCTTGAGGGGGAGGGAGTATGATGCAATGAATTCAATAAGATGATTGCGCATTTTCAGGTTAAATTTTCTTAAATGGCCCGGTTCCTGCGGGCATCTTCCATAATAACGGCCGATCTCATGGAATCCAGGCGGAGAAACGAAAACAGCGGATTGCCCGTACGCGGCGGCTCCGGATCATAGATATCGACGGTATCGTAACCCACGCCGTGCCTCCCGATCACGGCGAGTTTCGGCGCGGCTTCCATGATCTGCCGCGTGATCTTCGTGTTCCGGACTATGAGGGCATTGCAATCACCGATCGCGGCCAGAATACCTTCAGGATTTTGCGGCTGCGGATAGACCAGCTCCGCCTTTTGCACCAGCATGGCCTCGCCGGCTTGATGAATGCGTTCTACCAATAGAATCCTGTTCATAAAAAATCCCTCAGTTTAAATTTTATTCACCACGAAACGCCCCGATCACAAACCCGATTCACATGGCAACATCATGTCAAATATATGATTAGACATTGCTTTTTGCTGGCGGGAGTATAATCGGAACGGACTTGGATGTCAATGAGAGATTGGCGCCGCAAGAGGGCGCCGGGGTTCTCCCGTTTGATTGAAGTCCGGTGTCGTGGTCCTCCAGGGGAGCGTTGTGATCTTTTAAAAGACAGAGAAGCAAATAAATATTGACAGTGTCGTTTTTCTAAGATATTTGCGCATTGATAAAATGAACGTTCATTCATATACGGACGGGAATTGAATCATGAAAGCATCAGACAAGCGTGTCGACGTTATGCAAGCGGCCTTGGAGCTCATTGCCGAACAGGGTTTTCACGGCGCCCCGATGGCCGCGATAGCCAAAAAGGCGGGCGTGGCTTCCGGAACGATCTACTGTTATTTCGAGAGCAAGGATGCGCTCATCACCGAGTTGTTCCAGGAATTGGAAGGCAAGATCAACGGGACGCTTCGAGAAGGCTATCCCGTCGAACGGCCTCTTCGGGAAAGATTTCTGTATCTGGTCCGGGGTCTTCTCCGGTATTTAATAGCGCACCCACTGCATTTTCGTTACATGGAACAGTACTTCAACTCTCCCTACGGCGCTTCCATGCGCAGAGACAGGCTTTTGGGCAAGAGCGGAAATCACGACCAGGATATCCTCATGGAGATCTTTGCAGAGGGAATATCCGAGAAGATTCTGAAAGATTTACCCATTGTCGTGCTGTTTTCCCTGGCCGTCGGTCCCCTGATCTCCCTGATGCGCGACCATATCTTCGGTTTCATCGTCCTCGACGAAGCCCTGATCAAGCAGACCACGGAAGCCTACTGGGACGCCATAAAGAGGTGATGCCCATGTTTCAGAGGAGGGGGAAGAGTTGGAGGTTTTTTACCCGCAACAAGAAAGAGTCACCGTACGCTTAATGAAAGCATCGCCATTCGGGGTGATCCACGATAAATTGCAAAATTTGAAATGACAGAGGTGCCATATGCAGATCTGTGACAGGGCAAAACGAATCGCTGCCGGGGGGCTTCTCACCGGGATCTTTATCCTGGGCGGTTGCGGACAGCAGACCGCCACAGGCGGGCCACCACGGGGCGGACCTCCCGAAGTCGCTGTCGTGACTATCCAGCCGAAGCGGTTGGTGATCACGGCGGAATTGGCCGGGCGGACCTCCGCGAACCGGGTCGCTGAAGTGCGTCCTCAGGTTGGCGGCATCATCGAGAAGCGCCTGTTTGCGGAAGGCTCTGATGTCAAGGCCGGCCAGGAGCTCTATCAAATCGATCCGACTATCTATCAGGCGGCGCTCGACAATGCCGCGGCGAACCTCACCGTCATGCAGAAGAATGCCGACCGGGCGCGGGCGGCGCTGGGAGCAGGCATCGCCGGCGTCACCCGGCAGCGGGCCACCCTCGAATTCGCCCTGACAAACCGCGGGCGATTCGAGGAAGCATTCAAAGAAAGCGCCGTCTCCGCCAGCCAGCGCGACCAGGCGACAACTGAGGCCAAAGTGGCCGAGGCCGTGCTGAAGGCCGCCGATGCGCAAGTGGAGAGCGACCGGAAAGCGGTCGCGGCGGCGGAAGCGGCCATCCTGCAGGCGGAAGCGGCGCTGAAGACGGCCCGGATCAATCTGGGATACACCTCCGTGACCGCACCCATCTCGGGCCGTATCGGCAGATCCGGCGTCACCGAGGGCGCCCTGGTGGCGGCCTATCAGCCCATGGCCCTGGCGACCATCCAGCAACTGGACCCCATGTACGTGGACGTACCCCAATCCACAACCGACCTGCTTCGGTTGCGGCGCCGCCTGGCGGACGGCCGCCTCCATTTCAACGGCCAGCTCCGGAACAATGTTCGCCTCCTGCTCGAAGACGGCACCGCATATCGCTGGGAAGGGGCACTGCAATTCCGCGACGTGACAGCCGATCCGACGACCGGATCGGTCATCCTGCGGGTGGTCGTTCCCAATCCGCAGGGCATTCTGCTGCCGGGTATGTTCGTCCGGGCGGTGGTGGAAGAGGGGGTGAATCCCAAGGCCCTCCTGATTCCCCAGCAGGCCGTTTCCCGCAACCCGAAGGGAAATCCCGTCGCGTTCATCGTGGACGCCGAGGGCAAGGTGCAGCAGCGGACGGTCGAGATCGACCGCGCCGTCGGAAACCAGTGGCTGATCGCCAACGGTCTTTCCGCCGGCGAGCGGGTGATCGTCGAGGGGATGCAAAAGGCGAGACCCGGCGCTTCCGTGAAGGCGGTTCCCTTTGATGGCAGCGGGGAAAAAAAGAACGGGGAACGTAAGAATACGGATCCGCCGGCTGCAAAAACGAACTGACGGAGGCCTATAATGCTATCGAGATTTTTTCTGGATCGTCCGGTCTTCGCCTGGGTCATCGCCATTGTCATGATGGTTCTGGGTGGGCTCGCCATCTATAACCTGCCCATATCCCAGTATCCACCCATTGCGCCGCCCTCCATCGCCATTGACGCCTTCTACCCTGGGGCCTCGGCGGAGACGGTGGAAAACAGCGTGACCCAGATCATCGAGCAGAAGATGACCGGCTTTGACGACATGCTGTATCTTTCCGGCTCGAGCGATGCGGCCGGCGCCTCCCGCATCGAATTGACGTTCAAGCCGGGAACCGATCCGGATCTGGCCTGGGCGAAGGTGCAGAACAAGCTCCAGCTCGCGATGTCCAGCCTCCCGGAAGTGGTCCAGAGCTCCGGGGTCATCGTCAGCAAATCGACGAGAAACTACCTGATCATCGTGGGGCTGATCTCCGAAGACGGGAGCATGGACGGGGACGACCTTCGGGATTATGCCCAATCCAACCTGGAAAAGGTGCTGGCCCGCGTGCCCGGGGTCGGCGAGGTCAGAAATTTCGGCTCTCAGTATGCGATGCGCGTCTGGCTGAACCCCGACCGTCTCGCCGATTACCGCCTGACCGTGGAGGAGGTGATTACGGCGCTAAGGACCTACAACGTGGAGGTTTCCGCCGGGCAATTCGGCGGGATGCCGGCGGTCAAAGGCCAGCGCCTGAACGCCTCCATCATCGTCCAGAACCTGCTCCAGACCCCGGAGGAGTTCGCAGCGATCCCCGTCCGCACCGCTCCGGACGGCGCCATCGTGCGGGTCAAGGATGTGGGACGAACGGAGCTGGGGACCGAGTTCTATGATATCGAGGCCTTTTATAACGGCAAGCCGTCCGCCGGCCTGGCCATCCGGCAGGCCCCCGGCGCCAATGCGCTGGATACCGCCGATGCGGTCAAAAAGAAACTCGAAGAGATGAGCCGCTACTTCCCGCCGGGGATGAAGGTCGTCTATCCCTACGACACCACCCCCTTTGTCAAGGTGGCCATCCGTGAGGTGGTGCAGACCCTGTTCGAGGCGATTCTGCTGGTCTTTCTGGTCATGTGGCTGTTCATGGGGAACATCCGCGCTACGCTGATCCCGACCATCGCGGTGCCGGTCGTGATCCTGGGAACCTTCGCCGTGCTGGGGCTCTGCGGATTTTCCATCAACATGTTGACCATGTTCGCTATGGTGCTGGCCATCGGCCTGTTGGTGGACGACGCCATCGTCGTGGTGGAAAACGTGGAGCGGATCATGGCCGAGGAGGGGCTTTCGCCCCGGGAGGCCACCGCCAAATCGATGGATCAGATCACCAGCGCGCTGATCGGCATCGGGCTGGTCCTCTCGGCGGTGTTCGGTCCCATGGCGTTCTTCCCCGGATCCACCGGGGTCATCTATCGCCAGTTCTCCGTGACCATCGCCGCGGCGATGCTGCTCTCGGTGGTCGTGGCCCTGATCCTGACGCCGGTGCTTTGCGCATCGCTCCTCAAGCCGGTGACCAAGGGGCATGTATCGGCGGAAAACGCCCTCTTTTTCCTGCGGCCGTTTTTCCGCTGGTTTGACCGCCTCTTTTTCCGCTTCAGAGACCGCTATGTGAAACTGGTCGGCCACGCGCTTTCCAGGAAACGGCGTTATGTCGCGGTTTTTGTGCTTATCGTGGCCGGAATGGGCTTCCTGTTCATGCGGATGCCCACGAGTTATCTTCCGGATGAAGACCAGGGAATCCTGCTGGCCCAGATCATCCTGCCGACGGGCAGCACCCTGGAGCAGACCCAGGCGGCAGCGGAAGAAGTCCAGCGCCATTTTCGTGAGAACGAAAAGGAGGCGGTGGAATCCTGTATGACGATTTCCGGCATGGGCTTTTCCGGGAGGGCGCAGAACAATGGAATGGTGTTTGTCAAGTTAAGGGATTGGAAACTGCGCAACCGGCCGGATCTGCGGGTCAAGGCGGTTGCCGGCCGGGCGATGGGGGCATTTTCCGGAATACGCAACGCGCTGGTTTTCGCCTTCCCGCCCCCCGCTGTCGTTGAACTGGGCAACGCCCGGGGCATCGATTTCCAGTTGATGGATCGCGGCGGCCTTGGTCATGCCGGTTTGATGGGGGCGCGCAACCAGCTCCTCGGCATGGCGGCGCAGGACCGGAGGCTGGTGAATGTCCGGCCCAACGGCATGGAGGATGTGCCCGAATTCCGGATCGACGTGGACTGGGAAAAGGCCGGCGCCCTGGGGGTTCCCATCCACTCGATCCAAAACACCGTCGCGGCGGCCTTCGGAAGCGCCTACGTCAACAACTTCATTCAGGCCGGGCGCGTCAAGCGGGTTTACGTTCAGGCGGACGCTCCCTTCCGCATGTCGCCCAAAGACCTGGAAAAATTGTACGTCCGCAATACGGCGGGCAAGATGGCGCCCCTTTCCTCGTTCGCCTCCACCCGCTGGACGATAGGTTCCCCGCGGCTGGAGCGCTTCAACGGTTTCCCGTCCATGAATATCTGGGGCGAGCCGGCGCCGGGGAGGAGTTCCGGCGATGCGATGCAGGCCATGGAAGAGATCGCATCAAAGCTGCCGCAGGGGATCGGCTTTGACTGGGCCGGGCTTTCCTATCAGGAGCGGATGGCCAGTACCCAGGCGCCTCTGCTTTACGCCTTTTCCGTTCTGGTCATCTTCCTTTGCCTCGCCGCCCTTTACGAGAGCTGGCCCATCCCCATCTCGATCCTTCTGGCCCTTCCGTTGGGGGCAATCGGCGGCGTCATCGCCTCGAGCCTGCGGGGGCTGTCCAATGACGTCTATTTCCAGATCGGGCTGTTGACCACCCTCGGCCTGACCACCAAGAACGCCATCCTGATCGTTCAGTTCGCCAAGGCGAGGGTGGAAGAAGGGAAGGGCCTGATCGAGGCGACGCTGGAAGGGGCAAAACTGAGGTTCCGGCCCATCGTGATGACCTCGCTGGCCTTCGGCTTCGGCGTCCTGCCGCTGACCCTGACCTCGGGTGCGGGTGCGGGGGCCATGAACGCCATCGGCACCGGCGTGCTGGGAGGCATGGTGACCGCCACCGTGCTGGTGGTGGTTTTTGCACCCCTCTTCTATGTGCTGATTGAAATGCTTTTCGGAAAACAAAGGAAGCGTGAAGCAGCCAAGACAAATGATGCAAATCCATCGGGGGATCGATGATATGAATATAAACCGGTTTCTTCTTGTGGGTGCGATCGTCACCCTTCTGGGGGGGTGCACGCTGGCCCCGGAATACACGCGGCCTGCCGCTCCTGTCCCTGCCGATTGGCCGACCGGTGCGGCCTATCATCAAACAAATCCTTCCGCACCGGTGGCGTCGGGATTGCCGTGGCGGGCGTTCTTCACCGATGAACGCCTGCAAAAGATCATCGAGACCGCCCTGAACAACAACCGAGATCTGCGCCTTGCCGCCCTGAATGTCGAAAGGGCGCGCGCATTGTACGGTATTCAGCGGGCCGAACTTTTTCCGTCGGCCAATGCGGTCGGAAGCGGGAGCAGAGAACGTGTTCCGGCAGATCTTTCGTCCACCGGGAGCGCAAGGACCGCCGAACGCTACAGTGTCAGTCTCGGCATCAGCTCCTGGGAAATCGATTTCTTCGGGCGCATCCGCAGCCTGAAGGATCGGGCGCTGGAAGAATACCTCGCCACCGATCAGGCCCGCCGCAGCGCCCGGATACTGCTGGCGTCCGCCGTGGCCAATGCGTATCTCGGCCTTGCGGCGGACCGGGAAACCCTCAAACTGGCGGCTGCAACCCTGGAGACGCAGGAGGCCGCCTACCGATTGATCCGGAAACTTTGCGACATCGGGCTTTCATCCGAAATAGATCTCCGCCGGGCGCAAAGCCAGTCGGAAGCGGCCAGGGGAGAGGTTGCCCGCTACACGCAACGGACGGCGCAAGATGAAAACGCCCTGAATCTTCTGGTCGGATCTCCGCTGTCGCCGGCGCTCCTGCCGGTGGATCTGGGCGGCGTCACCCCGCCAACAGAGATTTCCCACGGCCTCTCCTCCGAACTGCTGCTGCACCGGCCGGACGTGCTGGCGGCGGAACATCGGCTCAAGGCAGCAAACGCCAATATCGGCGCCGCCCGTGCGGCCTTCTTTCCCCGCATCTCGCTGACGACGACCCTCGGAACGGCTAGCGCCGACCTGTCCGGTCTCTTCGCGTCAGGCTCGGGAACCTGGAGTTTCGCACCGCAGATCGCCATCCCGATTTTCGATGCCCGCACCTGGTCGGCCTACGAAGTCACGAAATTGGATAGAGAAATCTCCGTAGCCCAATATGAGAAGACGATCCAGACAGCCTTCCGGGAAGTGGCAGACGCCCTGGCCGTGCAGGGAACAATGAATCAGCAGATCGCGGCGCAGCAATCTCTCGTTGACGCCGTTGCAGAAACCTATCGTCTCTCCAATGCGCGTTATACCAAGGGACTCGACAGCTATCTGGGCGTCCTCGATGCGCAACGCTCCCTCTATGGCGCGCAACAGGGACTGATCGCCCTCCATTTTGTCCGGTTCGCAAACCGCGTAACACTTTTCAAGGTGCTGGGCGGAGGGGAGGAGTGAACGGTGGATATACGACGATGCACCTTATCCGAAAACGGCACGAGACCCGAACGGAGGATTCTCATCCGTTTTTCGATTCCTCTATGGAAGATAATTGAGCCCCTTCCTCCGTCTGTTTCTGTTGGTCCGTTCCGATCCCCTTTGCCGCTCCTGCATCAGGAGAAGGCGCTTCATCCGCACTTGCCGCCGGTGCCGCTCCCGCGGCAGTCGTTGCCGTCCCCCGGGGTTCCTTGCCGCCGACCTTTTCATACTCCCGCACCCCCTTCATCGGGTGTCAAGACCGGCCGCCATCTCCTCCAGGCCGGAGACGATTCTGGGTCCGAGCCTGTAGATGGCTTCCCCGATGAAAAAAACCCTTCCCGAGCGGACGGCGTCGAGAGTAGAGAGCTTCTCGATCAGGGGCTTCACCCTTTCCTCGACCCCGTGTCCCCTCCCGAAAAACAGGACTTCGGGCCCGAGGCGGATGAGCTCTTCCAGGGAATATTTGGGATATCTCGTTTTCCCCGCCGCGGCGATATTGTCGATCCCCAAAATCGTAAAGGCGTCGTCGATGGTGCTCCCTTTTCCGGCTGCAATCAGGGGCATAGGCTGAACGATGAAGATCGCTTTTCTAACCCTTCGGCGCGATGCCGTATCTCTCCCTTCCCCAATCCGGCGGATGCGCGTTTCGATCCAATCGGCCCTCCTCCCGGCAGCGGCCCCGACCCCGAGAATCCTGCCCATGGCCCGGATCTCCTGTGGCAAGTCCTTGATTCGACTTGCCTTGAAGATATAAGTCCTGATTCCCAAGGTTCTCAGGCGGCGCTCCAGAACCCGCGGATTGCCGTCTTCGGTCATGACCACCCAATCGGGACGCAATGAGACAACAGCCTCCAGGGAGGGGTTTACAAAACCGCCGATCTTTGGTTTGAGCCTGGCGCCGGGCGGATAGTCGCACTGATCGGTCACGGCTGCGATCCGGTTTTCGACTCCAAGATCGTAAAGAATTTCAGTTAGATTGGGCGCCAGGGAGACGATCCTTTCCGGCGAAGCGGCCGCGGCAGCCGCCGGCAGCCACAGGACGGCAACCCCCCCCAGCAGATAAACGATCCTCGTCAACCAGGGCCGCAAAACACACCGCTTCCTGAATTTCATTCCGACCTCGAGAAACACATCTCCTCCTTCACCGGCGGTCATCCGTTTTCACCGGGATTAATTCCCGTTCAAAACAAACCGGACCGGAACCTCAACCGACATCGTCACCGCCCGCCCTTCCTTTCGTCCCGGTTCGAATCTCCACGTCCTGACGGCCTCCAGGGCCGCCCGGTCCAGAATTTCATGACCGTCTGAACGCCTGATCCCCACCTGCCCGACGCGACCATCGACAAGAACTTCGACAAGCAGGACCACCACCCCCTGATAGCCCCGCAGCCGCGCCAGCGGAGGATAGGCGAGGCGGCCATTGTCCCCGTACCGGGGAACCGCGTCGGCGTCCTTCGGAGGCCATACGCCGCCACCCTCCTGACGGGTTTCCCCCGCTCCTTCTTGCCCGAAGCCAGGAACGCCTGCGTCGCCCCCTCCCAAAAATTCACCGCCCCCTCGATGAGTCGCGGCAATGCCTGCGCCATTGCCTCCCGATCGGCCTCCGCCTCCGGGAACGCGGACCACCGACGCCGGGGAGGCCGGCGCCGGCAATGCACCCGCATCATCTCCGGTAGCGGGCCATTCAGCGAGCGGTCGGATATCCGCGAGCAGCTTGTTGCCCTCTATTTCCGTTGGCGCAACGCGCTCTGCGACCTTTCGGGGAAGGAGCGCCGCCACCGGAGCGGTCCTTCCCGCAAGCAGATGCTGATCTCCTTTTTCCGCTCGTGCAACTTGCTCTGGAACCTCTCGCGAAGGGGTCGCCGCCGGGGC
>JAHIMW010000111.1 GCA_018896355.1 Pseudomonadota bacterium
AGTCCAAAATTTCCTCCCCCTTGACGGGGGAGGGTTAGGGTGGGGGTGAAAAGGGTCTGCATTTCAGTCAGTTGTTACCCCCTCCCCTTAATCCCCTCCCGCCGGGGGAGGGGAGATTTCGCTTGTTACGAGGTCGTCAATCTTGACGGCTTCGTAGAAACCGGAGACGATTCAAAGACCGCATAATAGATCCACCCTCGGCGCCATTTGCACTTCGGTTGCGTTCGTGATAAAGGGTTCCGCGTGGATGGCGTCGACGTCCGCAGCAGCGCGATCTGCCGCTGTGGCTTTAGTGCAACCCGATTGCGTCTAAATAAGGAGTTACAACCATGCGGAAAATACTCCTCGGGGCGGCTTTCAGCCTCCTGATCCTTCCGGGAATCGGCGGCGCGGCATTCGCCGCCGCGGCAATCCGGATCTCCGTGAGCGTACTCCCTCAAGCCTGTTTTGTCGAACGGGTGGCGGGCGAACATGCGACGGTCCATGTCATGATCCCGAAAGGGGCGAGCCCGGAGACCTACGAGCCGACGCCGCAGCAGCTTGTCGCCCTCGCCGATTCCCGGATCTACGTCAAGGTCGGCGCGCCCGGTCTCCCCTTTGAGGAGAAATACCTTCGAACCGTCCTCGACCGGAACCGGCAGTTGACCGTCGTCAACATGTCGGACGGCCTGAAATTCCGGCAAGGGGATCCCCATGTCTGGACCTCCCCCGCCGCCGTCCGGATCGCGGCACAGAATATCGCCAAGGTTCTGATCGCGCAGGATCCGGCCGGCAGGGAAGAGTACCGGCGAAATCTGCTTGCATTTCTCCGGGAGATCGACACGCTGGATCAGGAGATCCGACGGGCGCTTTCCGCCAAAAAAGGGTACGCCTTCATGGTGTTCCACCCGGCTTGGGGCTACTTTGCCGACGAATACGGACTCACGCAGCTTGCGATCGAAGAGGAGGGCAAGCCGGTCAGCGCGGCCCATATCCGCCAAATGGTCGACCTGGCCCGGAGAAAAGGGATCCGGTCCATTCTCGTCCAGAAGGGGTTTGACACGAAAAGCGCCCGAGCGGTCGCCCGGGAGATCGGGGGAGAGGTCTTGGAGACGGACCCTTTGGAGCGGGACTGGTTTTCCGGCATGAGGTCGTTCACGAAGATTCTTGCTCCGGTCCTGAAGAAATAGGGAAACAGGATACCGATTCATTTCCGGGAGTCCCGCAATGGAAAACCTGATCGAAATCGAACATCTCTTTTACGGGTATCAGGAAAGACCGGTTCTGGAGGATATCTCGCTAACCATCGCACCGCGGGACTTCACGCTGCTGATCGGTCCAAACGGCGGCGGGAAGACGACGCTTCTCAAGCTGATCCTCGGCATTCTAACGCCATGGAGCGGAACGATCCGCTTTCACAGTGAAACCGGCGGACGACTCGGCTACGTCCCCCAGTCCTCCCGCTTCAACCGCACCTTTCCGATCTCCGTCTTCGACATGGTCCTGACCGGATGCATCCGGGGGGACAACTACCTCTCCCGGCATACCCGCGAAGAGGAGGAAAAGACCGGCGCCATCCTCGACAAGCTCGCCCTGTACGGGAAACGGAAGGATAACATCACCGACCTCTCCGGCGGCCAGCTCCAGCGGGTTCTCATCGCCCGCGCACTCGTCTCCGACCCGGTTTCCCTCTTCCTCGACGAACCCACAACCGCGATGGACATCACCTCCCAGACCGACCTGCTCGATCTGCTGGCGGAACTCCAGGAGCGGATGAGCATCATGGTCGTCACCCACGATCCGACCCCCTATGCAAAGTCCTACCGCCACATCGCGTGTCTGAACACGCGCCTCTACTTCCACGGGCGGGGGGAACTGGATGCGGCTACGCTGGAGAGGGTTTACGGCTGCCCCGTGGAGATCCTCGGGCACGGCATCCCCCACACCCTGCTCGCCGCTCACGGGGAGGAGAAAAGGCCATGACCGCCATTCTTTCCTACGAATTCATGCAGAACGCAATCCTCGTCGGAATCATGGCGAGCATCGTCTGCGGCGTCATCGGACCCTTCATCGTAACCCGGCGGATGGTCTTCATCAGCGGCGGTCTCAGCCACACCGCATTCGGCGGCCTCGGAATCGCTTACTGGCTGGGAATCCGCCCACTCTTCGGGGCGATGGCCTTCGTCCTGGCCGCCGCCGTTCTCATCGGCCGCCAGGAGGAAAAACGGTTCAGCCGGAACGATCTGTTCATCGGCATCCTCTGGGCCGTCGGCGTCGCAATCGGCATCCTCTTC
>JAHIMW010000014.1 GCA_018896355.1 Pseudomonadota bacterium
GCCCCCAGCATGACACCGATTCCGCAGCCGGAGCACCACATGTGCGGCAGCACCCCCTCTTTCAGATATGAAACGCCTGTCGCATGTGACACTTTTCACCCCCACCCTGACCCTCCCCCGTCAAGGGGGAGGGAAGATTATTTTCCCCCGTCAAGGGGGAGTTGCCCCCGTCAAGAGGGAGTTTCCCCCATCAAGGGGGAGGAACTATTTTGACTTTTTACGAGCTCCTCAAACAATCGCCCGCAGGATCTCCTGCGGCGTAATGACCTCTCCGTTGTAGCTGTTGACCCTCCGGATATCCGCCCCGCTTCCCAGGAGCCGCTGGACCTCTCCGGCCATCTGACCGCTGTAGTTCATCTCCGGAACAATCACGGTTTTCACTTTGTTGGCCAAGGTCGCCACCTCCGTGTCCGCAAACGGCCAGAGGGTGATTAGTTGCAGCACGCCGGCCCTGATTCCCCGCTTCCGGAGCGCCAGCGCCGCGGCCCGGCTGGCGCGGGTGGTCGCCCCGAAGGCGATCAGTAGAACGTCTGCATCCTCCGTGGCGAAGTTCTTGGTGATGACGATCTCGTCCCGGTGAATTTCTATCTTCCGGTGCAGTTGCGCCACCCGCCACGCGGCATTTGCGGGATCGTTGTTGCTGTAACCGTCCGGACCGTGCATCGAGCTCGACACATGGAAAACGTATTCGCTTCCGTAGGCCGCCAGCGGCGCCACGCCATCGGCGTCCGCCGTGAAAGGTCTGTAATCCTTCGGGGAACCGGAAGGCCGCTTCCGGTCGATCACATCGACCTCGCCGGGCTCGGGAAATAAGACGGATTCACGCATATGGGCGACAATCTCGTCGGGGGCGACGATCACGGGAACGCGGAATTTTTCCGCAAAATTAAAGGCTTTGACCGTCATCGCGAAACATTCGCTGACCGTCGCAGGACAGAGGGCGATCACGCTCTGGTCGCCGTGACGGCCCCAGCGGAGCTGCATGATGTCGCCCTGAGCCGGCTTTGTGGAGAGGCCGGTGCTGGGTCCGCGACGCTGAACATTGATCACGACACAGGGAACTTCTCCCATGACGGCCAGGCCCAGATTCTCCTGCATCAGCGAAAACCCCGGTCCGCTCGTCGCCGTAAACGCCTTCGCTCCGGCCAGAGAAGCCCCGATCACCGCGGCGATGCTCGCGATCTCATCCTCCATCTGCATGTAGACGCCGCCCACCTTCAGCATGACTTTCGAGCACTCCTCCGCGATTTCCGAAGAGGGCGTGATCGGGTAACCGGCAAAAAACCGGGCCCCCGCATAGATGGCGCCTTCCGACATCGCCTGATTGCCCTGCACCAGTCTCACTTCCCGTCCCAAGGTCTCACCTCTTTTCTTAAAGAGTTCCTTCATACGAGGCTCTAGCAAAACTCTTCAAAATATGTTCCCTCCCCCGCCAGGGGGGAGGGGACTTATTGATACTGTTGCAATTACCCCCCACTATTTCTCCCGCAGGGTTTTCCACCTCTCAAGCGAAAGAACCTCCGGATTGGCCACGTTTTCGGGGATGAAACCGTCGAACAGATCGACCACCCGCTCGGCCCCCGCAACGGCCATCCGATTCACGCACTCTTCGGTCAGCGCCGCCGTGTGGGGCGTGAGAATCACATTCTTCATGGAAAGCAGCTCATTCCCGGGTTGTATCGGTTCATGTTCAAACACATCCAGCCCCGCGCCCGCAATGACCCCTTCCCGTAAAGCCCGGATCAGATCCGATTCGTCGATGACGCCTCCCCGCGACGTATTGATGACCAAGGCCGTCTTTTTTTCATTCCGGAAAAAACGCCCGGTCGAACATCCTTTCGGTATCCTTGGTAAGCGGCGTATGAATGGAAATGACGCCCTGGAAATCTCCCGCGTCGTAAAGCTTCCGCGACAGCGCGCAGGCCCCCTTCCGCATGGCGTCGATGCACTTCCCCTTGTCCTCGGAGGCAACCATCCCGCGGATCGATGATCCTGCCGCTTTCGCAACCTGGTGGCGGTCGATATCGGTTGCCGTCCCGCTTTCCAGAAGAATCCCGGTGTCCATGGAGAGCACCCTGCATCCCAGGGACTCCATTTTCCGCTGGAGGTACAAAGCCTCCTCGGCCTTGGTATCGAAGGTCGCGATCAGCAGGATTGTGGGTGTCGGATCCGCCGTGTTCATCCGCCGCTCCGATAATCAACGTCACTCACCGATCTCATTTGGAAACCCTTCGCAACTTGGAAATCGGATCCCGAAGACGCGCATTGGAGATTTTTCGGGGTACCCTGTCCCCGCAGCGAAGCGAGGTGGCGCAGGGTCGAAAAATGTCCAGCGCGCGGAGGGATCACGATTTCCAAAGAGCTCATTTCGCCTTTCCTTCGAGGGCCGCCCGGATGAAATGGCTGAAGAGCGGATGGGGGCTTGTCGGCCGCGATTTGAACTCGGGATGGAACTGGCAGCCGAGAAACCAGGGATGCCCCCCGATTTCGACGATCTCGGCCAAGGATCCGTCGGGCGAGGCGCCCGTGATCCGGAGCCCCTTTTCCACGAGCGCATCCTTGAAGGTATTGTTGAATTCATAACGGTGACGGTGCCGCTCGCCGATCTCCGTCTCCCCGTAAGCGGCGCAGGCAAAGGAGTCTTGTTCGAGTACGCATGGGTAGGCCCCGAGGCGCATCGACGCCCCCTTTTCGGTGATCTGCTTCTGCCCGGGCAGCAGATCGATCACCGGATAAGGGGTGGCCTCATCGAACTCGGAGCTGTTCGCCCGGGCCAGACCGCAAACATTCCGCGCATACTCGACAACCGCCATCTGCATTCCGAGGCAGATCCCGAAGAACGGGATTCCCCGGGTTCGGGCCTGTTCGATCGCGGTGATCATCCCTTCGATCCCCCGGTTTCCGAATCCGCCCGGGACGAGGACCCCGTCGACGCCCTCGAGCGCCTTTCCCAGACCCTCTTTCTCGATCTTCTCGGAGTCGACGAAGCGAAGGTTCACCCGACAGTCATTCGCGATCCCGCCGTGGCAAAGAGCCTCGTTCAGGCTCTTGTAAGAGTCGGTCAGATCGACGTATTTTCCGACGATCGATATCGTCGCCTCATGGGCGGGGTGGAGAAACCGTTCGACCACGTTTTCCCACTCCCCGAGGTGGGGCCGGCCGGTCCAGATGTTCAGGAGGTCCACGATCTTCTGATCCACCCCCTCCCGGTGAAAGATCAGCGGAACCTCGTAGATGCAGGCCACGTCCTTGGCGGTGAAGACCGCCGCCACCTCCACATTGCAGAAGAGGGCGATCTTGGCCTTGATCGCGTCGGAGAGGAAGTTCTCCGTCCGGCACAGAAGGATGTCCGGCTGGATGCCGATCTCCCGGAGGGCCTTGACGCTGTGCTGCGTCGGCTTCGTCTTGACCTCGCCCGCCGTCTTGATGAACGGGACCCAGGTCAGGTGGATGAATATCGCGTTCTCCCGCCCGGCCTCGTTGCGGAACTGGCGGATCGCCTCGAGAAACGGCAGGCTCTCGATATCGCCCACGGTGCCGCCGATCTCGACGATCGCCACATCGAAGCCGTCGGCGGTCTTCTTGATGTAATCCTTGATCTCGTCCGTTATATGGGGGATCACCTGGACGGTCTTTCCCAGGTAGTCGCCCCGCCGCTCCTTGGTAATCACCGAGAAATAGACCTGCCCGGTCGTCAGGTTGTTCCCCCTGCCCATCCGGGTGCCGGTAAAGCGCTCGTAGTGGCCGAGATCGAGGTCGGTCTCCGCTCCGTCGTCGGTCACGAACACCTCGCCGTGCTGTAAGGGGCTCATCGTTCCCGGATCGACGTTGATGTACGGGTCGAGCTTCTGGTTGGTCACCCGGAGGCCCCGGCATTCAAGAATGGCCGCGATGGACGCCGCCGCCAACCCCTTGCCGAGGGAGGAGAGAACGCCGCCCGTCACAAATATGAATTTCGTCTTCATGGCTGCTCCTTATTCATTTTCACACCGGTCGGCCTGCCACCTGTCAAGGGGACACGATGCGGCATCATGTCCCCATTCGATTTGAAATCTGTCCCCCACTCCTGATCTGCCCGGCGATCACCTCGACCGGTTCGCCCAGAAGAACGCCGAGGGGGATCTCCTCGAGACAACGGTCGTCCCACACCAGGTTGAATTCCTGGATCAGATCCCGGATATCGTTGACCCGCTCGCCCAGAAGATCTTTCCGCTCCTGTACCGAGAGCGCCTCGTTAAACGTCACATGGATCAGCAGGAGATGCCGGACATGTTCTCCCTCCCCGAGCAGCGGGATGATCACGACGGAGGCTCCGTCCGATTTGCCCTGTCCCACGTAGATCCGCCCGGAAGAGACGATCCCCTTCTTGGTTCCCATCAGGTGTCCCGATTTTTCGACACGGGAATGCATCTCGAGGGAAACACCGCCCCGTTTCCGGATCTCGATCGTCGCGTCGTCCCCCGGTTTCCCCTCGGCATCCAGGTGATTCACCGCATAGAGGGTGTAGCCGTTGACGGCGATTAACGACTTCTGTATCCGGCCGAGGGACAGAACGTTCGTGCTGAGGAGTGAACGGGTGGAGAACGCGAGTTCCGGCAGAAGATCGAAGAGGAGGCCTCCGAGCGGCGCCTCCTTCCTGCTCGTCCCCACCGTCACCGTCTTCGCCTGGTGGCGGATCGCATCGATCGGGCGAGAGAGTTCATCCACCGCATGACCGAGCGTAATGTCCAGCAGATCGATTGGCGACGCCGGCTCCGCCTCCCCGGGGAAATCATGCCGGAAGTCGTCGAGCGGCAGTTTCCCGGCTGCGTATTTCAACAGGAGGACCAGATCAGAGATCGTCCGCACGCCGGTCTGGGAAAAATCGCCCTGATTCTTTCTCGCCTGGAAGTCGCGCGTGAAATCGTTCACGAGGCGCCGCAGACGGCCGTCGGCAATGCACTCATAGAGGGAGAGGTTCCGCTTCGCCTGTTCGACCATGATCAAGTTGAGATGGCTCTTGAACGTACGGAGGAAGAGGGCGTCGGCGTCGATGCTGCATGCGGCGTAATAGCCGAAGAGGTGGCCCGCCACCGTGTTCAGAATCACCGGAAGCGGCAGCGGCGCGCGGGGTATGGGGATCACGGCATCGGCGATCGCGTTGAAGCGCTCCTCTCCCTCGTCGGCAAAAACAACCACCGCTGACTTGTGCGCCTTGAAGATCGCAACGTCCTTCAGGATGTCCCCCGTGACCGTTTCCGGACTTCCCGACGCGCAGACGATGATCAGCGGTTCGGCGGAAAGATCGATATGTTTCTTGTTCTCCACCACATCGGCAGAGATCGTCTTGTAGCAAAGCTCGCTCAGTTTGATCCGGATCTCATCGGCCGCCGCCTTGTTCGGTCCGCTTCCGACGACCGCCCAGTAGCGTTTCTGTTTCACCAGTTTTTCTACGGCGCCGCGGATCTGCTCCTTCCGCGCGAGGACCTTCTCCATCAGTTCCGGCGCCTGTTCGAGCAGCCGGAGTTCCTCCGCGATCCGTTCGTCGGTCATAGTCGAGAGGAGCCGGGCCAGAGCAAGGGCCAGGATGTGGCCGGCCACGATCTGGGAATAGAAGGCCTTGGTCGAGGCGACGGCCATTTCGATGTCCCGGCCGTCGGAGGTGTAAAAAACGCCGTCGGACTTGGTCGTGATATCGGACTGGCGGCGGTTTACGATCGCGATGATCTTCGCGCCCCGCTCCGCGGCCATCGCGACGGCGCGGTTGGTATCCGTCGTTGTTCCCGACTGGGTGATCGGGATGACCAGGGTTTCCTGCAGGCCGTCCTCCAGACAAAAGCCGCTCAGTTCGGAGGCAAGCCGGGCCTCCACGCGGATCCCGCTTCCCTTGAGGCAGCGCTCCATCGCGTCGGCCACCGCGCTCCCGGCGACGGCCGCCGTCCCATGACCGATCATGACGATCCGCCGGATCTTCCCCCCGCGGAGCGCCTCCCGGATTCCATCCGGGATGATGTCCGGACCGAGATTGAAGACGGCGCGCGCCTTGCCCCCTTCCCGCTCGATCCGGTATTTACCGAGCAGGGTCTTCCGGACGGAGAGGGTCGATTCGGTAATCTCCTTCAGAAAGTAGTGAGGGTAGTCGCCGCGATCGATATCCCTTGTCGTGATCTCCGCCCGCCTCACCGCCTCGTTGTCGAGCGGAAGCGGCGTCCCGTCATAGAAGAGCCCCCGGATGCCGGCCGCCCCTCCCTCGGCATCCTGATCCAGGACGAAGATCTGTCCCGTGCGCTCCGGCATCTCCGGATGAGAGGGACGCTCGCCCTCCATCTTGA
>JAHIMW010000112.1 GCA_018896355.1 Pseudomonadota bacterium
ATGCAAATCCTGTATGGCGCCGTTCAGAAGGATGTTCTCCTCTTGGAACAGAGATAGTTGTTCGATGGTGTGGATTCTTTCAACAGCCATCGGTTTGCAGAGACCCGATCAGATCCTTCATGCATCCGATCCGATGGCGGATCATGTAATCTTCAATGCCGTCGATGATTTCCATCGTGGCGGCCGGATGGATGAAGTTGGCCGTGCCGATCTGGACGGCCGATGCCCCCGTGATCAGGAATTCGAGCGCGTCGTCGGCCGTCATGATTCCGCCGATCCCGATCACCGGGATCTTTACGGAACGGACCACCTGCCAGACCATCCGGAGGGCGACCGGTTTTACGGCGGGGCCGGAGAGGCCGCCGGTGACGTTCGCCAGATGGGGACGCCGCCGTTCGATATCCACCGACATCCCCGTCAGCGTGTTGATTAGCGAGACGGCGTCGGCGCCGGCAGACTCCACGGCCCGGGCAATCTCGGTGATGTCGGTCACGTTCGGCGTCAGTTTCACAATCACCGGCAGATCCGTTTCACCCCTCACCATTTCCGTGACGGCGGCGGCCGCATCCGGATAGGCGCCGAAGGCGACGCCCCCCTTCTTGACATTGGGGCAGGAGATGTTGACCTCGATCGCGTGCACCCCCGCTGCCCGTGTGAGAATCTCCGTAACACGCCGGTATTCGTCGATCGTTTCACCAAAGATGTTGGCGATGACCTTAACGTTGAATTGTCTCAAAAAGGGAAGCTTCTCAGCGATGAACGCGCGGACGCCGACATTCTGGAGCCCCACGGCGTTCAGCATCCCGCAGCAGGTCTCCATGATCCGGGGAGGCGGGTTGCCCTGTCTCGGTTCGAGGGAGAGACCTTTGACCACGATGGCCCCCAGACGGTTCAGATCGCAAAACGGGGCGTATTCTTCGCCGTAGCCAAAGGTTCCCGAAGCAGTCATAACCGGATTCTTTAGGACCAGACCGCAGATATCGACCGCAAGCCGCCCGGGAACAACCGTTTTTTTATCTGCTTCAATCTCCAAAAATCACCTCTCCCTGCTCTTTTGCTCTATCCATCCACGGAAGGATTCCAGAGGATCTCCCCGATATCGAATACCGGGCCGTCCTTACAGACCATCCGGTAGCCGATTCTCCCCTCCCCTTCCTTGATTGCAACCACACATCCCTGGCATGCGCCGACGCCGCAGGCCATCCTCTCCTCAAGCGATACCTGGCAGCGGATTCGGGTATCTCTGAGCAGAAGATCCAGTGACCGGATCATCGCAGCCGGACCGCAGGCCAGGATGAGCGTGCTCTTTGCGTCGTATCCACCCAGATCAATCGCCAGCAGCTCGGTGACCGGCCCGCAATACCCACAGCTACCATCATCGGTGGCCGCCCGGAGGTCGCAGAAGCCCTGGAAACGGTCCAGCCCGGTCAGGAGTTCCGACGTTCCTGCGCCGAGATAGGCCGTGACTTTCCGTTTCCCGGAATCGGGTTTCAGTAGAGAGCCTTCCTGGAGAAGGAAGGCCAGCGGCGCCGCACCGACGCCGCCGGCCACCAGGAGAACTTGTCGGACATCGGGATCGATCGTAAAGCCGCGGCCGAGAGGACCCAGGACTGTAAGCGTTGAGCCTCGGTTCAGCCGGGAAAAGAGTGATGTCCCCCGTCCGACGACACGACAGAGCAGATTCAGGATCGCGTGACCCTCTTCCCGTTGAAAATCGTAAACGCTGATCGGCCGGGGAAGGAGGGGCTCCCCCCGCTCCGGATCGCGGATCATCACGAACTGCCCCGGTATCGGCGTGGCAAAAGAGAGCGGAAGCTGTATGGTCAAGAGGAAGTGACCGGGGGCCACGCTGCGGTTCTCCATGACCTGCCCGATTGCTACGGAAGGTTTTTCAGCCATGGTGCTCATTCCTTGTTCGCCGGTTCCGAGGGATGCTCTCCCTCCGGCCGAATCCGATCCAGGTCCGCCCAGAAGATCAAGGCATCCTCCCCCGTATCGGGGTAATAACCGGGACGAACGCCCTTCACCGAAAAGCCGAACTTTTCGTACAGATTCTGTGCCGGAAGGTTGGAGCGGCGCACCTCGAGCGTGACCCATCGCGCCCCTTCCGATCGTGAAGCCCGGATCGCCTCCCGCAACAACAGGAAGGCAACCCTTTTCCTCCGCTGATCTTTCCGGACCGCGATGTTATGGAGATGCATCTCGTCCGCCACCCGCCAGTAGACGACGTAACCCGCTATCGGTTTGCCCGGCAACCGCTCAACCCTGCCCACAAGCATCCGGGCGATCGAGTTGGTCATCTCGCCGCGGAATAAATTCTCCGACCAGGGAGAGGGGAAAGAATCCCTTTCGATTGCGATAATTTCGCGCATATCCCCTTCCTCATATTCTCCGACTCGGATGTTATCAATTGTCATGATTCTAAAAACTCCGGATGTAATGGAGGATAACCGTCACCGACAGGAATACCGCGCAGAAAATGGGAAGGGCGCCACGCAGGTGGATGGTGTTAAGTGCGACCGCGGTTCCGATCAGCGGAAGGAGCCCATAGACCAGATCCAGCCCCTTGATGATCCGGGGCGTCAGGCGGGGATAGCTCCATGTCATGACGCCGATGCCGATCGGGATTGCAATCAGGAGCAGGCCGGCCGACAGGAGCCAGCTCTTCAGAGCCGCGAAAAGGTGTTTGCGTGCAATGGCAGGGGGAAAGCCGCTGATGGCATTCTTCAAGGCATCGTTCGCAGGTTTCTCGTTTCCGCGGATCATCCAGCGGTCCATCCGTTGCGCTAGATAAGCGAACGGAACAAAAATGAGCACAGCCAGTGCGATCAGCCCCTGTGGCAGGTGACCCAGAATCCGGCCGCTCTCGATGGCGCAAGCGGCAATCAGGATGGCGGCAACCGTGTCGTTGGGAGGAACATAGGCGCCGATCGGAAGGCGGTCGATCCAGAACAGTTCCATGAATGCGCCGGCAATGAGACCGGTATAGGGATCGCCCAGGATAGCCCCGGTCACGGGCGCGGCCACAATCGGTCGCGAGATCAGGGTCTGGATGAAGACGCGATCCAGGCAGAGGAGGCCTCCGGCAATAGATACGATCAGAACATTCATGATCATAGGATCCGCCTGAATGGTTCAAACACGGGTTGGGGCCGGACACGCGGGAAAAAGGTCCGTGCGTGCATCAGGACCCCATGTTCCGGACGATTTCGAAAAGATCTATCGGTTTTTCCTTCGGGACGCGCCGAAATTCGATCTGCACTCCCTCTTTCCTCAGGCTTATGATATCATTGATGTCTCCTTCGTTCAACTGGACGGACTGTGTGCAACAAAGCCTGCATTCCTCGTTATAAATATTCCCGATATTCAGTTTATCAAATCGGAAGCCGAGCCGGTAGGCAGTCCATGCGGCGGAAACGGTGCTGAAGAGAACAATCGTTGAGGGGCCGCGGCCCCGCCGGAAAGCGTTATTTTCCGCAAATTCCGCCACGCCGCTAATCAAGACCTTCACTTCGCTGGGAACCGCCATCCGGATCACCGTCTCGCGGAAGAAATCGGAGGCCACCTGATCATCCGCTACAACAATGCAGGAAGCATCGAGAAAAGGAATCCAGGCTTCCAGGATCTGGCCATGAACCAGACGGTTATCGACCCGCACAAGGGCTATATCCAATGAATCCTGCAATGGGTTAACCGACTTTTTTGCTTAGAATCTCACTGGCAAGGGAGATGTTTTTGATTCCGTAATCCTTGATGAAATGGGCGAAATCCTCCAGTGACATCCCTTCCCGGATGTCGGGGAGCTTCAGAAGCATCGGGAGATTGACGCCGGTAATCACCTCTACTTTGCCCGTCTTCAGAAAAGAGAGGGCAAGGTTGGAGGGCGTCCCGCCGAAAAGATCAGTCAGAATGAGGACCCCCTGACCCTGCTCCAGCTTCTTGAGCGCCGCGCTCATCTCTTTTTTGATATCTTCTACCCCTTTGGTCTGGTCGACGGCGATATGAACGATCCCCTTTATGCTGCCGCGGATCAATTCCGCCGCCTTGATCAATTCGTTCCCAAGATTGCCGTGGGTGGTGATCAGTACGCCGATCATGATTTTTCCCTCATGTTCCGATATTTGGTGAACGCTAATGGATTCAATCTCAATTGTCAAGGTGAATCAAGGCCGCGGTCGGAGGCATGGCGATCATCACGCTGAAGGGCGTCGCGCAGACCGGATGAGCGGGTGGAGCGGCGGGAAACGGCCCGGATGAACAACGCCTCCTCGCCCCATACGGTGACGGATTTTCTGGCGCGGGTGACAGCCGTATAGATGAGTTCGCGCGTCAGGACGGGGGCGTCGCTGTCGGGAAGAATCAAAGGAAATTATACACTTTGCGTTTCCTCTGTTCATATCGTTAGTACTCGTTGCGGTTCGTCAACGAACAGCAGGTAGCATTCGATCGGGCGCCCGCCGAAGAGCCCCTGGAGGATGGTTCGGTAGCGGATCATCTGGGGCCGGTATTTGTCGGCAAGATGGCCGACGCGTCCCGTCTTGAAGTCGATGAGGGTGATACGGTCGTGGGCGATGATGAGCCGGTCAACGATGCCGAACATACGGGTATCGGAGAGGTGCTGTTCGGTCAGCACGGTCCCGGGTCGGAAGAGGACCTCACGCACCTTGGGATCGCTTAGGAACCGATTGACGGCGGCCCGTTCATCTGCGGCCAGGATGTCCGGGGCAATCGTTTTGCTAGCGCTGGTGAGCCGGGCGAGCGCCGCGTGGATGCGAATCCCCCGTTCGATCCCCGCCTCGATGGCGGCGGAGCGCAGTGTCGGGTCCATTTCGTCGCCTTCGGCCGGTGCGATAAAGCCTTCGGCAAGATCGGGCGCCGTCAGCTCCTCGTGGTCGGAAGGCCGCGGTTTCTCGAGACCGTAGTCATGCCGCCAGCCGAATTCGGTACTCTCGGCCTCCGGTATGGTTGTTTGGGCCGTGTGAAACATCAGATCACCGAAGCCTTTCAGTGTGCCCTCCCTATTGGCCCGCAAGATGATCGTCAGGCTTTTCACGGCGCGGGTCGCAGCGACATAGAGCAGATTGGCCATCTCTTCGGCCTTTTCCTCTTTAACTGCTGCCGTCGCCTCTGCGATGGCTGCCGCTCCCGCTATCGGGCCGGTTGCGAGAAAGGCCATCTCATCCTTGCTCAAACTGAGCGGACAGCCGTCGTCGGGATGCGGGATCTCGGGCGCCCTGTCGAGTCCCTCTTTCCAAAAAAGGAAGACATGGGGGAATTCCAGGCCCTTGGTACTGTGTATCGTGGCCAGTTTCACCCGATCGGCGTGCTCTCCCTCGGGTACGGTGATGAGGTGCGACATCGCAAGCAAGTAGCGCAGGAAGGCGGTTGCATCGACGGCGTCGGGACGGTTAAAGTAACGCTCCGCCTCATCCCACAGCGTTTCGATAAGGACACGCGGGAAATAGGTCAGGAGGTCGCGCAGAGCGGATGCGAAGGCTGCAAAACGGTGCGGCCGGGGCGCCGTGCCGATGGTCCCGGCAAGCCGCTTGACGGCGGACGTCAGCGCCTCGTCATAGCCCAGGGCCGTGAGGGCGCGGGGTATGAAGGAACCGTCCTGGCCGGTGAAAAGGGCGATGAGCGAAAGATAGAGCGCCGTCCCCTCGCGGAGCGCCAGCAGCTCGCGTCCACGGATCCCCGAGGTGGGAATCCCGGCACGTGCCAGCGCCGCAGCGGCCTTGTCCATATGCCCGTTGGTACGGGTGAGGACCGCCATGTCACCCCAGGGGCACCCGCACGCCTGCTTTTGCATGATGGCCTCGACGAGCCGATCGTAGGCCGAATCATCGCCGGCGCCGCAGGCGGCCGGGATGACCGCCACCTCGGAGATGCCGCTGTAGGGATACTTCGGCTTTTCGGGCGGCGTTTGAAGGTTGACTTTGTCGGTTCCGGCGAAGAGCTTGGCGACCAGATGGTTGAAGAAGTCGATCAGAAGCGGAGTCGAGCGGTAGTTGCATGGCAGCGTCTCGGCGGCGATCTGTCCGCTTGAGAGAGCGGGGGCGATGGAGGCCCGGAGCTGATCGGGTGCCGCATCCCGCCATTGGTAGATCGACTGTTTCCAGTCTCCCACGAGAAAGATCGAACGTTCCCCCTCGGCATTCGCCCCCACGGAGCCGAGGATATCCTCGATCAGCGGCCGGAGCAGGTCAAACTGGATTTGCGATGTGTCCTGGAACTC
>JAHIMW010000113.1 GCA_018896355.1 Pseudomonadota bacterium
GAGGTCCGCCGCGATCAATTTCTTGACCTCC
Source organism: Pseudomonadota bacterium (assembly GCA_018896355.1). Lineage (GTDB taxonomy): Bacteria > Desulfobacterota > Syntrophia > Syntrophales > UBA5619 > UBA5619. The sequence goes on from JAHIMW010000113.1 coordinate 32, forward strand.
TCCGGACTCGGATTGACCAACCGGATGTCCGTGCGCAGTTCGGTCTCCCGCCAGTAGGAGGCGAGGGAGCGGCCGGCGGTCGTATAGGCGACGGCGCCGACGATGGTCCCGGACTGGAGCGCGTCGCCCTGGGACTCCGTGCCGATCTGGACGTGATTGAACTGGTAGCCGAGCGCCTTGAAGATCCGTTGGAAATTGAGCCAGTTCATGTAGCCGGCGGGGGTGAAGAATACCGGCTTGCCGCTGAAGTCGCCCCAGGACTTGAACTGGCCGGCCTTCGAGGCGTGCACGGCCATGAACGACTCCATCGGGTAGGCGTACCAGGTATGGACCAGATTCGATTTGGCGGCCTTAAAGCCCTTGAAGCCGCCAGTGCCCTCATAGACTTCGGTCATCCCGACGTCGGCCGTGTAGCCGATCTCCCCCTCGCCGTTCATCGTCGCCTTCATGGCGCCGGTCGTCGACGGATAGGGATTGACGGTGACGGTGTATTCTCCGCCGAGCGCGTCCTCCAGGACTTTAATCATCTGGGCCGCGACCTTGTAGCCGTAAGAACCGGTGCTCGAAGTCGCCCAGCGGATCGATTTTCGCTCCGCCGAGTAGGCAGGGTTGATCGCCGAAAAGGCGAAGACGACGGCAAGGGCCGCCACGGATACCGCAAATTTGTAACTTGGTCTTATCTTCAACATTGTTTCCCTCCTTTGAATGATTTCAATGGAACATTATTGATAAGAGACAACTTTCCCGACAGGGCAGGTTACGATGGGCTGCCTGGTTTGTCAAGTAATTTCCTCCAAGTCCTCGAAGGCGGCTATATCGCGATTACTGCGCGTCACCGCATACCTTCGGTGGCCGCTAACCATTGGAGATTCGGGCCATAACCTCCTTCACCGTTCCTGCCCGCTGCATCCCGTTCAACAGCGACAATGACTCCTCAACGGCCTCTTTCGACAGAACTGTGGAGGCGCAATCCCGATACTTTGCATTGAATTCACGGGCGCCGAGCGGATTCGTCGGCATCCCCCTGGCAATACGGGCCTCCGCGCCATATTTTTTGCCATTTCGGGTTGTAACGGTCACGCTCTTGGCGCCTAACCCCTCCGGGGTCCCCATGACCGGCATCGGGTACTTCTCTACCCATTTCATCCCCTCGATCAGACGCTGCACCTCCGGTTCGCGCATGGCCTCCTCGGAAAAGGAGTTCAAGCGGACAGCTCCGGAAACGAGAGCACGGGCCACACAGTACTCCAGACTGAACTTGCCTTCCAACCCGGTCCTGGGCCGATGATGAATGAGCAGCTGCTTGTCAAAGGGGCTCGTGCCCAACTCGATCTCGACAATCTCTTCGGTCCTGACCCCTTGTTGCCTGAGATCCAGCGCGCAGTCTATGGCCGTGTGGGTAAAGCCGCACGACGGATACGGCTTGATGGCAAGACCGACCGGGCCGGCAATCACAAACGTCTTGCCCAGGTTTGCCCCCGCCTTGGCCCAGTCCACCTCGTCGTCGTGTCCCATGACCCTGGCAAACCCCAGAGGAGCTTCGATAATATTCGCATCGGCCGTAAACCCCGCCTTAGCCAAAAAGGCGGCCTGAACCCCGTTCGCAGCGGCTTTGCCCGCGTGCAACGGCTTGGTCATCGTGCCGAAGTTCTGCCTCAGCCCGCAGGCCAGCGACGCCGCAATCCCGATCGCCATCCTTACCTGCCGGGCGTTCAGCTTCAACAGCCACGCCACCGCCGCCGCCGCCCCCAGGCTCCCGAAGGTGGATGTGCTGTGCCATCCCTGCACATAGTGGCTCTGAAACATCGGCTCCGCCACACAACAGGCAACTTCATACCCGACGACATAGGCCGCGAGGGCTTCCAGGCCCGACGCGCCGATGCTCTCGCCGACCGCCAGAATGGCCGGGGCAAGGAATACCGACGGGTGCGAGATCGGGGAGACCGACATGTCATCGTAATCCAGCGCGTGGCCCATCGTTCCGTTAACCAGAGCGGCCATCTCTGGCGATGTTTTCCGATTGTCCGCGATGATGCTCACCTCGGCCACACCGCCCATTCGGTTGCCGTACTCCCGGATGAGCCTGCCCAACTCTTCTTGCGACCCTGCCACGGCGACCCCAATGAAATCGGTCATTCCCATGCGGGCCTTGTCAAGCGCGTCCTGTGGAATATCCTCCGTCCGCACCCCGCTGACAAAGGTCGAAATTCTGTCCGTCAACATATCCTCTTCCTACATTGAAACGGCAATAGACTGCGCCGACGGTGTGCGTGGAAGAGACTCTTCCGCCGGACCATTCACGCCACCAGACCTTGAATTTCTGCCCTTCCTGTCATTGCGAGGAGCGTAGCGACGAAGCAATCCGACGCAGTCGTTGCGAGGGCTTCCGCCCGAAGCAATCTCATCAATGCAGTAACTTATGGGATTGCTTCGTCGGCCTTTGGCCTCGCAATGACAAACGGCGTTTTTTTAAGGTCTCGCCACCAAAACCGAAGGCCATCGAAAATCTGCGAAAGGCATGGTTCGCGGGGTTTATTGCAGCAGCGGAGCGTCCGGATCTTCCTTGTCCGCGCCCAGTTCCTGAACCCGCTCAATTTCCCGGAGTTTCATGCGGATGATGACGAGAAGGCCGAGAATCGCGACCCAGAAAACGGCCAGGCTTTCATAAACGATATAGGCGTAGTAGGGCGCCGTGGGAAATACGGCGATCTTGGCGATCTTCTCCGCCGGCGGGGCAGGGGTGGGAGCGGCGGCCGCCATTCCCGAAAGGAGCAGGAGCGCCAGCATCAGCAGCACAAGCCGCACAGGGAAAAACCGGCTCAGAAATCCTTTAACACTGCTCACTTTTCGCATAGACGCTCCTTAACTCAAAAAACCCACCGCCGTCATCGTCAGAAAATAGAGAAGATAGATCACGCCGATCCAGGTGAAGAGCGGACTCTTCTCGCCCCGGGACGACTTTTTGTCGAAAAACGGGATCAGAAAGAAAAAAAGGATCGCGCCGGAGACCAGCAGGATGGCGATGGTCTCGCCGTTCATGCCCAGGATGGTACCGGGGAAGAGCTTCAGTGTCTCCATCAGGAAGAGGAAATACCATTCAGGCTTGACGTTTTCCGGCGGCGGGGCGAGGGGATCGGCCTTCACGCCGATCTCCGGCGGCAGGAAGACCGCCAAGGTCACAAGGACGCCTGTAACCACCAGCCAGATCGCCAGATCCCTGTAGAAGGCATTCGGGAAGAAAGGGATCTCTCGTTGTTTTTCCGCTTGCAGAGAGAGGGGCACGCTCATCCCGTGCAATTGCACCAGCAGAATGTGCACCCCGATCAGGCCCAGGGTGAGGATCGGCAGAATGGCCACATGGAAGGCGTAGAAGCGCAGCAGGGTGTCTCCGGTCACATCCATGCTCCCCCGGAGAAAGGCCTTTATGAATCCCCCGATAAAAGGAAAAGCCCCGGCTCCGCCCGTCGCCACCCGGACGGCGGCAAAGGCGCGCTCATCCCAGAGGAGCAGGTAGCCGCTCAGCCCGAAGAAGATCGAGACGGCCAAGAGGATGAATCCGGTGACCCAGACCAGTTCCCTGGGCTTGCGGTAGGACTTCAAGAGCAGCGTTCCGAAGAGGTGGATGAACAGAAAGACGATGGCCAGTTGCGACCCCCAGTGATGAAGAGACCGGAAGAACCAGCCCATGTTGAGTTTGGTGACGATCTCGATGATGCTCTTGTGGGCGAAATCGATATGGGGGACATAGTAGAAGGCCATCAGCATACCCGTCAGAAACTGAAGGATGAACAGAAAGAGCGTGATCCCGCCGGTATAGTACCAGAGGTCGTACCGATGCTCCGGGATCAGCTTTCCCTTTGCCAGCCTTTTCATCCCTTCCCAGTCGTAGCGTTCTTCCAGCCACTCTTTAAGCCTTGGGCAGTTCAACCTTGACCCCTTTCCTTGCGATGATCAGTTTTTCGCCCTCTTCCGTGATCACGAAGATCTCGAGTGGTTTTGGCGGCGGCCCTTTGATATTCTTGCCGTTCTCGTCGAACCATCCCTGATGACAGGGGCAGTAAAACTGTTTCTCTGCCGGCTTGTAGTCCACATTGCAATCCATGTGGCTGCAGACGCCCTTCAACGCCAGGATGCTGCCGTCGGCCTTTTTGAAATAGAACCCCACCGTGCCGCCCCATGCGAAGCGCTTGATCGAATTGTTCGCCAGATCCATGAAATCTTTTTTGTTGAGAACAACGAAGTCGGGCTCCTTGCCCAGCGTCGGAAAGGCGAATTTCATCAGCGTGAAAAAGGTCCCGGAGAAGAAGGCGACGAGCCAGCCGCCAAAAAGGGTGTTGAGAAAAATCCTCCTCGTGATGAGGGAATATTTAAGCTTCATTTTTCGCCTTCCCCAGCATCTTCTGAAAACGGTTTTTCACCATCGCTTTGCGCAGACCGACGATGGCATCGGTGGGTCGGACGTCTTTCGGACAGGCATCGATGCAGTGGAACATCGTGTCGCAGGCCCAGACCCCCTTCTCATCGTTGACGACGTCCAGTGCGCCGGCGGGCCGCTCATCCCGGGAATCGAGAACGAACCGCTCCAGTTTTACCGCCGCCGCCGGCCCCATATAATCCGAATCCGGTCCCCTCGCGAGCACCGGGCAGGCGCCATAACAGCAGGCGCAGAGGATGCAGTTGACGTACTGGTCGATCCGCAAACGTTCCGCCTCGCTCTGCGGGAGCTCCTTTTCAGGAACGGGACTGTGCCGGATCAGATAAGGCTGGACTTTCTCATACATCGTCCAGAACGGAGTCATATCGACGACCAGATCCCGGATCACCTCGAAATTGGGCAGGGGTTCCAGGATGATCGTGTCGGTATCGAAGGCGGCCACCTGCGTCCGGCAGGCAAGATCGAGCTTGCCGTTGATCACCATCGCGCACGATCCGCAGACGGCGGAGCGACAGGAGGAGCGGAAGGAAAGGGTTCCGTCGATTTCGTCGCGGATCCGGATCAGCACCGAAAGCACCGTCAACCCGGGAATGACACGGATCTTATAGGTGGAGAAGCAGGGGCTGCTTTCCGGTTTCATTGCGTCATACCGGAGAATCTTGAAGGTATATGCACTGGCTTTGATCAATATTTTCTCTCCGTCGGCTGATACCGCGTAATCGTCACATCCTTGAAAGAGAGGACGGGCGACCCGTCATCTCCCATCCTGGCGATGGTATGTTTTAGCCAGTCGCCGTCGTTCCTGGTTTTGAAATCCGTCCGGAAGTGGGCGCCGCGGCTCTCCTCCCGAAGGATGGCTCCCAGGATAATCGTATGGGAAACGTCCAGCATCGCTTCCAGCTCCAGCGCGGCTGTGAGCTCATAATTCATATACCGCACCGGCGACGAAACCCCGACATCCCCGTAGCGCCTCTTGAGCTCGATCAGTTTGTCCAGGGCCTGCTCCAGCTCCTCCCGGGTCCGGAAGATGCCCACCTTCTCGTTCATGACGGCGCCGAGTTCGGCATGGATCCGGTAGGGTTTTTCCGCGCCGGGCGCCGCCAGCCGCCGAAACTTCTCCTCGACTTTGTCCTTCAGGCGCAGGATCGCCTTTTCGTCCGGCCTGGGGACGCCGTCCTCCAGATCCTCACCGATCGCCTGCGCCCCCAGCTTTCCGAAGACAATCGTATCCAGCAGAGAGTTGCCGCCCAGGCGGTTGGCGCCGTGGACGCTGACGCAGGCGCATTCGCCTCCGGCGTAGAAGCCTGGGAGCTCAGAGGCGCAACGTTTGTCGACATCGATGCCCCCCATGGAGTAGTGCTGGCAGGGCATGATCGGGATCGGTTCGAGAACGGGATCAATGCCGATGAAATCGATGCAGATGTTCCGGATACCGGGAAGCCTCTCGATGATCTTCTTGCTCCCCAGGTGGCGGAGATCGAGTTGGATGTACCGTCCCAGGGGGTGCTCAAACCCCCGGCCCTCGTCCATCTCCGTCTGAATGCACCGCGAAACGATATCCCGGGGCGCCAACTCCATTGCCGAGGGCACATAGCGCTGCATGAAACGTTCGCCCTGATTGTTGAGCAGATAGGCCCCTTCGCCTCGGCAGCCTTCCGTCATCAGGATATTGGTGCCGATCAGTGAGGTCGGGTGAAACTGTACGAATTCCATGTCCTTGAGCGGGAGTCCCGCCTGGTAGGCCATTCCAATGCCGCTTCCTGTGTTGATCAGCGCATTGGTGGAGTGCTGGTAAACCCTTCCGTAGCCGCCGGTGCCGAAGAACGTCACCCCGGCGCTAACGGGGATCAGCTCGCCCGTCTTCATATCCAGAGCCACGACGCCGTGACACTGGCCTTCCTCGATGCACAGGCCGGCCACGAACAATTCCGGATAGATCTTGACCCCCTTTGCGACGGCCCTTTCATAGAGGGTGTTGAGAAGCACGTGGCCGGTGATGTCGGCGGAATAGCAGGTCCGAGGATAGCCGGCGCCGCCGAACGGGCGCTGGGCGATGGTGCCGTCGGGAAAGCGGCTAAAGGGGCATCCCCAATGCTCCATCTCGTAAACGATCCCGATCGCCTCCTTGCACATGATCTCCGCGGCGTCCTGATCGGCCAGAAAATCGCTTCCCTTGATCGTATCAAAGGTGTGTTTCTCCCAGGAATCGTCCCGGCTGTCGGGGTTGTTGGTCAGGGCCGCGTTGATTCCCCCCTGCGCGGCTATGGAATGGGATCGCGTCGGATAGACCTTGGAAATCAGACCCACGTTGAACCGGTCGCACAGGCCGACGGCCGCCCTGAGTCCCGTCAAACCGCCGCCGACAATCAGAATATCGTGATCAAGCATGCCCGCGCCTTATGAAAACCGGAAATAAAGAATAACCAACACCACGGAAATGACGGCCGCGGCGACGTTCGCTATCCAGAACAGCTCCTTCTCCTTGCGGTAACCGAGGTCTATCGCAACCGTTCTGAGACCATACATGCTGTGAAAGGTGAAAAGGATCAGGATCAGGATATCCAGAACGGGGTGCCTGTGCAGGCTCAGCGCCCAGTCGGGCTTCTTGTCTTTCGTAAACAGGAAATAGCTGGTGAGGATTTTGATGCAGAAAAGAATGATCAGGGTCACGCCGCTGATACGGTGGAAAAGCCAGATGAACATACGCCCCCCTGTCTGGTTGCAAGAAGTATGAATTATGCAGGATCCGGACAGCAGCCGGAATCCCTTTTCCGATGTTCAACGGGATTGCCAACAGCCTGTGCCGGAGACTCCCGTAACAGGGAATCCCGGCCTTGTCAAGCGGAAATGGTTCCCGCTGTAGATGCCCATCCGGTTACAGGCTGAGAACTAAATAACTCCCTGGTTTCTCAATTCCTTTATTTGCTCGGATGAATAATTCAGTAGTTTTGAGAGAATCTCCTCGGTGTGTTCCCCCAGGTATGGAGGACGCTTAAAGTTCTCTTGTTCAATCTCAGACATCTTGATGGGATTTCCCAGGATTTTCAGTTTTTTATTGTTTTCGTATTCTACCTCAACCACCATATTGCGGCTCAATGTCTGCGGATCGGCAAGGGCTTTATCGATCGTGTTGATCGGGGCGACGGGGATTCTTTTCTCCAATAATTCGAGCCACTCCTCTCCCGTCTTTTCGAGGAAGGCCTTCTCCAGAATGGAATAGAGCTCCTCCTTGTTCTTCAGCCGATTCTCCCGGGAATTGAATTTTTGATCGTTACTCATATCCGGTTTTCCAATAGCGTCGCACAATTCGGCAAATATGCTTTCCGTATTGGCGTCAATGACGATCGCAAATGTCCTGGTCTGGAAAGCCCTGATCGGGTGGGCTGAAACATGGCCTGAGCCGACCGGCCGCGCAATTTCTTTCCCAACAAGATAGAACTGGGCTCGATAAGTGAGCAGCGAAGTTTGACAGTCTACAAGGCTGACATCAATCTGCTGGCCTCGCCCGGTCTTTTCCCTTTGATACAGTGCGGCTAAAATCCCCTGAGACGCAAACAAACCGCCGGTTAAATCGCCCATAGGTGCGCCCATTCTAACCGGCATTTGGCCGGGTTCCCCGGTATAGCTCATGATCCCGCCTCTGGCCTGAATTACCAAATCAAAGGCCGGTCGATCTTTGAAAGGACCTGTCTGACCGTATCCGGATATTGAACAGCAGATGATGCGTGGATTAATGTTCTTTAGCGTGTTGAAGTCAACACCCAATTTTCTCACCACCCCTGGTCTGAAATTGTCAATCACTACATCGGATACCTTTGCCAAATCGCAGAATATTTTCTTTCCATTTTCACTTTTTAAATCGAGGGTCATGCTTTTCTTGTTTCTATTCATTGCAATAAAATAGGCGGATTGATCCTCAAAAAAATGAGGAGGCATCTCTCGGGATGATTCGCCGATCCCCGGCTTTTCGATCTTGATTACCTCCGCCCCCAAGTCCCCTAAAATCAATGTGCAATAAGGACCGGCCATAATCAGCGTCAAATCAAGGATCCGCACATTCGATAATGGTAAGCTCATCTGTTGATAGTCCCCCTTCTCCAGGTTAGAGCCGAAAAAGCATTGCTTATTGATGTTGGAAATATAAGATGAACGGCCCGGTGTGTCAAGAATAAGCGTGAAGTCACCCAGCCCCGCACCCTTTTGACTTCGGGGCGGCCGGTGTTGTCATCGATTAGAATCCTGATAAGAAAGGTCATTGATCCCCGTCCGTTGCCTGTGATAAAGATCCTCGAACACTTAAAAAGGTGAAAGGAGATCGTGTGATCCGAAAACTGGATTCATTTTTTGAACCTCGCAGCGTTGCGGTGATCGGAGCGACGTCGGGCCGCCACAAACCGGGCAATGATATCCTTCTGAATATTGCGGCCAACGGTTATTCGGGAGAACTTTACCTCGTCAATCCCAAGGGTGGCGAGATCATGGGGAGGACGGCCTGGCGGTCGATCGGCGAGCTTCCCGATGGAATCGACCTGGCGGTGATCATTCTCCCGGCGGCCCTCAATCCGCAGGCGATCCGGGAATGCGCGGCCAAGGGGATCAAGGCTGTGATCCTGGCGGCCGGGGGATTTTCCGAAGTGGACGAGGAGGGGCGGCTCCTGCAGGCGGAACTCGAAGCGGTTGTGAAGGAGACGGGTGTCCGGGTCATCGGGCCGAACACCTCCGGGGTGACCTCCACCCCCTTCAATTTTACATCGAGTTTTTTCCCGCTGGGGCGGATCCCGAGGGGCCATATCTCCTATATCGCCCAGACGGGCAACTTCGCCACGCACACCATGCGTTATATCGCCACAGCGGAGCACTACGGCGTGGCGCGCGTCGTCGGCATCGGCAACAAGGTCGATGTTGATGAGAGCGATGTCCTCGAATATTATGCAACGGATCCGGAAACCGAGGCCATTTTTGTCTATCTGGAGAGCCTGAAAAGTCCGCGGCGTTTTCTCGAGATCGCGCGGGAGACCACCCGGCGCAAGCCGATCATCATGCTGAAAGGGGGAAGCACGGACGGCGGTTCGCACGCCGCCGGGGCGCATACCGCTGCGCTGGCCTCCGATGATCGCATCATCGACGGGGCGTTGAAACAGGCCGGCATTGCGAGGATTTATAAGTACTCCCATCTGATTCTTGCGGCTAAGGCCTTGTCCGCCATGCCGCTCCCAAGGGGAAACCGTGTGAGTTATCTGGCGCCTTCGGGGGCCATGCTGGTGACGATGACCGACCTATGCCAGAAGTACTGGAACCTGGAAGTGCCGGCCCTGGAAGAATCCGGCCGCAGCCGCCTGCAGGAGATCAGCCCGCCGTACATCCGTATGCGCAATCCCGTGGACATCTGGCCGTCGGCCATTGTAAATGGGATCGAATTTGCGTACCGGGAGGGGATGGAGGCGGTTTTGAAGGATCCCCATATCGACGCTGTTGTTCCGATTCTGATGATCACGGATGAGACGGGGGTTCCCGACCTCCAGTTCGTCGTGGATCTCGCCCGGAAATATCCGGAAAAACCGATCTACGCCACCTTCAGTGCGGAAAAAAAGCATATGGAGACCGCCAAGGCGTTTCTGGAACCGAGGGGCGTACCGACTTTCCCGATGATCGAGGAGCCGTTCGAGGTCCTTTCCGTATTGGCGCAGTGTCGCAGGTATATGGATCGCGGCGCCGGAAAAAAGGGTACGATATGAAAGAAATGGAGAGCCTGTTGAAAGAGGCGATGGGGCAAAACCGCCGGACCCTTTCGGAATATGGGAGCAGCCGTCTGCTGGCGGCTTACGGGATTCCGACGGCGAACGGGGCTCTGGCGCGGGATTGGGCTGAGGTGAAAAAGGCCGCCGCTAAGATCGGCTACCCGGTGGTGTTGAAATTATGTTCTCCGGAGGTGAGCCATAAAACCGAAAGCGGTCTGGTGGCGGTAGGCCTGCGCGATGAGGCGGATCTCAAAACGGCCTTCAAGCGGATCGGCAAAGCGTCCCCCGTGAAGAATGCGGACTGTCTCGTTCAGGAGATGGTGAAGGGCGGGCGGGAACTGGTGATCGGGATGGTCCGCGATCCCCAGTTCGGCCCCTGCGTCATGTTCGGTCTGGGAGGAATATTTACGGAAGTCCTGGGCGATGTGACATTTCGACCGGCCCCGCTGGTTGAATCGGATGCCATGGAGATGCTGATGGAGATCCGCGGGAACAAGATCCTCGGCGCCGTCCGGGGTATGGAAGCGGTGGATTTGGATTCCCTGGTGCAATGCCTCATGGCCATGGGCAAGATCGGCATGGCGCATGAAGAAATTCAGGCGATAGACGTAAACCCATTGATTATAAGAGGAAACAGTCCTGTCGCCGTGGATGCCCTGGTGATCCTGAACCCCTCCTCCTGAAGGGCGCTTTGGATCTTCTCCCGCCACTTCTGAGTAATTTCAAAAGTTACTCATCAATTTTTATTGTAGTCGTTATTTTGGAGAAATGTATTTTGATAGCAGCTTTCTTTCGGGAATCAGCGAGCTTCCCTGGCAAGCTTACCCCTCTTGAAGCACTACTTCCGGATCGATGAGATGGCGGTCTATTTCGCGATCTCGACGAGGACCGTCTACCGCCTCCTAGACGAAGGGGATCTCCAGGCGATTCGGATCCGGGGCTGTGTCCGGGTGTCGGCGGAGGAAATCAAGAGGTTTGAGGAAACACTGGCGGATGCTTATCAGTATTGAAGGCGTGTCAAAACAGCCTTTGTTATTCACATGCAATCGGGAAATTTCTGAAATGGTGTTGAAAAATACGCATACTTCCTCTATGATGCTCAATATTGGAGAAACGTCCCCCGACGCCTCTCCAATGGGTTTCATGTGAAGGAGGGACAAATGGGACAGACTATAGAAGTTTCGATCGACAACCACGGCGGCATTCTGTTGCCCCAGGAGCTGAAAAACCGCCTTGGGCTATTGCCGGGAATGACCATGGTCGTTGAAGAGGACGATGAGGAGAGGGTGTGCCTGCGGGTGCGGACAGAGTCGCCGGAGCTGGTCGACAAGCAGGGTATCATCGTCGTCAGGGCCGAATCATCGGAAGATTTGACAAACGTAACCCGCCGCGCGCGCGACCGCCGCGTATCGGATCTGCTGCAAAGAGCCGACCGATGAAAGTTCTCCTAGACACATCCGTCCTGGTGGCGGCCATGGTCGAGGCGCACCCGGCGCACGAAAAGTCTCTGCCCTGGCTTCAGCGAATCAAGAAGGGTTCAGATTCAGGTCTGGTATCCGCCCATTCGGTTGCCGAATTATACGCCATCCTGACGACATTGCCGATGAAGCCCCGCATCTCGCCCATTGTCGCTTACGACCTGATTCAGCGCAACGTCTTTGATCTTTGTGAAGTGTTGCCTTTATCGGCAGAAGATTACAGCGCCGTCACAAAACATCTTTCCGAAGAGGGGATTACCGGCGGCGTCACCTATGATGCGGTGATCCTGTATGCTGCGATTAAAGGGAAGGTAGATCGTGTCGTGACGCTCAACGAAGGTGATTTTCGCCGGATCTATCCTCAGATGGCAGAGCAAATCGTTTCCCCATGAAACTATCCATACCTCTGAAGGACATCATGCTCACCCCCGGTCGTTAGATAAACTGCCGGTAAGGATGGATTGAGTCAGTTAATTTTACGCATGAGCCTGCTGCAGACCGGGAGAGAATTATAACTGGTAGATAAGTCATAATTACTGGAGGGAAATATGGTTCGAATCTGTCATTTCTCCGATTTGCACATCAATGGCAACCACCTGAGTGATTTCGATCAGTTTATTGTTAAGGCATTGATAAAAGATTTAAATAAATTTCATGAACAGAGACCGATTGACTTAATTATCCTCTCTGGAGACCTAATTGACAAGGGAGGCGATGGGTTTAATAACGATCTTGAAATGGCTTTATTAACGTTTGAAGAAAAGTTTATAGATCCTATCGTTTCAAACCTTGGACTGCCTAAACACCGCGTGTTCGTCTGTCCAGGTAATCATGATATAGATAGAAATGCTGATGACATTGTCGAGGAAAAGGGATTACTTTATTCGCTTAATTCCATCGAGGCAGTAAATGAACATATTGATTCGGGGAAAAAAATTGGCACTAAAAGGATGATACCTTTTAAAAATTTTGAAAAATCCTTATACAAAGATTATCCAGGTGAATCTGAGTTAACACCTTACCAGTCATCATTCCATGTCAAATTGGAAGGTTGCACAGCTGGCATTACGTGCTTCAATTCAGTGTGGAGGTGTTTTAATCCAAATAATGGCACGGAAAAGTTGATTCTTGGAGAACGGCAAATAACTAACGCGAGAAATATAATACAAGACTGTGATCTTAAAATCGCGGTCATGCACCATTCTATAGACTGTTTAACAGAATTTGATTGCAAAATAGTGAGCCCAATGTTGGAGAGAGACTACGATATAGTATTTTGCGGGCATGTCCACGAAGGCAGTGCGTGGACTAAGACGGATATGTATGGCAGCCTTTGCGTCTCAGTTGCGCCATCAAACTGGACACACAATTTAAGAACGAGCGATCGCTTCTCTTCTAATGGCTACACGATAGTTGACTACGACATTGACAATATGCAGATTATTACTCACTGTAGACGTTATTGTCATCCCAAAGAATGTTTTGATCCAGACACTGATCAAGGGAATGACCAAGGAACCTCTACTTTACAGATATTAGATCAAGGTACTTCGAGTGTTAGGCAAGATGAATTAAGGCTCGCAAAAGCTGTGCAAGAAGTGCATCTTACACAGATAAATGAACACTTACTTACTAACTTCGCGGATACTAAGGCACCGAAAGATATTGAAAGCCTTTTCGTCTTACCCGAGATTGTCGTTAAGAGAGACTATGATACAGCTAATATAGAAACAGAAAATGAGATTAAGTATAATCTCGATGATCTTTGCAAGAGTAATGAACAATTTATTATTTTTGGTACAAAGGAATCGGGCAAGACTACCCTTCTTGATAGGATAACCATAGAACTGTCCAAGGCGATCAGAGATTATCACAAACTTCCTGTATTTTTTGATTTCGATGAGGTTGGCAACAAAGATTATGAGACTTTAGTGAGCATGTATCTGGGAGTGGGTATTACTAAAATATCGGGCTTTTTAGCCGCCCAAGATGTATTGCTACTAATTGATAATTTGTCCTTTGAGAATGAATACTATCATAAGCTGAAGAGGCTGAAAACATTTCTTCTTAACTACCCAAGAGTAAGAATCATAGCCACCAGCAACCAACTTACCGAAGGAGAAATCCCACTGGACTTCTTTGAACAAGCAGACTTTACATCCTTCACAATTGCATATCTGAAAGGCTTTAAAACAAAACAAATTAAGCAACTTATCAACAATTGGTTTTCGAGTAATCCACAATTTGATACACCCGCTAAGCTAGAGAAAATCGTACAGATTCTAACTACTCTCAATCTGCCAAGAACCCCGCTATCTATTTCGATGTTTTTATGGATCATCGAGCAGCAGGAAAATTATAAACCCATTAATCACGCTACTATGCTGGAAAATTTCATTGAAAAGCTTTTCAGAAAGTGGTCGAAAAATGAGATATATTCAGAAGAATTTAGCTTTAGAAATAAGGAA
>JAHIMW010000015.1 GCA_018896355.1 Pseudomonadota bacterium
AAATTGCTCCACCCGATAAGGAATAGCGCGCCCGGGCGTGCTATTCCTTGAGGGTGAGCACCGTATTCAAATCAGAAAGGATGCATAAACCGGAATTAGGCTTCGATCAGCTTGGTTTCCGTCCCCAGATAGGGGATCGCCAGGGCCATTTTCCGGAGGGCCTGTTTCTCGATCTGCCGGGCCCGCTCCCGTGTGATGTGATAGCGGTCGCCGATCGCCTGAAGGGTTAGGGGACTATCGGCCATGACGCGGTTTCGGATGATGAAGCTCTCCTTCTCATTAAGTCCGGCGAGCGCCCCCGCAATATTGTGCTGGACAAGCGCCATCTCCTCCTTTCGAATCAGTGCCGTCTCCTGGTCCTCCCCGCCATAGGTAAGATAGTCCATGTGCGTGGAATCCCCATCCTCGCCCACGCTGGCATCGAGGGAGAGATCGCGGCCGCTCATCCGAACGTCCATCTCCGCAATCTCCTCCGGCTTAACCCCAAGGGATTCAGCAATCTCCGCGAATTCCGCGCGCTTTTCAGAGAGACTCTCCAGTTTTTTCCGGGCCTGGCTGAGCTTGAAGAAGAGTTTGCGCTGGGCCTGGGTCGTACCGATCTTGACAAGACTCCAGGATTTGATGATGTAATTTTGGATATAGGCGCGGATCCACCAGACGGCGTAAGAGATGAGGCGGTAGCCCCGGTAGGGATCAAACTTCTTCACTGCATGCATGAGGCCGATGTTTCCCTCCTGGACCAAATCGGCCAGCTTTATCCCGTAATTGCGGTACTCGTGGGCAATCTTGACTACAAAACGCAGATTCGAGACGACGAGTTTCTCCGCGGCCTCCATATCGTTATACTTTTTCAGTCTCACGGCAAGACGAAACTCCTCCGCCGCCGTCAAGATCGAGAAGCGGTTGATCTCCGCGATATAGACATCGAGCGTTCCTGTAACCGCCGGAACCTGCAAATTCCTTCCTCCCGGTAAGCCAAAACTGTTGCTGTTTTATACAAGGATGTTTCCGGGCCGTCAACCCCTTTTGCTGGTGACCGCGACCCGGCGGCTGTACCATTCTTGACATCCCTCTCCGGGGTGTTTAATTTACGGCACGATGGATGGGTGGAATAAGCAGGAGGTAACTCACAATGAGATTCGATAAATTCACATTGAAAGTCCAGGAGGCGCTTCAGGAGGCACAGGGTCTGGCCAACCAATACGGCCACCAGGCGATCGACTCGGAGCATCTCCT
The DNA here is from genome assembly GCA_018896355.1 of Pseudomonadota bacterium. Taxonomy (GTDB): domain Bacteria; phylum Desulfobacterota; class Syntrophia; order Syntrophales; family UBA5619; genus UBA5619. Next base: position 1,237 of record JAHIMW010000015.1, read on the forward strand.
TGTCTCTTTTCTGAAGCATCCGGAAGGTATTCTTCCCGATATTCTCAAGAAGTTGGGCGCCGACCCCGGGCGTATCGAGCGCGAAACCAGCAAAGTACTGGTGAAACTGCCGAAGATTGAGGGGACGGCCGGCGGCCAAACCTATATCTCCCCGAGGCTGAACCACGTCCTCGATGCCTCGCTCAGCGAAGCGGCGCGTCTCACGGACGAGTATGTCAGCGCCGAACATATCCTTGTCGCGATGGCCGACGAAAAGGAAGGACCGCTTGCGAAGATCCTCTCCGCCAACGGCATCACAAAGGATGCGATTTTCAAGGTTCTCGTGGAAATTCGCGGAAACCAGCGCATCACCGATCCCAATCCGGAGGAGAAGTACCAGGCGCTCAAACGCTATGCCCGCGATTTCAACCAACTGGCCAGGAGCGGTTCCTTCGATCCCGTGATCGGTCGGGATGAGGAGATCCGGAGGGTTATGCAGGTCCTTTCCCGCCGGACGAAAAACAACCCTGTCCTGATCGGGGAGCCGGGGGTGGGCAAGACGGCGATCGTCGAGGGCCTGGCCCAGCGGATCGTAAACGGGGACGTGCCGGAGAACCTCAAGGACAAGAGGGTCATCGGCCTCGATATCAGCGCCCTTGTCGCCGGGGCAAAGTACCGCGGCGAGTTCGAAGAGCGGCTGAAGGCCGTCCTGAAGGAGGTTACCACCGCCCAGGGGGAGATCATCCTCTTCATCGATGAGATCCATACGGTGGTGGGCGCAGGAGCCGCGGAGGGTTCCATCGACGCATCGAACATGCTCAAGCCGGCCCTGGCGCGGGGTGAGTTGCGCTGCGTCGGTGCGACCACCCTGAACGAATACCGGAAACATATCGAAAAGGACCCGGCGCTCGAAAGGCGGTTCCAACCGATCCTCGTCAAGGAGCCTTCGGTCGAGGACACGATTGCGATCCTCCGGGGACTGAAGGAACGCTACGAGGTCCACCACGGCGTCCGGGTCAAGGACGCGGCTATCATCGCCGCGGCAACCCTCTCCAGCCGCTACATCAGCGACAGGTTCCTCCCGGACAAGGCGGTCGACCTGATCGACGAGGCGGCATCGCGGCTCCGGATTGAGTTGGACAGCATGCCCGCGGAGATCGACGCCCTGGAACGGCGCGTCATCCAGCTTGAAATCGAACGGCAATCTCTGAAAAACGAAACAGACCGGACCTCCGTGGAGCGGCGGGAGAAAATCGAACAGGAACTTGTGGAACTCCGGGAGGCAATGGATCGGATGAAACTCCATTGGACCGGCGAAAAAGAGGCCATCAAGAAAATCCAGGCCATCAAGAGCCGGATCGAAACTTTCAAGATCGAAGAGCAAAACGCCCAACGCAATGGCGACCTCGCCCGGGCGGCGGAAATCCGCTATGGAAGGCTCGTCGAATTGAACCGGGAACTGGAAGAGGAAAACGGAAAGCTGCTGGAAGCTCAGAAGGACAAACAGATGCTGAAGGAAGAGGTTGATGCGGAGGACGTGGCCGAGGTTGTGGCCAACTGGACGGGGATTCCCGTCTCTCGCATGCTGGAGAGCGACGTTCAGAAGCTGCTCCGGATGGAGGAACGCCTCCGGCAGCGGGTCATCGGACAGGAAGAGGGGATCGCGGCAGTCTCCAGCGCCTTGCGCAGGGCCCGTTCCGGCCTCCAGGACCCGAACCGGCCGATCGGATCCTTCATCTTCCTGGGGCCCACCGGCGTCGGGAAAACAGAACTCGCCAAGGCGCTCGCCGAATTCATGTTCGACAACGAACAGGCACTGATCCGAATCGACATGTCGGAATTCATGGAGAAACACTCTGTTGCCCGGCTGATCGGCGCCCCGCCGGGATATGTGGGATATGACGAAGGCGGCCACCTGACCGAGGCCGTGAGACGCCGACCCTACGCGGTCCTGCTGTTCGACGAGATCGAAAAGGCCCATCCGGACGTCTTCAACATCCTGCTTCAAATACTCGACGACGGTCGATTGACGGACGGTCACGGACGCACGGTGGACTTCAAGAACACGATTGCGATCATGACGTCGAATGTCGGCGGTCAATGGATTCAGGACCCCACCCTCACGGATGAGGAGAGGAGCGAAAGGACAATGGAGGCGCTCCGGGAAACCTTCAAACCGGAATTCCTGAACCGGATCGACGATATCATCATCTTTCGCGCGCTGGCCATGGCGGATATCGAGCGGATCATCGACATCCAGCTCGGACTCATACGGAAACGGCTGCAGCAGAGAAAACTCTCTCTGGAATTGACAGAAGGCGCCAAACATTATATAGCCCAATCAGGATACAGTGCGGTGTATGGCGCCCGACCGCTCAAACGGACCCTTCAGAAGCAGATCCTGGACCCTCTGGCCCTGCAACTTCTCGCGGGAGACTTTGTCGAAGGCGACCGGATCGTAATCGACCATGACGACGGCCGAATCATCTTTCGCAAAAATTGAATCACGCACACAGATGCTGATTCTCGGCAAAGGCCATCCCCAGGAGGCCGATGCCGAAAAGAACAAACGATAGCAACCTTATGTTTCAAGGAGGGGGAAAGATATGAACATGATTAAAACCGGACTGTTGCTGGGCGCCCTGACGGGCCTCCTGATGCTGATCGGCGGCTGGTTTGGGGGACAACAGGGTGTCGTTATCGCCTTCATCTTCGCGATGGTGATGAATTTCGGGAGCTACTGGTTCTCGGACAAGATTGTCCTCCGCATGTATAAAGCCCAGGCGGTCTCGGAGAACGAAGCGCCGGAGCTCTACGCGATGGTCAAGAATCTCTCGCTGAAGGCCGCGCTGCCGATGCCGCGGGTCTATATAATCCCCGGCGATACGCCAAACGCCTTCGCCACGGGACGAAACGAACAACATGCGGTGGTCGCCGTTACGGAAGGCATCCTCCGGATCCTCGGCAGGGATGAACTGGAGGGAGTCATCGCGCATGAGCTGACCCACATCCGGAACCGTGACATCCTGATCGGCTCCATCGCCGCGACGCTGGCCGGGGCGATCGTCATGCTTGCCAACATGGCCCAGTGGGCAGCATTGTTCGGCGGCGCCCGCCAAGATGACGATGAAGGAGGCGGAAGCAGCATTGTCGGTCTGATCCTGATGGCGGTTCTTGCCCCGATCGCCGCCACAATCATCCAGATGGCCATTTCCCGTTCAAGGGAGTACCTTGCCGATGCCGGCGGGGCAAAGATTTCGGGAAAACCTTACGGTCTTGCAGGCGCACTCGAAAAACTCTCACGGGCATCCCAGACGATGCCGATGGAGGCAAACCCCTCTACGGCCCACATGTTCATTGTAAATCCGCTGACCGGACGTTCGCTGAGGAACATATTCAGCACCCATCCGCCAATTGAAGAGCGTATCGCCCGCCTGCGAAGCATGCGCCCAATATAAAATGAAGGAGGTTTCATGGAAAAAGAGAAGAAGGATAAGGGTTTTGTGATCAAGGACCGGCGTCTCTTCGACGAATCAGGCGACGCGCGGGTCGAAGAAGAGATGAAGCCGGAAGATAAGGAACTGGCGGAAAATCCCGATGATGCGCCGGGAACCCCTTCAGATGAAATTGATACTCCCGAAACGGAGGACTCTCCTCTTCCCGATATCAATTTCGCCGGTTTCATCTTTTCGCTCAGCACGACTGCCATGTACCACTTTGGAGACTTTCCCGATCCGGTCACGAAGGAGTCACAGCGAAACCTCCCCGCCGCAAAGCAGACGATCGACATCCTGAGCATCCTGAAGACGAAAACGGAGGGTAACCTTGACGAGCAGGAAAAACAGATGCTGGACGGCATCCTTTACGAATTGAGAATGCGCTTTATCAAGGAAATGACCAACAAATGATCACAAGGGAGTCGCCGGCCAAGGTCAACCTCTATCTGCGGGTTCTCCGAAAGCGGGAAGACGGCTACCACGACATCCTATCCCTCATGCAGCGGATCAGCCTCTGTGATGAGATGACTTTTGCATCGACCGATGGCGGCATTGCGGTCCGTTGCCCCGGCACGGACCTGCCGGAGGATCAGGGAAACATCGTATACCGCGCGGCGACGGCCTTTTTCCCCCGCATCGGCGAACCGCCGAAGATCGCGATCACAATCCGGAAACGAATCCCCATCGGCGCCGGACTGGGAGGCGGAAGCTCCAACGCCGCCACGACCCTGATGACCCTGAATGAAATGCATGGTTCCCCGCTGGCCCGGGAAGAGCTGATGAAGATCGGAGCGGGAATCGGGGCGGATGTTCCTTTTTTTATTTTCGGAAAGACGGCCTGGGCCTCGGGGATCGGCGAGATCCTCACGGAAGCGCCCTTTTTACCCCCCCTCTGGTTTGTCCTGATCAATCCAGGCTTTGAAATATCGACGAAAATGGTTTATGAGGGACTCAATTTGGGATTGACAAAGCATGGAATAAATTATAGCATCCCCCGCTTTTATGCAGCGGAGGATCTGATCCGGGGTCTCTTGAATGATCTCGAGATGGTGACGCTGCAAATTTATCCTGTTCTGGATCAGATTAAGGCCTTATTGCTGGAGAATGGCGCCCGTGGCGCCCTGATGTCGGGCAGCGGACCGACCGTTTTCGGAATTTTTACGGACGAGAAGTCCGCTTGCAGGGCAGAGGAGAATTTTGGGCAGAGACCCGGGTGGCGGGTGTTCAGGGCAAAATCCCTGTAAAGAAGTAAGGATTATCGGTCAGGGGTTTTTACCGATCACGCATATAGCCTGCAGCCTCTTGCCTGTTTTGTATTGGGGCGTCGTCAAGCGGTAAGACACAGGAATTTGGATCCTGCATTCGGAGGTTCGAATCCTCCCGCCCCAGCCAACCCATATTTGCCGTTAAAGGACGTGAGATGCTCGAAAGAATCAGGGTATTTACCGGAAATGCGAATCAGGAGCTCGCCCGGAAGATAACGGAAAATCTGGGTGTAACCCTCGGGCAAGCCCATGTCACGGCCTTCAGCGACGGTGAAACACGGGTGGAAATCGACGAAAATGTTAGGGGCATGGATGTCTTCATCATCCAACCGACCTGCCCGCCGGTCAACATCACACTGATGGAACTTCTCATCATGATCGACGCCGTGCGTCGGGCGTCCGCAGACCGGATCACGGCGGTCATCCCCTACTACGGCTACGCACGGCAAGACCGGAAGGTGGTGCCCCGCGCGCCGATCACCGCCAAACTTGTGGCCGATCTCATCACGCAGGCGGGGGCAAACCGGGTTTTGGCGATGGATCTTCATGCAGGCCAGATCCAGGGATTCTTCAATATCCCGGTGGACAATCTTTTCGCCACGCCCATTCTGCTGGACCACATCAAGAAGAACTACCCTGACGACAACATCGTGATTGTCTCACCGGACTCAGGAGGCGTGGAACGGGCGCGCGCCTTCGGCAAACGCCTGGGAGCCAGTCTGGCCATCATCGACAAACGCAGAGATGGTCCGAATGAGGCCCAGATCATGAACATCATCGGTCATGTCAAGGGAAAGAGGGTCATCCTGCTGGACGATATGATCGATACGGCGGGAACGGTTGTGCAGGCGGCAAAGGCGCTCAAGGAGGAAGGGGCGATCGAGGTCACCGTCTGCTGCACCCATCCCGTACTTTCCGGTCCGGCCCTGGAAAGGATCGAACAGTCGGACCTGAAAGAGATCATCGTAACGGACACGGTCCCTCTGCATGAGAAGGCGAGAGCCTGCAGTCGAATCAAGGTTCTCTCCGTCTCGGGACTCCTCAGCGAGGCTGTCCGAAGAATCTATTACAACGACTCAGTCAGTTCATTATTCATTTAGGAGGAATTCCATGGAGGCAACCGAATTAAAAGCCTGTATCCGCAATCAATCCGGCAAGGGGCCGGCAAGGCGTTTCAGGAAGGAAGGAAGGATCCCGGCCGTGTTTTACGGCCGCGGTGAGGAGGCCATTCACCTTTCGGTGAATGCGGCAGAGCTGCTCAAGATTATCCGAGCGAAAAAGGAAAATGTCTTCATCAAACTTCGGATCGATGGAGAGAAAAATCTGGAAAAACTTTCCTTGATCAAGGAGCTGCAGATCGAACCGGTCAGCAGGCGGTTCTATCACGCGGATTTTTATGAAGTCCGCATGGATCACCGGCTGACGCTCGATGTTCCCCTCCATTTCGCCGGTATTCCCGTGGGCGTTGTAAACGGCGGCGAGCTTCAGCATCTGAAACGCGATCTGAAGATCTCCTGCCTGCCTTCGGTTCTGCCCAATTTCATCGAGATCGATGTCACCGGACTGGAGATCGGCGACTCGATCAAGGTGAAGGATATTCGGGTCCCCGAGGGAATTTCGGTTCTCGATCCGGGTGATGTCGGCGTGGCCATGGTCGCCATCGTGAAGGTGTTCGTACCGCAGGAGGAAGAGGCTGTCGAAGGCGCGGCCGATGCGGAAGGAGCGGCCGTTGCAGAAGGAGCATCGCCCAAGGGGGATGTGAAAGGCTGACGACATCGCCTTTTGATCCCTCTTTGAGGTTATTCGGAAACTCTGCACGCACAGCTTCGGAGGGGCGGTGTGAAGTTAATCGTAGGACTGGGAAATCCGGGGATACGATATAGGCTGAGCCGACACAACGCGGGTTTTCTGATCCTGGATCAATTGGCGCTCGAACGGGACATCCCCATCAATCAAACCCTCTTTGATGCCCATATCGGAAAGGGGAAGATAGACGGCGATGTCGTTATTCTTGCCAAACCACAGACATTCATGAATCTGAGCGGTATCGCGATCCGGAAACTGACGGACTACTTCCGAATCGCTCTTCAGGATGTCATCGTTGCCCATGATGATCTGGACCTGCCGTTTCAGTCGATCCGTTTGAAAGCAGGCGGGGGGCATGCCGGGCACAAAGGGCTTATTTCACTGATTGATCACCTGGGCGGACAGGATTTCATCAGAGTCAGATTCGGTATTGGAAAACCCGCCCTCAAGACAATGGTCGAAGGGTACGTCCTGGAACATTTTTCTACAGAAGAGATGAGTTTTCTGCCAGAGCTGACCACAGCGGCGGCTTCTGCCGTAGTGGACATCCTGAGTTCCGGTACTAAAGCAGCCATGGAAAAGCGTCATGTGAAGAAAAAATCAAACTTAACTGAGGAGGGTTGAATCATGTGCAGCGGAAAACGCAGTTTATGGTCTTTGTTGTGTTCTCTCACCATCATCCTGTTTCTTATTGTTCCCATGGCCTTCGCGGGTGAGGCAGACATCAAGATCCCGGATCTGACCCAGGTCGCTTTTATGGGCGGTTCGCTCGGCGGGTTGACCATCCTGAACATCGGGCTCCTCATCTGTGTAGTCGGCATGATCTTTGGCTGGTTTCAGTACATCCAGACTAAGAATCTGCCTTCGCATCAGGCCATGTTGGACGTCTCCAACACGATCTGGGAAACCTGCAAGACCTATCTGTTTCAGCAGGGGAAATTTCTTGCCGGTCTCTGGGTCCTGATCGCCATATGTATCGTCTATTATTTTTTCGGCCTGCAGGGCAATACGATCGGGGCCGTCATGCTCATCCTGTTCTGCTCCGTCATGGGGATACTGGGCTCCTACGGCGTGGCCTGGTTCGGTATTCGGATCAATACGGTGGCCAACTCACGGGCGGCCTTCGCCTCGCTGAGCGGAAATCCTCTGAGCCTGATCAACATCTGCCTGCGCTCCGGCATGAGTGTCGGGCTCCTGCTGGTAAGCATCGAGCTCTTCTTCATGATCCTGATTCTGGCCTACATTCCCCCGGAGCTGGCCGGCCCCTGCTTTATCGGTTTCGCCATCGGCGAGTCCCTTGGCGCCAGCGCCCTGCGGATCTGCGGCGGCATCTTCACGAAGATCGCCGACATCGGCTCCGACCTGATGAAGATCATCTTCCACCTGCCGGAAGACGATCCCAAAAACCCTGGCGTGATCGCCGACTGCACCGGTGACAACGCCGGCGACAGCGTCGGCCCCACGGCGGACGGATTTGAAACCTACGGGGTTACGGGCGTGGCCCTGATCGCCTTTCTGGCCCTGGCGCTTGCCACCAATCCCGAGATGGGCGGCAAGCTGATCGTCTGGATCTTCGCGATGCGTATTTTGATGATCCTGACCTCGCTCGCCTCCTACTTCGTCAATGACGCAGTAAGCAAATCCCTGTTCGGCGGCAAGACGGAATTCAACTTCGAGCACCCAATGACCAACCTGATCTGGATCACATCCTCCCTGTCGATAGCCGTCACCTTCATCGCGAGTTATTTTCTGCTGAGCGATATTCCTCCCGTGGCCGGTTCGATCCCGACGTGGCTCGCCCTTTCGATCATCATCAGCTGCGGGACCATCGCCGGCGCGCTGATCCCTGAATTCACCAAAATTTTCACGAGCACCAATTCCCGGCACTGCGAAGAGGTCGTCAACGCTTCCCGCCAGGGCGGTCCGTCCCTGAACATCCTCTCGGGTCTGGTCGCCGGGAACTTTTCCGCCTTCTGGGAGGGCCTCGTGATCCTGATCCTGATGCTGATCGCCTACCTGGTTTCCCAGAGCGGCTCGATCCTGGGCCTGATGCCGCCGGAGTTCGTTTTCGCCGCGCCGGTCTTCGCCTTCGGTCTGGTCGCGTTCGGCTTTCTGGGCATGGGGCCGGTGACCATCGCCGTGGACAGCTTCGGGCCGGTCTCCGACAACGCCCAGTCGATCTATGAGCTTTCCATGATCGAAAGCCGCAAGGATGTCAAAGAGACGGTCAAAAAGCACTTCGGTGTCGACGTCGACTTCGAAAAGGCCAAACACGTTCTGGAAACGGCCGACGGCGCGGGGAACACCTTCAAGGCCACCGCCAAACCGGTCCTCATCGGCACAGCCGTCGTCGGCGCCACCACGATGGTCTTCGGGATCATCATCCTGCTCGAGGGGCTTTACGGCGACGTGATCTCCAAGCTCAGCCTGGTCCACCCGGAGATCATCCTGGGGCTCCTCATGGGCGGCTGCGTGATCTACTGGTTCACCGGCGCCTCCATCCAGGCCGTCGTGACAGGCTCTTACCAGGCCGTCGTCTACATCAAGGACCACATCAAGTTAGACAAGAAGGAAGCTTCCCTCGCCGACAGCAAGGAGGTCGTCAGGATCTGCACGATCTACGCCCAGAAGGGGATGATCAACATCTTCGTCGTCATCTTCTTCCTGGCCCTGGGACTCGCCTTCTTCAACCCCTACTTCTTCATTGGCTACCTCATCGGGATCGCCTTCTTCGGCCTCTTCCAGGCGATCTTCATGGCCAACGCCGGCGGCTGCTGGGACAACGCCAAAAAGATCGTTGACGTGGATCTGAAGCAGAAGAACACCCCTCTGCACGAAGCAACCGTCGTCGGTGATACGGTCGGCGACCCCTTCAAGGACAC
>JAHIMW010000114.1 GCA_018896355.1 Pseudomonadota bacterium
GTTGTTCCGGGCATCGATGTAGATGGAAGAAAACGCCTGCACCGAGACCGCATTTTTGAGAAAATTGTTGTAGTGAATCGATGGATTGGACATACCCACGCCTTTGATGCCCCCCTCCCCCATATTCTCCTCGAACGTAGAGTATGAGATCTGCGGCGCCGCATCATTCCGGCAATAAATGCCGCTCTGGGCGTTCTTTGCGATGTGACAGGAGGAGATCTCCGGCGTTCCGTGATAGATATCGAAAGCGGTCACGGCATACTCGACGACGCAATAACTGAAGAGGCTGTTTGCTTTGGTCTGTTTTATAAAGCGGACGGCGTTTGCATAGGAGCCGGGCGCCGGCGACGCCCCGGAAGCGGTGAAAAGGATCGGCAGGTCCGCCGTTCCTCGGGCCACAACACCGCCGTCCTCGACGATGATCGACGTATTTCGATCGTACTGGACGACGACGCCAGGCTCGATATGGAGGATGGCGCCCCCGTCCACGGTCAGGTCGCCCGTCACCCGGTAAGGGCTGCGGGAGAGGATCAGAAAGCCGTCCGTCTTGAGGGGGCCGGATAGTTTCGCATCCAGGATCGGCAGTTCCACCGGCTTCCCCTCCGGATAAGGGGCGTCGAGAATCGACCGGACATCGACCCTGCCCCGGATCCGGGCGAATACTTCGAGCCCCTTCGCCGTCCCCCACCAGTTGTTCAGGGCCGAAACCGCCTCGCCCTTCATCTCCCCCGCGAGGTCGAAGGGACCGTTGTCGGTGATGTTGTTCTCCGTGACGGAGGCCTGCGCCCCCAACACGGCGATCCCGCCACCCCGGTTTTGCGCGATCGCATTGCGGAGAATGGCCGGGGCGGCGGAACGGACGACGATACCCTCCGCCGCGTTGTCCCGGATCCGGTTGTCTAAGAGGGTCGGCTTCGCCCCATCGGAGATGATGACCGCCGCCTGCGCGTTCTTGTGGATCGTGTTTCCCGTCACGATCGGCGCGGAGAAGGCCCCCTGTATCGCAAGCGCGGTATCGTTATCGGTCAGTTCGCAGGCCTCGATCCGGGGAGAAGAGGCCTCGCAGGAGATCCCCGCTTTCGCCTTTCGGATGCGGATGAATTTGACGAGATTCTCCTTTTCCTTGACGTTCGCGAAGCGGATCCCCGCCCAGCGTTCCAGCCCTTCCGCCGCGGAAAAGAGGATCAGATGTTCGCCGTCCCCCTGCGCCTGAAGCCTGCCTTCGACCACGAGGGCGCCACCGCGGGAGAGGATCTCCGTCCCCGGTTCGATCGTCAGGACCGCCTTGTCCCGAACGACCACCTCATTTTCAATCACATAGGGACTCGCCCCCGCATACCAGGTCGTATCGACCTCGATCGCTCCCGCAACCGGCGTCGGCCCCGGCGCGACCGGCATGCCGGAGACGGTCTCCGATCTTTCACTTTCATTTCCTGCACGATCCGCGGCTATGACTTGATAATAGTACTTCACGCCGTTTTCCGGAACCGGATCCCGGTATTCGTTGAATTCGGTTTTGACAACCTCCTGGTAGCCGGAAATGGGCGTCACGCTCCGGTAGAGGCGGTACCCGGCCAGATCCGCAGCAGCCGATTTCTCCCAGGTGAGCAGAACCAGTTTGTCCCGGCCGACGGTTCGGAGCCTTTGAGGCTTCTCCGGCGGCGTTGTGTCGAGCGTGACCGTTCCCAGCGCATCGACCCACTCGGCTGTGTTTCCGGCGTCGTCCGTGAGACGACCGGTAATAAGGGCGCCCGCGACATTATCCCCCGGCACGACCCGGTAAACGCCAAGGTAGAACCCCGCATCCCCTTCCTGTTCCTGCATATCGATCCGCTTCTTGAACTCCCCGATTGCGAACGCGGCCCGCATCTTCGGCGTCCCCTGCATGACTACGTGGATCTCGTCCCCTGCCTTTTTCGGAAGGTTCTTCGTATCCTGGACGAGAAGGGTAATCGTCGGCGGTCGGAGCACGGCGGCCAGCGGCGGCGTCGGGATCGTTTTGACCATCTCCCGAAAAAGGTCGTCGCAGGCGCGGAGAAGCTGGATGTCCCGAAGATTCATCGCGGATGCAATGATGACGGCGATGATGCCGATCGGCGTCGTTGAGAGGCCGCCCTCATGGATTCGGACGACGTGCTGGCCGCTCCAGAGGAACTGGCCCGTCTTCGTCCCGTACATCTTCACCTCCGCCCCGACCGAAACCTGCGAATAGATCACCGCAAAGAGCTTGTCAAAATTGGAGATCTCCCCGTAGATGACGGCATCCACCCCGAGGATTTCTCCCAGTTTCTGGGGGGAGGTTTTCTGGATCTGTTCGGGATCCGTCAGATCCGCCTTTGCCAGCAAGTCGTCGATCTTCGTGATCTCCATATCCTTGAAGGGAAGAGAGCTGAAGTGGTTGTAGAAACCCCGGCGTACGGGTTCGAACCCCTGTTTGCTCCTGGACTGATCCCAGAAGGGGAGCACTGCCACCGAAAGCGGCCGGTTTTTCTCCATATAGGGATCGACCTTGTAGGTCCCCTTGAATTGGGCGATGATTTCGGGGGCGATGATGGTCTGCTTTGTGGCAACCACGCAGCCGCAGATCAGGGTTGTCAGCAACAGAGCGATCAGCGTCGCCGTCTCTTTCCTCCAGAACGATTTCATGGCAATCCTCCCGCAGAGTCGTCCGTCGCCCGCAACGGGACGAACGGTTCCGATACCCATTCTCACCTCAGAGTCCTGACCCCGAGCAGCGCATTCTCCCCGCCCCGGATGACCTCCCCATGGCCGGGATAGATCACTCGGGGGCGGATGGTCGCGCAAAGTAAACGAAATGTCTTTTCTGCCGTCGCCCTGTCCTCGCAGAAGGGGTTCAGGCGGCCGCCGTCCCGGTCCAGATTGAGGATCAGATCGCCGCAGATGAGCTCCCGGCTCTCTTCATGATAGAGGGAGATCGAGTCCCCCGTATGGCCCGGCGTTTCGATCACATCCCAGCCGTCAAAGCCGATCCCGTAACGCGCCCGGCCGTCACCGCCAAGCCACCGGATCCGCTCCTTCCCGAAGGGCGGGGGGAACCTGCTTCCAAAACCCGGCAGAGGAATCCCGGCGAGGCTCTCAAACCAAAGATGGGAGGGCCGCCGGAGATAACGACAACTTTTCAGCGCCGCCAAGAAAAACGCGGTAAACCAGTTCTCCATCCGCGGGAGAGATCGAGCGCCGTCTAAATAATCCCTCACCCGGCGGTGACAAAGAACCGGCGTCCCGGCCGGGCACTCCCGGAGCACTCGACCGATCCCGCCGATGTGATCGAAGTGGAAATGGGTGGCGACGATTGCTCTCACTTCCGCCATCGACCTCCCGCCCATCCTGCGGATTTCGTTCATCACCGCCTCGGCGGCGCCCACACTGCCGGGGTCGATCACCATCAGGCCATCCGCCCCGGAAATGATGTATGCGCGGACCAGACCACCCTCCGGAACGGGATGCACCATCGATTAACCTCTCCCCGTCAAAACCCGGATCCCGATTCGGCGCTAACGCGCTCCACTCGGCGGCATCGACATATCGGCGCCGGCGCTCTCGACCAGAAACTCGCCCTGATTTTTCGGTGTGCGCAGGATGAACTTGAAAGGAATCGCTATCGGTTCCCGGCCGGTGGGCATCGTCCGGTAGGTCAGCACCCAGACGGCGCCTGTCACCTTATCTACCAGATAGGCCTTGTCGTCGCTTCCGGCAACCACCTCGAATTTCCCCGTCTCCGCGATTTTCCCTGTCTCCGCGGCCATGGCCGCTGCCGCCAATATGGGGACATCTTGCCGCAAGGTGTCCCCTGCAACAACACCTTGCAGCAAGGTGTCCCCAAAAAAAACAAGCAGGATCAGCCCGACGATCATCAACTGATGCGATCTGCGCCTTCTGTTATCATTTTCTTTCATCGTTTCCCCCTGATTGCAAACCGACACTCCGCCGACGGCGTAGTTCGTTCTGGGGACACCTTGCCGCAAGATGTCCCCTTACGGACCCGTTATCGTTATTTCGGGAGAGGGATCGCTTTCAAGACCGTCACGATCCGTCACCGTGATCAGGTAGACCTTAACCTTCCCTTTGGTCGGCGCGGCCTCGCTAAATTTCCTCTCCCGGACCGTGGCGATCTTGTCCATCCCGAAAAACGTCTTTTCATAAACCGTATAGTGTGCAATATCCGGCTCAGCCGCCTCCTTCCAGGTCAGGACCGACCTCCCCTCCGCGATCCCGCCGGTTGCTCCCCCCGGTATCGCGGGTCTTGCCTTGGTCCGGACCGATATGGTTTCGGAAAAATCACCGATGAGACCATCCTTGTCCTCCGCCTGCAGTCGATAACGGTACAAGGCGTTGTCCTTCAACCCCTGGTCGAGATAGGCGGTCTCCTTTGGTTTGGCGACCCGCTCAAAATCTCCGCCCTCCCCCGACCGGAAGAGATGGTACAGCGCGATGTCCTTTTCCGGGTTTGGAGACCAGCGCAGCGGAACGCTCTTCGCCTTCGCACTTTCCCCCTGGACCCCGGAGACCTTCTCCGGTCTCGGTTTGGTCCGGACGGTTACGGCCGGCGCGGGCTCACTCTCGACCTCGACCCGGTTGTAGGTCGTCAGCCGGTAGCGGTAGGCCGTGCCGTCTTCCAGCTTGTCATACCCGCGGGAGTCGTCGGTATAACGGTCCGTCTGCCGCCCCGAAAGCGTCTTCAACAACTGCAATTGCCCCTCTTTTTCCTTGGCCCCGTAGAGTTTGTATCCTTCCACCTCTTCCGCTGTCGAGGCCCTCCATCTCAGATCCACCCTCTTCACCAGGCCACCCAATGCCTTGAGCTCCTCCGGCATGGGCGGTTTTCCCCGGGTGACGGCGGAGGCCACCGGCGAGGGCGACGTCTCGGTTTCCGTCTCTTCGACAGCCGTGATCCGGTAGCGGTAACGGGTCATATCCGCCAAGCCCTCCCGGTCGAGATATTCGATCTTCCGGTCGAGGGCCGAAGGGGCGTCTACCCGCTTAATCCGGACAAAGTTTTCCTTATCTGCGGCGCTACGATAGACGTAATAACCTCGGATAAATGACGAATCAATAGGTTTCCAGGAGAGGCGGATCTCCCGGATCAAATCCCCCTCGGCAGCAACCGCTCCGACCGTCGGCAATGTCGACCCCTTGACGGACCTGGAAAACTCGCTCTCCAGGTCCTTTTCGTTGAAGGCGGTGACACGGTAGTAATATTCCTCGCCGTCCGCGAGACCTTTGTCCAGGTGTGACACTTTCAGCAGCCGGTCAATGACAGCAGTGGCGTCCCCGAGATTGGTCGTCCGGAGGTTGGTAATCTCACGGTAGGGCCCCTGTTCCGATTTGGCGCGGTAGAGCCTGTATCCCTTGAGGCGGAGGCGGTCGCCGCTGCCCGGGCCGGGGGACCAGAGCAGGGAAATGCTCTTCACGTGGCCCTCGGTTTTGAGGATCACGGGAGGGTTCGGCGTCACGGCAGTCTTTGCCCCGACCACCTGTGAAAATTCACTCTGTATCCCCTTGTCGTTGTAAGCCCGGACCTTGTAATAATAGAGGGTGTCCTTCTCGACGGTCTCATCCACATATTCGGTCCTCGCAACCTGGGCAAGCATTTCGAAGGGCCCGGCCTTCGAGGTTGCGCGAAACACCTCATAACCGGCGACCGCCGCACCTGGAGGCGCCTCCCAGAGCAGGTGGACACTCCGGTTTCCCGATCGTTTTGTAACCTCGACGGGTCCGCCGAAGACCCCTCCTTCCGTGCTCTTTTCCTTGAGAGTCTGTTCCATGATGGCGTTTCGGATCTGCAGGCTCAACTTCCTTATCTCGCCGGCCAGCCCGGCCTCGCCGACCGCAGCGGCCCGGATGCTCAGGATCGCCTTCTTCTGCTCGATCTGAACCGTCTTGCACAGAACCACTATCACCGACCCCTTCTTCTCCACGCTTCCGACGACGACCACATTGAGACCGAGGCGGGTGCCGATGTTGACCACATTGTCGATCTCATCGTTCTGCTGGAGGTCATTCATGCTGAGAAAGGCCTCCAGCTCCTTCCGGTCGAGCATCGTCAGCGAGGCGTCCTCCCCCAACAGGTTGATGAGCTGGTTCGTCACGGTCGCCCCGAGACCCGAGGCCTCCAGATTGACCGTCCCGAAATTGAAGACGGAGACCCTGACCTGCGACGGTGCGGTGAAGGCGACAGACGGACAGATCAATAGCAGAAAAACACTGACTGTAAGAAACCTCTTTCCCATGGTATTCTCCCGGGGCATCCCGCTTGGGTCGAAACGCGGAATGCAAACCGTCATATTTTACATATCCTGAATCAGTTTATCAATGGATTCAAGGGATTTCTGCGAAACGGGCGTCGATATCCCTTTCAATTTTTCATCGTAGATCGCGTCGATGTACTTTTCCACGGCCTGTTCGATGTTTCTGCGCTTCTGTTGCTGCTGGGCCTCGTTGAAGTAGGCCACCTCCAGACTCTGATAATTCTTGAGGACGCTCTGTCCCATCTCCGACACCTTGGCGTTCGTCAGCTCATCGAGCACCTCTTCATCTGTCGGAAGTTCCAGCGGGTCATGGGTGATATTGGCAACCGGCACGCCGTCCTGGTACTTGTCCTCCTTGACCAGTTTTCCGGAGACGGTGTTCGTGACGACGTTCTCTCCCGTCGAAGTATCGACCAATTTGTAGGATATCTCCAACATCGCGTTGACCTTGGCCGATCCCTGCCTGTAAGAGATAAACTGGTAGTTCCGTTTTTTGACCGTCCGCCTCGGGGCCGTTGCGAGGTCCTTCGAGCTCGGTTTCGGATTCATGATGAGCCAGTCGGAAAAATCGGGATTGCGGACGTCCTCTTCATCGACCAGGACCTTGACCTGGCTGATGCTCGGGGTGTCGGTCTTCCTGGCGGTGAAGTGGAGGACGTCCCCCATGATGAAGGTGTCGATCCCCCTCATCTTACCCACGTTCTGCGCCGCCTTGATGTCCACAAGACCCGTCTGGCCGAGCTGCATCTCCCTGAGGATCGACTGGAGGTTTTCCCGTTCGATGATCCGGAGATCCCCGCTGGCATTCTTGTGGAGGTAGGTGATGAGCTTGTTCGCCGCGATCTTCCCTGCATCCTTGTTGTTGCTGGGGCTGGAAAAATCGAAAACGGCGATCGATTTCTTGATCCGCTTAGTGATGTGATCCCGCGTTTCTAATAGTTTCTGGAACAGTTCCGGATAGTTCGGTGACAGTGTCTCCACCTTCTGATACCAGAGCAACGCGTTGCCATACTGTTCTTTTTCGCCGTACTTCTGCGCCCGCTCTATCAGCTTCGCGCAGAAATTCTTGATGAATTCCTTGAATATGGGATCCGTCTGGAGGGACGGGCTGTAGCTCTTGACGAGCTCGATTTTTCTCATCGCATCATACAGCCGGCCCTGATTGGCCTGCTTCACGGCATCATCGAAGTAGCCCTGTGCAACATTGACTTTGAGGGAGTCCAATCTTGCGAGCAGCTCCCGGTTGTCCGGCTGGTAGTCGGCGGCCTTTTCCGCCAGCAGGATCGCCCGATCCCATTTCTGCGCCTTTTCCGCCTTGATCGACTCGCTGACGGCGTAATCGACATTGTCCCGGGATTTGGCCTGCTCATACTGCCGGGCGACGTCCAGATACTTGGGATTGATTTCTGTGGCGGCCTTGAAGGCCAGGGCCGCCATCTTCCAGTCTTCCTGTTTTCCGAGCTCGATACCCTGCTTATAGAGGACCTTCGCCCCTTCCTGTTCCGCACGGGCGAGCTTGCTTCCCGCATCTTCATACCCGGTATAGATCTGATTGACCTGCCGCAGCTTCGTCACGGCGACAAGCCAATCCTCCTTCAGGATGTCGGCTTCCGCCTTATCGTAGAGGGCCTTGACCTCCGTCCGCAGGGCTGCAATCTTTCCCTGGAGCTGATCATTAAAGCTTCTGATCTCCGGATTCCCGGGGTCGAGGTTCAAGGCGAGGTCTCTCTCTTTGACGATTGCATCCAGCGCGCGCAGATTCCTCGCGGGTGCGTTGCTGAGGGCCCGTTTCGCCTTTTCGAGGTGGATTTTTGCCGCCTGCTGACGCGCATGAAGGAGGGAACTCTTGTATTCCGTGTTCGCCGGATCCTCTTTGACCGCCGTTTCAAAGTAACCGATGGCCTCATCCCACCGGTTCTGGTTCATCAGATCCTGACCCATCTTGTAGTTTTCACTAACGCCGCAGCCGTAAATCAGGATGAGAACCGCAATACCGACCATGAAAATCCGAAAATTATGCTTTTCCATCACTTCCTCCAATCTTCCCCGAAATGGTATTATCATCGATCCGTGCCGGTCTCTCTATCCGACACGGCATCAATCTCCCGCCTCCGGGCGGTTCAAGGCTGAACCCCCGCATCCACCCGGTTGGCGGTAATTCCCAGGATCTTCACTTTTTTCTGATTCAAGGTCATGGCCATCAGATCGTCCGCCAGACTCCGGCTGTTTCCGCGGATCTCCACGTCCAGTTCCGCCTCTCCCTGGCGATAGGCCCGTTGCTGCACCTCCTTGAATCCCTTCACTTCCGTGGCGAGAAGGTCCTTGAACTGCTGGAGCGTTTCATATGAATCGAGTCCCGAAACGACCAGCTTGACCGTCACCGTATTGGTCAGTTCCGAGGACCACTTCTCCAGAACCTCTTCCATCATCTTGCGGGCAAGCTTCTCGGCAGCCTCTTCCGTGATCTTCTTCAGGTCGCCCTTCATCCCGGGTGCTGATCCTCCCCTGCTGTCCGTCGTAATGACCTCTCCCGTATCGCCATTAATCACCTTGATGGAAACCGTCACCTTGTTGCTGTGCATCTCAATGCCGCCGACATTGAAGGAGGTGGTTGCGGCGTCAACCGCACCGATCATGACGATCTCTGCGCCGTATTGTCCGGCCATCCGGCTCACCGCCTTCGGATCCAGCGGCAGATTTCCGCCCCCCTGCCTCCGGAGGAGTTCCGCATCGATCAGTTTGAATCCTTTTCCCATAAAATATCTGGACATGGCCGCCTCGGCCACGGCGTCCTTCTGGGCCCGTTCCGTAAACAGCAGCATAATGCGCGGCTTTGCCTTGCGGGCAATGATCAGGTTGATCGCCTCCAGGCGATCCTTCAGGCGCTCCCGGCCCACCTCGGCCTCGACAACCACCTCGAATTGGTCACCCTGCCGTTTCTCTGAGATGATCTTGTAGTTGCTGATGAATCCCTTGGATTCGGAGAGGATCCGGTCCAGCTTGAGCTGGAAATTTTCCACCTCCGAGGTGCTGGAGACCATAACCCCCACCACTTTTTCCACGGCGCTGCGCAACGCGCCATCAAGGGCCTTCTCCTTGGCGATGTCCACCCGGTTGTTCAGGATGACCGCCATCCCTTCCGCACGGATCTTCGTCTGGGCGGAAACCATCGGAACCCAGCACAGCAGACTCGCGAGAACCGCAAAAATGACCATTTTTTTCATTTGTTTAACCCATTTATCCTGATCGTCGAAATGCGGCAATATTCCCTCACTGCATCATCTCCATGAAAACGGAACGCCCACCAGCCCGACGTCATCCAAAAACCGCCGTCCGAATAACCTGTCCTGAAATAGAACCGGGGCAAATATACGGGATTCACCTCGGGGTGTCAAGACCAATTCAAATTGATTTTATTCGCGTAAACGGGTCACTTTCCTCGCCCGCTTCTATTTGCGGCAACCCGACAGACGTAAGGTAATCCTGCAGCGCGATCTGCCAGAATCTCATGGTCTTTCCGGTTTCTTCCGAGAACTTCCGGGAGCTCAGGACGCTCCAGGCGGGTCTGACCGCGGACCGCGCCAAACCATGAGAACGGATCGGTCTCACGGTTACATCGGTTTTCCCCGCGTACAGCAATATTTTGCACGCAAATTCATACCAGCTGCAGCGACCGCGGTTGGTCAGATGATAGATGCCTTCCTGACCCCCTTCGATCAGGAGCTGGACGGCGGCGGCGAGATCCCGGGAATAGGTGGGGGCGCCGATCTGATCGTCCACGACATCAAGGGTCTTGACCGCGGAGGCCTTCTCCAGGATGGTCTTCACAAAATTCTTGCCGTTTTGGCCATAGAGCCAGGCCGTCCGGATCAGAAGCCAGTGGTCGGAAAAAGTCTCAAGAAAACGCTCACCTTCCAATTTCGAAGCCCCGTAAACATTCAGCGGCGCCGGCGGGTCCGCCTCCACATACGGGGTCTCCTTCCGGCCGTCGAAGATGTAATCGGTGCTGAAATGGACGATCCGTATCCCCCTCCCCCGGCAGGCCAACGCAATGTTCTTCACACCGCCGGCATTTACGTCAAAACAGCGCTCCCGATCCGCCTCACAACCGTCCACATTGGTATAGGCGGCCGCATTGATGACGACCTCCGGCGAACATTCCGCGATCATACGCGCACAGTCATCCCCCGCCGTGATGTCGAAGTCGCCGATGTCGATTCCCGTCACGTCATGAGCCGCCGCCAGGCGGAGCATCAGATCGCTTCCCAGCATCCCCTTGTGTCCCAAAACAAGTATCTTCATCCGTATTTCACGTCCTTTAAAAACAGTCCGTGGGGCGGCGCCGTAAGACCCGCCCTTCTGCGATCCCCTGCCAGCAGAATTTCGGCCACCTCTTCCCGGGAGCATTTTCCCCGGCCGACATCGACCAGCGCGCCGACGATCGTTCTGACCATATACCTCAAGAAACCGTCGGCTTCCACGAAAATATTGATCATATCCGCGCCATCCTTCACGACGACGATGTCGAGAATCGTCCGGATGTGGTCCGGGCCGTCCGTGTGTGTTGAACAGAACGAGGAAAAATCATGCCTCCCGAGGAAAAGATCCAGCACCCCGTTGATCTTTGAAAGCGACAGGGGTTCCCAGACGAACCAGGCGTAATGCCGTTCCAGGGTCGGCCGGACCGGACGGTTGCAGATCCGGTACAGGTAAACCTTGCTTTTCACGGAGAAGCGGGCGTGGAAGGAGGGATCGACCTCCCGGACCTCACGGACAACGATGTCCGTCGGGAGAAGGCTGTTGATCCCCATCAGAAAGTTTCTCTCGCCGAGCAGGGAGGCGGTATGAAAATGGGCAACCTGGCGGAGGGCATGCACCCCCGCATCCGTCCTTCCCGAACCGATGACCCGGATCGCCTCGCCGGTCATCCGTCCTATGGACTCCTCAAGAAGCTGCTGGATGGAAAGCCCGTTTTCCTGGCGCTGCCAGCCGCAATAGGCGGTCCCGTCATATTCGATGACCAGTCGGATATTTCTCATGCCGTCGCTTCACGATATCGCCGATACGGAAGATGAAGGGATGCTTGTCTCATCCCCGCAGCGATCCAGCGCGGCCACAGCCGGCAGGACCTTGCCCTCCAGGATCTCCAGGGAGGCGCCGCCGCCCGTCGAGATGTAGGTAATCTTGTCGCTCTCCCCGGTCTGATGGATCGCCACATCCGTATCCCCGCCGCCGACGATGGTCAGGGCATAGGAGTTCGCCACAGCATGAGCCAGGGCCGCCGTCCCCCGGCTGAAGGCGTCGATCTCGTACACCCCCATCGGACCATTCCAGACAATGGTTTTGGCGTTTCCCAACACCTCGGTGAAAAGGGTTATCGTCGCCGGACCGATATCGAGGCCCATCCAATGGGGATCCATCTCCTGAACGGGCACGATCCTGGTATCGGCGGCGGCATCCCTGTTTTCGGCAATTACACAGTCGATCGGCAGATAGAACTTGACCCCGAATTCCCTGGCCGTCTTCATGATCTCTGTCGCCTTGTCGAGCAGGTCATCCTCAACCAGGGATTTCCCGACGTCGTATCCGAGGGCCTTGAGGAAGGTAAAGGCCATCCCGCCGCCGATGATCATCTTGTCGACCTTCCGGATCAGATTGGCGACCGCTTCTAATTTTCCGGAGACCTTTGACCCGCCGACGATCGCAACGAACGGCCGTGCCGGTTTGTCCAGGGCCTTCTTGAAATAACTGAGCTCCCGCTTGACGAGGAAGCCGGCGGCGCACACCGGAACAAAGCGGGTGATCCCCACGTTTGAGGCGTGGACGCGATGGGCGTTGCCGAAGGCATCATCGATATAGACATCCGCGATACTGGCCAGCTCGGCAGCGAAGGCTTCGTCGTTCTTCTCCTCCTCCCGGTGGAAACGGAGATTCTCGAGGAGGAGGATGCATTCGGGTTTCAGCGCATCGACCATCTTCCGGACCTCCTCACCGATGCAGTCCGGGGCCAACGGGACATCTTTTCCCAGAAGCCGGGAGAGGCGTTTCGCCACCGGGGCAAGGCTCATTTCCGATACCGCCTTGCCCTTTGGCCGACCGAGATGGGACATGATGATCACGCGGGCCTTTTCATCGAGGGCATAGTTGATCGATGGCAGGGCCGCCCTGATCCGCGTATCGTCCGTGATGTTCAGGGAGCTGTCGAGGGGAACGTTGAAATCGAACCGGAACAATACCTTTTTCTCATGAATGTCAATCTCATCGATGAATTTCATGGCTCCTCCTGTATCGTTGTGGGCATGTTGTTTGAGACCTTTATTGAATTTTCACCCTCCCTGTCATTGCGAGGAACGGAGTGACGAAGCAATCCGACGCAGTCGTTGCGAGGGCTTCCGCCCGAAGCAATCTCATCAATGCAGTAACTTATGGGATTGCTTCGTCGGCCCTTGGCCTCCTCGCAATGACGAATGTCGCGTTTTTCAAAGGTCTCGTTTTTCCATTCTACTAAAAAAACGGGCCAAGGATGGCACGTAATGAGTATCTCACCAAGGCAGTCCCGGTCAAGATGGAATATCTATTTTATTAGAGGGCAAGTGCTTTTTCCAGCCGCTTCAAAAGAGAATCCGTGCCGAGGAGGGCAAAGACCCGATCGAGTTCGGGACCGTGGAGACGGCCCGTCACGGCCGCCCGGATCGGCATATAGAGTTTCTTTCCCCGGAGACCGGTCTTGTCGGAAACCGTTTGAATGAGGTTACGGAAGATCGTCTGGTTCATCGCGCCTTCCGACGGCGCCGTTCCGGAATCCCCGCGGTAATTTCGGGTTAAAAGAAAGAGTTCAGCATGAAGGATCTGGAGGGCTTTCCGCGCCTCCACCCCAAGGATGATCGCCGCCGCATCCTCCCCGATCCGGTAACGTTCGTCCGCAAAGAGTTCAAGGAACCCGCCGATGTCGGCAAGGGTCATCAGGTTATCCCGGACGGCGGCGACGATTCCCTCCAGACGGTTGCGTTCCCGAAGAAGGGCGTCGTAACCGGCCTCACGGACAAAGGGGATCAGCTTTTCGGCAAGGTTCTCCGTTTCGTACCGCCGTATGTAAGCCCCGTTCAGCCACAGAAGTTTCTCCTCGTCGAATACGGCGCCTCCCCGCCCCGTTCGGTTCAGGGAAAAGAGCCGGCAGAGTTCATGGGCAGTGCAAATCTCCTGAACGCCGCTGAAAGAGCCGCCCAGAAGGGCCAGGTAATTGAGGAGAGCCTCCGGCAGGATCCCCCGGCGGCGGAACTCCCGTACGGAAACGGCGCCATGCCGCTTGCTCAACTTGGCATGATCATCTCCCGTAATTAGTGCGTGGTGGGCAAAGAGAGGCGGCTCCCAGCCAAGCGCCCGGAAGAGAAGGATCTGCGTCGCCGTGTTGGAGAGGTGGTCCTCCCCGCGGATGACGTGGCTGATCTCCATGAAATGATCATCAACCACGACGGCGAAACTGTAGGAGGGCATCCCGTTCGAACGGACGATGACGAAATCGCCGATGGCCTCCCCTTGAAATGCCATCGAACCGCGGATGAGGTCGTCGAAGCGGATCGACCCCTCCTCTACGCGGAAGCGCCAGACGGGAACACGGCCCTCCGTCCCCAGCCGTTTTCTCTCCGATTCCGTAAGACACCGGCATTTCCCCATGTAGCGCGGCATCATCCGTCTAACAACCAGGTCCGTCCGCTCGGCCTCCAACTCCGCTTCGGTGCAGTAGCATGGGTAAACCCGGCCATCCCGAATCAGCTTCTGCAGACAGTCCTGGTACAGCGCAAGCCGTTCGCTCTGGCGATAGGGCCCCCACGCGCCGCCGATCCCCGGCCCCTCGTCCCAGTCGATCCCCAGCCAGTGGAGATCGTCAAGAAGATTTTCCTCGAAGGCCGGGGTCGTTCGGGCTTGATCCGTATCCTCGATGCGGAGGATGAAAGCCCCCCCTGAACCGCGGGCGAAAAGCCAGTTGAAAAGGGCCGTCCGCGCATTGCCAACATGGAGCTCCCCCGTGGGCGACGGCGCAAACCGCACCCGGATTCGGGGCGGCGTCATCAGAAGCTCCCCCCTTCGACCAGGACAACGGCGAAGGCCGCCACGCCCTCCCCGGCGCCCACAAGCCCCATCCCCTCGTTCGTCTTGGCCTTCACACCCACCTGCGCGGCGGAAATTTGCAGCATGCGGGCGATGTTTTCCGCCATCTTCGGAAGATGGGAGGCCAGTTTCGGCTCTTCGAGAACAATCGTCGAATCCACGTTGCAGACCTGGAAACCTTTCGCGACGGCAAGCTCTCGAACCCTTTCCAGCAGGATCAGGCTGGAGATCCCCCGGTAGGCGGGATCCGTGTCCGGGAACTGCCGGCCGATGTCGCCTTCTCCGACGGCGCCGAGAACGGCGTCGCAGACGGCATGGATCAGGACGTCGGCGTCCGAATGGCCCAAAAGTCCCTTTTCGTGCGGGATCTCCTTCCCGCCCAGAACAAGCCTTCTTCCCACCGCGAGGCGGTGGCTGTCATAGCCGAAACCGATTCTCATTCCACCCATCCGCATACCCGAATCAACACTTACTCCCTACCATTTTTCGCTTCGTGAACGGGGACACCTTGCGGCAAGATGTTGTTAGGGGGGACACCTTGCGGCAAGATGTTGTTAGGGGGGACACCTTGCGGCAAGATGTCCCCATGCGGCGGAGGATCAGCTCGCCCCGCACCAGGTCCTCCGGCATCGTCACCTTGATATTATCCCCGTCGCCGGGGATCATCCGGACGGGGATTCCCGTTCTTTCAACCAGGGAGGCATCGTCGGTGCCGTAAAACCCGTCCGCCTCGGCCTTTGCATAGGCGGCAAGGATCACTTCTCTCCGGAACGCCTGCGGGGTCTGCGTCAGCCAGAGACCTTCCCGTGAGACCGTTTTGACCACCCCTCCTTCGGCGTCCACGGCCTTGACCGTGTCCCGGATCGGGACGCCAAGGGTCACGGCGCCGAACTCCCTCGCCCCTGCGACGGCCAGCTCGATCAGATCCCCGGTGACAAAGGGTCGGACGCCGTCATGGATGACGATCCCCTCGTGTTCGTCACGCAGATGCGCCAGCGCATTTCGCACCGAGTCCTGTCTCTCCCTTCCGCCGTGAAGGACCAAACTGACCTTGGAGATGCGGTATTGTTGAACCAGATCCCGCCGGACATCCGGGATGTCCCCTTCCGGCACCACGAGCAGGATTTCATCGATGAGAGAGGAACATTGAAATACGCGTAAGGTGTGAACGAGGATAGGGACTCCGGCCAGAGAGAGGTACTGCTTGGAGACTCCTCCCCCCATCCGTTTCCCCGCACCGCCGGCGGGGATGATCGCGATCGTCTTCATGGCGCCGTCCCAAAGACAATTCAGGCCCGGCGCTTGCGCATCACCGGGCCTCAAAATCGTTATGGCTTCGCATTCACCCCGTTGGGTTTCTTATCCGCAACAACCGCCTTCAGTTCCGAAAAGATCATCCGCCCGGCAGTCGTCTGCAGAACGCTGGTCACCAGCGCCTCCACATTCGCCCCCTGGTATTTCTGCGCGTTGTCCACGATGATCATCGTTCCGTCGTCCAGATAGGCCACCCCCTGCCCCGGTTCCTTGCCGTCCTTGATGATCTTGACGGTCATCAGTTCACCCGGAAGAACCACCGGCTTCAACGCATTGGCCAGTTCGTTCACATTGAGGATCTTGATGCCTTGCAATTCCGCAACCTTGTTGAGGTTGAAATCATTGGTGATGATCTTGCCGCTCGTCTTCTTGGCCAGGGCGACCAGTTTGGCGTCCACCCCTTTGATTTTCGGGAAATCGTGGTCCACCACGTCGATATAGATCCCGCTGCTCCGCTGCATCCGATTGAGGATGTCCAGCCCCCGCCGGCCGCGGGACCGCTTCATGGAATCGGAGGAGTCGGCGATGTACTGCAACTCATCGAGGACAAAGCGCGGAACAATCAGGTTGCCCTCCATGAAACCGGTGTCGCAGATATCGGCAATCCGGCCGTCGATGATCACACTGGTATCGAGAATCCGGTAATCGCTGATCTCCTTGGCCGGCCCCCAGCCGAACAGGCTGACCTCCTCCACCTTCTTCGAGCCGAGAACAAGACCGAGATAACCCATGGTACCCGTAAGCAGGGTGTAGATCCAGGGCACAACCTGGCGTTTCTCCATGATATTGCTAACAAAACTCAAACCATAGGCAAACAGGAAGGCGATCAGGAGACCAACGAGCATCCCTACCACCCCGCCCAGGATCACCCGCAGGGAGACCTTCCGTATGGCCTGCTCGACCTGGATGACAAAGATGGCCATGAGCAAACCCAAAATCATCCCGACCGCCCATTGCCACAACTGGTTATAGCTGTGGTAGGCGATGGAATAACCGCTTAAGGAACATGCCAGGATCAAGAGAATCTTTACAATCACAGCCAATCATCTCCTTCAAAAAGGGGCCGTCATCATTGTATGGTAAAGATCGTCTTCAGATCTTCTTCGATCTTGGTCTCCTCTGCATTGCTCGCCACCGAAATCTCCTTGATGAGCAGGCTCTTCGCCGTATCCATCATTTTTCTCTCCCCGAAGGAGAGGTTTTTGTCGCTTTTCAGGATAAAGAGATCCCGCAGGACCCTGGCAATTTCGAATACCGATCCCGTCTTGATCTTTTCCAGGTATTCCCGGTATCTCTTGTTCCATGTCTGTTTGTCAATCGTGACATCCTTGTTTCTGAGGATCGCGTAAACCTTGGGGATCTCCCTCTTATGGATGACCTCGCGGAGACCGACCGATTTCGCGCTATCCATCGGAATCATGATTTTCATGCCGTTGCCCATGATCTTCATAATATAGAATAGCTGCGTGCTTCCTCCGACCTCCCGGTTTTCGATCGCCTCGATGACCCCGACTCCCTGCGCCGGATATACCGCCAAATCGCCTATCTTGAACATGTTTACACCCAAATGATTTATTTTGAACGTCGCAGGTTATCTGATTCTGATGGAATAGTCAATACGATTTACGATTCCTTTTTCGTCTCGATGATTTGCCCCTGCTTACCTTGGCTCATGACCGCCGGCGCCAAGGTGACACCTTGCGCCAAGGTGTCACCTTCATGGAAGAAAAAAAAGAGGATTCCTGGCCTTGTTGTTATGGCGGATCTCGAAATGGATAGAGGCTCCCTCCTTCGCGGCGGCCTTTCCGATAAACGCGATCCGGCCTCCCTTCTTGACCCTCGCCTCACCTCCGACGGTTCTGATCCCCAGATGGGCGTAAACCGTCGCGTAGTGATCCTCATGCTGGATGATGATCGTCTCCCCATAATCTTTGAGAGGGGCGGAAAAGATGACCATCCCGTCCGCCGCGGCCTGAACGGGCGTTCCTTCACCGGCCGCGATTCGTATCCCATTGAAATACATCCGGTTCGGCTGGATGCCGAACGGCGAAACCACCGTCCCCTTGACCGGCCAGATGAAACGCTTTTTGTCAAACCGGATCTGTTCCGGCTTTTCACCGCTTTCTTTCGGCCTTACCGGCGGGCCTGCTTTGTCCCCACTTTCCAACGTCCCGGCATTTTTTCGGAGGGAGACATCCTTTTCCGCCGCACGGAAAAGAACCGGACGATCTTTCGCCGCTTCGGCCGGTGGCTGCGGTTGGCGCTTTCCCTCCACAGCGGCTCCATTTTTTGGAATTTCCGTGCCGAAAACGGCTGTTTCGTTTTTGACCGGCTTCTCTTTCGCTTTAAGCGCCGACAAAGATTCCCGCGGCCGGGCGGCAATCATGATGTCGTCCATAATCTGGTTCGCATCGGGGACAAAGATCACGCTATCCGTCTCGATCCGGTCAGAATGACTGATGTTGTTGATCTCCGCCAGTTCCTGAAGGTCGACACGATACGCACGGGCGATGGCGGAGAGCGTCTCGCCGCTCTTTACACGATGATAAACCCCGCGGGGCCGGGCGTCCCTGAGGTGCAAACCCGAGCAGGAGAGGATCATCAGACCGATCAGAAAGAAACCGATGAATTTCAAATTATGCGGGCTGCATGAAAAAACAGCGGCGATGGGTGTTTCGCTCGTCAATTTCCCCATCCGTGCTCCCCGATCAGATCTACAAAACGGCAGCCGCCCAGATCTTCCTGCTTCAGATCCTCCGGATCTTCCGACATGCGGGTCAGCTTTAGAAGGGCCTGGGAGTTACGGCTTCCCACGGGGACCACGAGACGACCGCCGACGGCAAGCTGCTCAATCAGAATCCTGGGAATCCGAGGCGCGCCGGCCGTCACCATGATCGCCTCAAATGGGGACTCCTCGCGCCACCCGTAGGTTCCATCCCCCACCCGGATGGCCACATTGTAATCCTTCAGCGCATCAAGAACCCTCCTTGCCCCGGTTGCCAGTACCGCGATACGCTCGATGGAGAAAACCCGTTCGGCCAATTCAGCGAGGATGGCCGTCTGATACCCGGAACCGGTCCCGATTTCGAGCACCTTCTCCCGTCCGGTCAGTGCCATTGCTTCGGACATTAACGCAACAATATAGGGTTGGGATATGGTCTGCCGACGTTCGATGGGAAGGGGATTGTCGTTGTAGGCCTGATCGATCAGCCCCTCATCCACGAAAAGATGGCGCGGGATCTTCTCCATGGCCTTCAAGACCCTCTGATCCGAAACACCCCGCACCCGGATCTGTGTTTCAACCATCCTCATTCTCTGTTTCTGAAATCGGTCTGTCACGTTTCCGTCCTGATCATCGCGTCGCCCGTGGAATGCATGCGCCCTTCTTGAAAGAAATCGCGGTCCCGCCGAAAGGAATCGTACCGGAACCGCTCCACAGAATACCGTTGGCACTATTCTACCATCAAAACGCCGATTTTTCAAGCACCGGGAATCTCCAAAGCGCTCCCCTTGACCCGGACGGCGAACTGTGAGAAAAACGGTCATGCGAAAAAGGACATCGCAATCAAAACCTGAAATGATCGGGGAGATCCTTCGAAAGGTTCTCAAGAAGAGGAACATCCCCCATACCGCGACCGACCGGCGCCTCCTCGACCTCTGGACTCGGGCCGTCGGTCCCCAGATCGCCGCCCGGACCTTGCCCGAAACGGTGAAACGGGGCGGGCTCTATGTCCGGGTCTCCTCCACGGCCTGGCTGCATCATCTCCAGTTTCTGAAACAGGAGATCCTCCTCAAGATGAACGAACTCACCGGGCAGGAGGAGTTCCGGCGCCTTTTTTTCTCCATCGGCGAGATTCCCGCGCCCCCTCCGGATGCGGCCGATCCTCCGCCCGGCGCCCCCATCCCCGCACCGCTCCGGAAGCGCGACCGGGAGATGATCCGGGAGAGCCTCGATGCCGTCCGGGACCCGGAGCTCCGCGAGATTCTGCAGAGGGTCATGGTCCGGGAGATCAGCCGCCGCCGCGAGCGGGAAAAGCGGACAGATCTCTGAAGATCTCCTCCATCTCCGGGGTGTAACCGCCGGCATCCTGATAGATGAAAAGCGGCGGCGCCACCTTCAGCCCCTCCCGCCCCCCCTTCACCCCCTCCACCAGAACGAACTCCCCTCCCCCGTCGAGACGGGAGTGGACCAGCCGCAGCCGTTTGGGTTCGATCCGGCATTCCCTCATCCTCGCAATCAGTTCGGCCATCCGGACAGCCGGATAGATCGCATACACACGGCCCTCCGGCCGGAGGGCGTAAACGGCGGCAGTGAGGAAATCCGCCACCGTTCCCTCGATCTCATGTCTGGCCACCGCTTTTTCGGGATCGGCGTTCGTCCGTCCCGAGCGGAGACGCCGGTAGGGGGGGTTGAAAACGGCCGCCGAAAAGGATTGCGGCCCACAGAGGGTCTCCGGGAAACGGACGTCCCCCCGACGGATCTCGATCCGCCCGGCAAGACCATTGAGAACGACATTCCGCTTCGCGATCACGACAAGTTCATCCTGGATTTCGATCCCCAGGACACGCCCGCAGCGGAAGCGTTGCGCCAGAATCAGCGCAATGATCCCGCTCCCCGTTCCGAGGTCGATCAGATCATCACCATTTCGGAGGTTGGTAAAATGGGCAATCAGCAGCGCGTCGAGCGAAAAACGGTAACCCCTCTTCCTCTGGATGACCCGGAGGCGGCCGACGAGGATTCCATCGACCGTTTCCGCCGTCGGATCGAGAAGGTTCGCGTCCATGATCACTCCAGCAGATGAACAAACAGGCCGCTCAAGAGCTTCGGCTCGAACCAGGTGGATTTGGGCGGCATCACCTTCCCTGCATCCGCAACGGCCATCATCTGCGCCACCGTGGGGGGATAAAGGGAAAAGGCGACGGCGAAACCGGCATGGTCAACCTGCCTCTCCAACTCCTCCATACCGCGGATACCCCCGATGAAATCGACCCGCGCATCCGTCCGCGGATCCCGGATGCCAAGGATCGGACCGAGGAGGTTTTGCTGGAGGAGGGAGACGTCGAGGCCGGAGATGGGATCGTCCTCCCGTAGAATATCCGCCCGGGCCGTCAGACGGCGCCACGCACCGCCCAGATACATCCCGAAATCATGGCGCCGCTCCGGGGATTTTGCCGCGAAATTCGGGGAGACCCGAAAATTTTCACCGACCCGTTTTAGAAACGCCGCTTCCGTAAGACGGTTCAGGTCCCGGACGGCGCGGTTGTAATCCATGATCCGGAGCTGATCGCCGGGAAACAGTACGGCCAGCAGGAAATGGTGCGCCTCATCCCCCCGATCGGAGGAATTCCGGGAGCTTCGAAGGCGGGCGACCGCGGCGGCGGCCGCGGCCCGGTGGTGGCCGTCGGCGATGTAGAGGGCCTCGACCGGGGCGAACCCATCCGTAATCGCCCGGATCTCCGCCGGATCCCGGATGACCCATACGGTATGGCGGACGCCGTCGTCCGCTGTGAAGGCATATTCGGGCGGTCGCTCTGCAACCTGCACCGTCAAACGGTCGATCGCCCCTTCCCCGCTGTAGGTGAGAAGGACCGGCCCCGTCTGCGCACCGACCGTATCGATGTGAAGCGTCCGCTCCCGCTCCTTGTCCGGCCGGGTGAATTCGTGGCGTCTGATCCGTCCGCCCTCATACTCGGCGAGGCTGACGCAGGCCGCAATCCCCGTCTGGATGTGATTCCCCATCTGCTGGCGGTAGAGGTAAAACGCGGCGGACTCCTCTCGGGTGATTATCCCCTGATGGATCAGGGCCTCCAGATTCTCTTTCGCCCGTTCGTAGATCCGGCGGTCCTCCACGCCGGCGGCATCGGAAATATCGATCTCCGATTTCTCGACATGCAGAAAGCTCAACGGGTTGTCTCGGACCTGCTCCCGCGCCTCCGCCACGGTCAGAACATCATAGGGCGGGGCGGCAACCTGACGGACAACCGGCTTTCCGGGTCTCAGGGCGCGGAACGGGACCACTCTGGACATGCGTCTTTCTCCTTTCCAAGCCATCGAAGTGTTCGCGAAGATAAGGCTTTTCATCACCGTCTCTGCGAATATTGTTTGCAAATTTCTAACACACCGGGATATGGAAAGCAACTCCGAAACGCCTTGGCGGAGGCTTCCGCCAACGATGCGGCCGCAGAACGAAGGCCGCCGGTCCGAAAAAGGGTTCATCCGGTTGATGCGTTGCTTTCTGAAGTCAGTAAAATTGTACCTTTCAAGAAAATGCTTGATTTCAATCCGGAGTCATTGATGTTATTCCCTCAGAAAATATGATATAGATGAACATCTATGTGAAGGTTTGGTAATTCGGGAGACATAATACCATTAATGGCACTGACCTGTCGGGAATATGATTATGTCCCTTATTTATCCATAAAATGGTAGATGTAGCCACGGTCCTCGCTAATGGGCGAGATGCCAGAAAGGAGGCTGAATAATGCCCATGATCGAAAATGATCTTCAAACAGCCAGGGAGCTGAAAAAACGCGTATCAAAACTTAAACCGCTGATTGATTTCCGGCTTTTTGGCTCCCGTGCACGTGGCGACGCCGATGATTATTCCGATATGGATATTTTTATGGAATTTGAGACAGTTGACAGAGATTTGAGGAGCAGGGTTAAAAACGCTGCATGGGAGATGACGATGGAAAGCGGGATTGTTGTTACTACGCTTTTGTTCAGTAGGCATGAGATTGAAGATTCTCCCTTACGTTCATCCCCGATTATCCGCATGATTATGGAAGAAGGGGTTCCCGTATGACAGATCGTGAAACCATTTTTGGTTACCGCATGAGGCAAACCGAGGAAACACTTTCTGAGGCGGTCAGGATGCTGGAGGCCGGCTTTGCCCCACGCTCAATTGTCAACCGGTCGTACTATGCGATGTTCTATGCGGTTCTGGCGCTGTTTATCCACTCCAACACACCTCACAAAACATCAAAACATTCCGGTGTTATAGGGATTTTCAATAAGGAGTTCGTCCTCACCGGGAAGCTTGATGCGCGTTTTGCCCGGATGCTTTATGACGTGTTCGATCAACGCATGGAATCGGATTACAGGGATTTTGCCGAAGTATCTGAGGAAAATGCCCGCAATGCGGTGTTGGCAGCACGGGAGTTTGTCACCGCAATCAAAGCGTTGACGGAATATGTATCGAACAAAATCTGAATTCGGGGGGGATTATACCCAATAATGGCATTGACCTGCCAATAATCTGTCCCCCGATTACTGGACGTTTACCGCTTCAAAAAGTTTTGTATGGGGCAGGTGGGTGCGTTGAAACGTAGACAACTTCCTCCTAGTAGTTAGTAAAACGCCGACCTTGAAGAAAATGCTTGATTTAAAACAGTAATAAATAGCAGGAATGTGAAAAATTTGTTGCAATTTTCAAGAGCTTTTCTATGAAACTTAAAAATTAAGTTTAGAGTTGTCTATTAGCCAAATCGGATGGTGAATAGATCTATGCCGTTTATAGACTCTTTTGACCCAACAACATTAAAATCGATTCTTCGTGTTTCAAATTACTGGGCAAAGGCTAATCGTAATCAATATCCCCTTGCCTTTTCAAAGGCTCTAACTGATCTTTATGATTGGGTTCCATGTCCTTGTAATGATCAGTGCCTATGTAGAAGGCAATTTAATTGTACCCATCATTACATACGTAAGTCAAATATCTCCTTTGGCATTGCTGAATCTCATTTTCTCTCATGCTATGTAGATGAAAAAATGCGTGAACCTGTTTCGTCAGGAACGAAGGAAGGGCGCGGCAAAAATGCATATGAAGCTATCTCCTTGTTTAAAGCCATGTGGGGAAAACTGCCCCCACTTTCAACAAATCTCTTATGTACTGAATGGTGTAATAAGGAATTGCATGCGCTTACTAAATCATTCAAAGCCGATATCGGCACAATATACAAAGCTAAGTGGTTATCTCTTCTTCATTTGGATACTTTCGTAGCTTATGATACAAGTAGCGTTCGGTTATTGGTGCGCGAATATCGAGGCCCGACTTATTTTGACTTGATATCCGCTATCAGGACTGACCTAATAGCTCATTTGAACTCGAACTCAACTTCCATATCATCATTTCGGAAATATGATAATCCGCATGAGTTTTATCCTGCCATACCTATTAACCAGCTTCGACCGATTGGGAACATAATTGACAAATTATTTCTCACTTTATGAACTACAGATTCGATTAGGCCTAATACGCTATAATTGCCTAATAATTGCGAGAAAATAAATGGAAATGCAGAGACTTATCGGATACATTCGATCCAATCTTGACCTTAAAAACGCTAACCTTGGTGATGAGTATTTCTATCAATGCTTGCCGCTATGCGTGATAGATGCGGTTTACTCCATCAACGCTAACTACAAAGGAACGCGCGCCACAGTAATGCGGTACTGCGAATTTTTTGATATGAAGAGATTATGTAGTGATAGAGATAACTTGCCCCCACGGGAAGAGCAACAAACCATAGCGTCTTTCATTGCAAAAATTGAAGAGCGCGGTCACAAATACTTTGCAGAGCAGGTATTTCTTAATAGACAGCGTACATCAACAAGGAACGGTATTCTCAAAGCAGATGCGGTTTATCGTTTTGCGAAGATACTAACAGAATACGGGGTGGAGTGTCTTCAAGATGTTGAAAAAGTTGCAGCAAATGAAAATTTCGATTTAGCTATCCGGAAAATTCCAGGGCAAACGACAGGTGTCTCCCTTAATTACTTCTTCATGCTTGCCGGTTCAGATGAATTTATCAAACCAGACCGACACATACTGGCTTTTATAAAGGGTGGGATTGGGAGAACAGTGAGCGTTGATGAAGCTCAAACCCTGTTGGGAATTGCTTGTAACATCCTGCAGACTAACTTCCCCCATCTTACATTGCGCCTTCTTGATAACGCTATTTGGAATTACCAGAGAAGAATAATAAAAAAAGGACGCAACGATGTATGCAAAACAAAGAAACCTGGCTTGAATTCCACTGTAACAGCAAATGGGAGTAATGGCATGGATGAGGATGTGAAAAAATATGTGCGGCGCTTGATAGATGGCCATAAAAGCAGAATAGCGCCGATGGGAAAGGATTATCTTACGCAGTCGCAAAACTATGTCTATGAAGTAGTGAAATATGTATTTGAGAAAACCGGTGAGAATAATATATCCGGGAAGGAGGTCAAAAAGCAATATCGCCGGAAGTACGGTAGAGACATGCAGTTATTGCTCAGCGATTTCTGTTACAACCTCGTCAATGTTGGCCCAGATTTTAAGGCCAAGTTCTTGTTCTATACAAGAAGAAGTGAATTCGAGTATGTTGATTTTTCTGTCAGTAGTGACAAACATGTTCCCATTATATGGAATCCGAAAGGGAAAAACGTTCCCCCCCCAACTCTCTGGTAGACAGTTTTGTGTAGGTCAGTATTATCATGGTACATACAATTGGGATTTCAGCGAGCTAAGTGCTTTGTGATCTCCACCCGGCAGGGGTAGAAACGGCCTTGTCTCTCTTTTTGTTGCTTTCAATTGGCTATCTTCGCTCATTATGAAGTGTTGCCAACCAACAGGTAGGTGAACCAGATGGAGGACATTGCGCGCGCATTCATCCACGGTCTTGACAGCAGCAGCCGGGGAACGAAGGGAAGTTACTTCCGGGCGAGATATCCGGGGATGTTCATGGAGGACTACTCCGGCCCTCTCGATGAGCGGATGGCGCAGCTTGAGAAGGGCCTCTCCGGAACGGGAAATCTGATCCTCGTCGGGTCGAGCTACGGGGGCCTCATGGCGACTATCTTTGCGTGCGGAAACGAAGCCCGCGTCCGGCGGCTTATCCTCCTCGCCCCGGCCCTCGGCCACGCCGATTTCACAACCTGTTCACGGCTGCCGCTGCAGATCCCCGTCACCCTCTACCACGGACGGTTCGACGTCGTCGTACCGCCCGAACCGACCCGCCGGATCGCCGCGCAACTCTTCGGAAACCTGGACCATCACCTCGTGGAGGACGACCACGATCTCCACCGGTTCTTCCCGACGCTGGACTGGGACGCGCTGCTGGAGATCCCGGGAAAGGATCTGCTTGACTAACCCCCATGCCCGGGTCAAACACAACAGAGGATGAAAATCACCCCCACCCCACCCTCCCCCGTAGAGGGGGAGGGATCCAGAGAGGGGGCATCTCTGTTTAGCCGCCCGCCGTGCGGCGCCTCTCCGATCCGGTTTTAAGGCTTCTGACGATTGCCGGCATCCCCCTCCCCGCCCAAGGTCTTCCCGAGATTGTCGGCACTCTCCCTTTTCTTCTCTATCGCATCTTTCCCCTTGTCGATCCCCTTGTCCAGCACGGTCTTCCCCTTGTCAACCCATTCCTTTCCCTTCTCTACCGCATCTTTCCCCTTGTCGATCCCTTTGTCCACCACGGTCTTCCCCTTGTCAACCCATTCCTTGCCCTTTTCGTAGGCATCTTTCCCCTTGTCGATCCCCTTGTCCACCACGCTCTTCCCCTGATCGACGGCCTTACCCGCCCCGACCCTGACCTTCTCCACAGCATCCTTGATGTTGACGGGTCTCGACTCAGGATGCCGGAGGTAGAAATAGCCGCAGATCACCACGGCGATAAGGATCAGAATCAGCGCCAGCTTGATCAGGCTCCTAAACAGGAAATAGACAAGCAGCAGGGCGGACAAGCAAACCGCCATCGCAACCAGCGGATGATCGATCACGGAACGAACGATCCCTTCCATGGGGCACCTCCTTCGGGAAATCGGCGTCATTCTACCGGAAACGATAGGGAAAGGCCAGAAATCGTTTCATCTTGACAAACGAAGCTCCGGGCGGTTAGATGCCTGGGCAGAAAATGGAGAGGAAAGGGCGCATTGACGACGGGAATGGATCGGAAACCGGAAATGGTCAGGGTCGCCGTGGCGACGCTTGGCTGCAAAGTCAACCAGTGCGAATCGGCGGGGATCGTGGAGGCGCTCGTCGCCCGCGGGATCACCCTCGTCCCGTTCGAGGAGGCGGCGGACGGCTATATCATCAACACCTGCACGGTCACCTGCCGAACGGACTACCAGTCCCGCCAACTCATCCGTCGGGCGATCCGGAAAAACCCGGCGGCGGCCGTCCTGGTCACCGGTTGCTACGCTCAGAGGGCCCCGGAGGAGATCGCACAAATCCAAGGCGTCCGGTTCATCACCGGCAACGCCGAAAAGGAGAGGATTCCCGATATTCTCTGTGAAATGAGGGCCGGCATGCCGCGGGTCCTGGTCGGCAACATTCGGGATGCGAAGGGGATCTCCCGCCTCGGGGCGACCGTTTTCCCGGAGCACACCCGCGCCTTCCTGAAGATCCAGGACGGCTGCGACGCCTTTTGCAGCTACTGCATCGTCCCCCATGCGCGGGGCGCAAGCCGGAGCCTCCCCGCTGACGAGGTCGAGGAAAGGATCTCTTCGATCTCCCGGGCCGGTTACCGGGAGATCGTCCTTGCGGGGATCCACCTCGGCGCCTGGGGCCGCGATCTCCAACCGCGGGCGGATCTCGTGACCCTGATCCGGCGGATCGCGGAAGGGTGCGCCGTGGAGCGCCTCCGGCTGAGTTCGATCGAACCGCGCGAACTGAACGCGGAACTGATCGCCCTCATCGGGGCGTCCGGAACCGTCTGCCGCCACCTCCACATCCCACTTCAGAGCGGCGACGACGGGATTCTCGCCGCAATGCGCCGAGATTACGATGCGGCCTTCTTCCGGGACCTCGTCCGGAAAATTCACGCGGCCGTTCCCGGCATCGCTGTCGGAATCGATCTGATGGCGGGTTTCCCGGGCGAGACGGAGGAGGCCTCTGCGAACACGCTGCGCCTGGTGGAGGAGATTCCCGTCGCCTACCTCCACGTCTTCCCCTACTCCCGGCGGCCGGGCACGCCCGCCGCGATGATGGCCGGGCAGATCCCCGAGCAGGAGAAAAAAAAGCGGGCGGAGCGACTGAGAGCGGTCGGGGCGCTGAAACGGCAGAAGTTCGCCGAGAAGTTCATCGGTACGCCGCTTTCGGTTCTCGTCGAAGGGAGAACCGATAAAAAAACCGGATTCCCTGTCGGATTCTCCGACAACTACATCCCCGTTGCCGTGCGCGGCGACGGGGCAACCGCCAACCGGATCGTCCGGGTCATGCCCGAAGCCTTCCGGGAAGGCCGTCTGATCGCAGAGGTCATCCATGAATAGAGACCTTGAAAAACGCGCCATTTGTCATTGCGAGGAGGCCGAAGGCCGACGAAGCAATCCCATACGTTGCTGTATGGATGAGATTGCTTCGGGCGGAAGCCCTCGCAATGACAGGAAGGGCAGAAATTCAAAGGTCTCGAATAACGAAACAACGGCTTTGGAACGATTGAGAGAACATTATGAATGAGGAACGGGTTCAGGCCCTGAGGGGGTTGGAGGAACGGCTCGGCTGGCATTTCGCGGATATCGCTCTTTTGGACAATTCGCTGACGCACCGGTCGTTCGTCAACGAAAATGCGGCCCTCGCCTGCCGGGATAACGAACGGCTGGAGTTTCTGGGCGACGCCGTCCTGGAGTTGACCGTCAGCGACATGCTGATGAGAAAATTCCCCGACCATTCCGAAGGGCAGCTCTCGAAACTGCGGGCCTCCGTCGTCAACGAACAGCCGCTGGCGGAACTGGCCCGAAGGTTCGGAATCGGCGAACACCTTCTGCTCGGCAAAGGGGAGGAGGGTTCCGGCGGCCGGATGAAATCCTCGCTTCTGGCAAACGCATTCGAATCGGTCATCGCCGCGATGTACCAGGACGGCGGTTTCGACCGGACCGCCGTCTTTATCCGCCAACTCTTCGAACCGCTGATCGAGAATGGGGATCTCTCCACGATCTACATGGATTACAAGACCGCCGCCCAGGAGATGTGCCAAATTCTGTTCCGGGAAATGCCGCGCTACATCGTGATCTCCGAAACCGGCCCGGACCACGACAAGCGCTTCGAGACGAACCTTGTAATCGGCGAGCGTGTGATCGCGACGGGAACAGGACGGAGCAAGAAGGAGGCGGAGCAGCAGGCGGCCCGAATCGCCATGGAGAAGCTCCAATGATCATCCCCGTCTTCCTGATGAACCGGGGCTGTCCCCACCGCTGCCTGTTCTGCAACGAACGGCTGACCGCGGGGGATCGCCCGGAGAGAGTCACGGAAGCGGCGTTCGCCGAAACTGTCCGCGCCCACCTGGTCAGCGCCCCGCAGAGGGGCGGCCCGGTGCAGATCGCTTTTTACGGTGGGACTTTCACCGGAATGGAACGGGAGGAACAGCGCCGTCTGCTCGACATGGCCGCACCCTTTCTCCGGGAGGGGGCCGTGGACGGCATCCGGATCTCGACGCGTCCCGACGGGATCGACAAGGAGGCTCTCGATCTTCTCAAGACCGCCGGCGTCACGACCGTAGAGGTGGGGGCGCAGTCGCTGCATGACGGCGTGCTGATTGAATCCCGTCGGGGTCACACGGAAACCGACACCGTCCGGGCGCTCACCCTGCTTAGGGAAAAGGGTTTCGAAACGGGGATCCATCTGATGGCCGGTCTGCCCGGGGACAGCCCCGACCGTTTCGTCGAAACCATCCGGAAGACCATTACGCTCCGTCCGGATATGGTCCGGATTCATCCCACGCTCGTCCTCAGGGACACCGCCCTTGCCCAGGCCTTTTATCAAGGCGCGTACAGGCCCCTGACCATCCCGGAGGCGACGGATCTCTGCAAAAATGCCCTCAAGGCGCTGACCGCGGCGGGGATTCCCGTCATCCGTCTCGGCCTTCAGACAACACGGGAGCTGGAAGAACCGGGGGCCATCGTCGCGGGGCCTTTCCATCCGGCCTTCCGGTCTCTCGTCGAAACAGCCCTCTTCCTGGAATCGGCCGCCGCCCTGCTCTCGTCCGTCGAACGGGGGAACGGCGCCGTCTCTTCCGGAACAGCAGACGCCGACAGGTTGACAGTACACTTCACCATCTCTCCTGCCGATCTCTCCGGCTTCTGCGGCGCCGGGCGGGGAAACATCGCTTCACTGAAGGAACGCTTCGGCATCGAGGAAATCCGCGTCACGGCAGATCCCGCCCTTTCCCGCGGAAACGTGATCCTGACGCACGGAAACAGACAACTGAAAGCGGACGGCGCCGGTCGCATCACGACAAGTCGAGACCTTTGAAAAACTCGCCATTCGTCATTGCGAGGAGGCCAAAGGCCGACGAAGCAATCCCATAAGTTACTGCATTGATGA
>JAHIMW010000115.1 GCA_018896355.1 Pseudomonadota bacterium
GTTCACGACACTCTTAGGCCTTCTTTCCGTGGAGATCGCGGTTACGATGCAGAACGCGGGCCTGAAGCTCGGCCTCGCATGCCTCTTTTTCCTGATCGCCCTCGTCTTCGTTTACCGCTCTTTCTACGGGATGAGGATCACCGGGGATAAAATCTAAACAAGGGTCCCTGAATCCAGGTCAGATGATCAATGCTCAAAAAAAAGCGTCCCGGAACGGGGCGCTTTTTTTTACCTGTCGCTGAAACGACACATTACGGTCGATCAAATCGGGACCGCTTTAATACAAAAAATGGTGGATGGAAAAGGAGGGAGCCTAAAAACCATCCACCATTATAAAACTGAAAGGGGTTTGATGACCGAACCGCCTTTCAGATTATTCCTGGGCAGTGGATGGTCGGGAGAGAACAGAAAAACCATCCACCGATCTACAAAGAAAATACAATGACCACGTCCGTACAATTATTCTATTCCGAAAGAAAAAAGGTCATGCTCTTGTTCCGGTCCTTTATTTTCTTTTTTTTTGCTTTCCCTTCCGGAACACCCTCCTCCAGTGCCTCCTCATTCGGGGCCAGGAAAAAATTATACTCATCAATTCGGCCGGGGCCAAGAGGTTTATTTCCCCCCTTGCTACCGCGTGATTTATCCTTCTTACTTTCACCTTGCATCAAGAAAACAGGTCTCTATTTCAATGGCCACAGACTTTTGAAAAACTGTCCACGTATTTAGAGTTGTCGAGCTGTGCCAAACATTCACAGCCTTAATAATAGCAATAGTAATGCCAATTTCCGTCATTCATTTCTCCTGGGCAGATCCTTCCGGATTTTTTCAGTAACAATACAATGATATCATAGTGATGATTTATAGCGGCTCAATAAAATGCCTTTTCTTCTCTTCTAAAAGCGATCGGAGGAGGATAAAATCCTGGAAGCACAGAACGGAAAAGTGCAGATACCGCACGGCTCCGCCGGAATGATGGGATGAAAATCAAGAAACCAGTGGCAACGAGAGGGACGTGCGGCAATGGCACGGAATGTTCATATTAAGCACGATGGATTATTGAATACATTCATTTGATATCATTATTGATTTTCTTTTGTTCCCGAATAAGCTTGTATCGGGAAATCCCCAAGCACCTTGCCGCCTCGGTCTTGTTTCCTCTGCTCGCCGCCAGGGTATTCTCGATAATCTTCCTCTTGATATCGTTGGTGATTCTTTCCATGACCCGTGTAAAATCGATTCCTTCGGGGGAGAGTTGCGGCAGGATGTTGTCGATCTGGAGTCGGAGTTTTTCCTGGTTTGTCGTGATTCTCATCTCCGC
Organism: Pseudomonadota bacterium; assembly: GCA_018896355.1. Lineage (GTDB taxonomy): Bacteria > Desulfobacterota > Syntrophia > Syntrophales > UBA5619 > UBA5619. Next base: position 1,319 of record JAHIMW010000115.1, read on the forward strand.
CGGCAAATTTTCACAGGTAATCTGGAACCCGTCATTGTGGAGGATCATAATCCGCTCGATAATATTTTTCAGCTCACGGACATTCCCAGGCCAGGGATAGGCGGTCAGAATGCGCTCCGCATCCTCCGTGAATCCGGTGACCTTCTTCTTGAATTTTCGGTTGAACTCCTCCACATAGTACCGGGAATCGCGGCGCAATTGACATCGACAAAGCGTTTGGTGTTCCGGTTGCTCTGCCGGTGGATCGCCCGGGCGATCAGTTCCTTCCCTGTGCCGCTTTCTCCCTGAATCAGGATGTTCGTGTTGTGCCCGGCCACCTCTTCGATCACATGAAACAGGCTGAGCATCTTTTTCGATTTGCCGAGAATATTGTGAAATCCGAGGAGCATATCCTCCCGCTCCTTGAGTTTCTCCACCTCCGTCTTGAGGGACTTCGTCCACCACCTCATCGAGGATCTTTACAAGGATTTCATTTACATTGGAGGGCGTAGTCAACAGAGAATTCAAGCGGAATATGCTTTGCAGAAGCTTATCCTTGTCCAGCAGAAGTATAGAGGAGATCCGCGAACGGTCATCCGTGATTTGCGACGGTTGGGACATCAATCAACCCTTTCTCATTGCTTTTCCGACCGATGATAGAATCAGGATTCGCTGCAATAGTGAACGCTATCGGAAAGAAATCAGCCGACCTTATCGTAGGCAAAGAACTGCATCGTAAAAACGGCCCTTCCCTGCGTGGCGGAGCGGAGATCCGTCGAATAGCCGAACATCGCCTTCAGGGGGACCCTTGCGCGGATATCGCTGACCGCCCCTTTCGGAGCTATGCCCTGGATCTCTCCGCGCCGGGCATGAATGTCGCCGATCACCTCCCCCATAAATTCGCTCGGGGTGATGATATCCACCAGCATCAACGGCCCCAGAAGCACGGGATCGGCCTTCAGGCAGCCCTCCCGAAAGGCGGAGGAGGAGGCGATCTTGCAGCCGAGCGGCGTCGTTTCCCCTTCTTTCTGGTTCCCTCCGAGGAGGACGACCCGGATATCGATGACCGGATACCCCGCGAGAACGCCGCTCAGCACCCTTTCGCGGACGCCCTCTTCCATCGCGACCAGCAGTTCTTCCGGAATGACGGCCCCTTCTTCGAGTCGGCGAACGATCTCGACCCCGCCGCCCCGGTCGGTCGGCTCAAGAATGAGCTTCACATGACCGAAATGTTTTTTCTCTCCCAGTTCCCTTTCGAAGAGCCCCTCGCATTCGACGCGCTTCTGGATCGTCTCCCGATGAACGACCCGCGGCTTGCCTACGTTCACCCGGGCGTTGAATTCACGCTGCAGGCGGTCGGTAATTATTTCGAGGTGAAGCTCCCCCATGCCGGAGAGGACCGTCTGGGCTGTCTCGTCGTCGTACTTGACCCGGAGGGTCGGATCCTCCTCCATGAGTTTGCTCAGGGCGGCGGTCAGTTTCTCCTGATCGGCGGGCGTCTTGGCCTCGATCGCCTGGCTGATGACCGGCTCATAAAAATCAATCGGTTCAAGCAGGATCGGGTGCGCCTCATCACAGATTGTATCACCCGTCGTGATCTCCTTGAGCCCCAAGACGGCGACGATGTCGCCGGCGCCCGCCTGCTCCACCCGCTCCCGTTTGTTTGCGTGCATCTTCAAGAGGCGGGCGATCTTCTCCCTCTTCCCTCGGCTCGCGTTGTAGAGTTCATCCCCCGTGTGGAGGCGTCCCGAATAGATCCGTAGATAGGTCAGTTTTCTTCCCTCGTCCTGCATGATCTTGAAGGCCAGGGCCGCCAGGGGCTCCTTGTCGCTGCTCACCCGGACCTCTTTCTGCTTCGTCAGCGGATTCAGGCCCGTGACGGGGGGGATCTCTTCCGGCGAGGGCAGATAGTGAACCACCGCGTCCAGAAGCGGCTGCACCCCTTTGTTCCGGAGGGCCGAACCGCAGACGACGGGCACGATCTTCAGAGAGATCGTCGCCTTGCGGATCGCCTCGATGATCTCCTGCTCGGGGATCTCCGTCCCGTCGAGATATTTCTCTGCGATCGCGTCGTCCAGATCCGCAAGCAGCGCGATCATCCGGTCACGATGCTCCAGAGCCTGCGCCCGGATCTCTTCCGGAATATCCGCATATCCGTAGGAGGCTCCCTTGGTCGCGTCATCCCAGGTGATCACCTGCCGCCGGATGAGGTCGACGACCCCCCGGAAGGCCTCCTCCTCCCCGAACGGGATCTGGATCGGCAAAGGCAGGGAGTTGAAGCGCTCCTTCATCTGCCTGATCGTACCGGCATGGTCCGCACCGACCCGGTCCATCTTGTTGATGAACGCCACCTTGGGAACGCCGTACTTGTCGGCCTGGTGCCAGACGGTTTCCGACTGAGGCTCAACCCCCCCTACAGCGCAGAAGACGACGACGGCCCCGTCGAGGACCCGGAGACTCCGCTCGACTTCAATTGTAAAATCGACATGACCGGGCGTATCAATGATGTGAATCTCGTGGTTTTCCCAGGTGCAAGTGGTCACCGCCGAGGTGATGGTGATCCCCCTCTCCTGCTCCTGCGGCATCCAGTCCATCACAGCCTCGCCGTCATGGACCTCGCCCATCTTGTAGGATTTGCCCGTGTAGAAGAGAATTCGCTCCGTCACCGTCGTTTTACCCGCGTCGATATGAGCGGCGATTCCGATATTCCTCGTGCGGGAGAGTCTGGATTTGGATGCCATAGAGATTCACCACGGGGCCAAGCCCGCTATCCCTCTTTCGGCGGCGCCGCCGGAGCGATCAGTTCCCGGTTCATCATGAACGGGCTGCGGAGACCGATATGTCCTTTAAGCGATTCCCTTTCCTTGCCGCCAATCAGAATTCTGACCTTCTTGATCGACGGCAGGTTGGTGGTCAGCGTATTGGTCAGTGAATAGACGGTCGCCATTTCCGCGGCGCTTCCTCCCGGATGATTCGCCACAAGACTCTCCCGGAAATTGACGGAGAGGATCTCATCCCCTTCCTTTTTGACGCCCTCTATCTCCGTCTTCGCGGGAAAGGTGTTGACCAGCCCCGTCTTCGAGCCGGCGATGAGGGCCAGGACGATCTCCTTCGCCTGATCCTCCGGCTCCTTTCCTTTGGGGATGAACCGCTTTTCAGGAACGAGAAAACGTTCGTTGGCATCGGAAAAAAAGAGGGTTACCTCCTGTTTCTCCCTCTTTTTCGATGCGGTCTGTCTCCCTGTGGCGGGTGGATAGATATAATCGAACAGGGTAATAAAAAAAATGGCCAGAAAGACCACGGAGGCAACGACAATCACGGAAAGGAGTAAAACCCTTCGGCCCTTCTTCGTTTTCTTGTGTTTGACCTCTGCGGTCCGCCTTTGCTTTTTCGTGGCCATAAGATCCTTCGTCCTTCCCGTTTGCGAGTTCCGGCAACGTAGGGCATTTTCACGACAGTGTCAAGAAGAGATCAACCACTAGCCCGACGACGGCCTGGAGGGATGTGTCAGTCTTTATCTATTTTTCTCCGATGATGATCCGTGATTGCCATTGACCCACCAGTCGCTTTTGTCCTTAAACCACCAGTTGGAAGAATCGGTGTCGAGAATGGTCTCGGCCAGACTGCGGGCGTTTTCCGTGGTAAGACGCAGAACGGCGAAACGGATCCACTCCCGGCTGTATTTGTTTCCCAGATCGCCACACTCCTTCAACTGGAGGATCAGCGCGAGCTGATCGGCATCCCGAGCTAACAGGGCCTCTCTCGTCTCTTTCCCGTTGAATTCGTCGAGAGCGGCCTCGATCTCCCCACCGAAGAAAAGCGGCTCCGCGAGCTCCCGGGTCGCCTTCTTCTCATCCACCGTCACATATTTCTTGTTCACGTAATTCATGTCGCCCGTACGGGCCTCGGGCAGATCATGCATAAGGCAGAGTCGGAGGACCTTTAACTCATCCGCCTCCGAATCCATTTTGCACAGGACGTAGCCGATGTAAAGCGTCCGTAAAACATGTTCGGCCACCGATTCGCACCCGGAACCCAGAAACTGGAAACCGCTCCGCGGGGTTTTTTTCAGCATCCCGACTTCAAAAAGAAAATCTGCTATCTCCCTCATCTTTTTCATTCACCCATTGACCATGATCCACGATCAGCTTTTCAACGTGGTCTCAACCCAAACGGAAAACCTGCTTCTTTAAGTCACCCTCGCTTCAACATCCGGATCCGGTTTGCCATCATCTCGGAAATATTTCTCACCTGAAGCTGGAGGGCGGCGATCCCTTCCGGTTTCATCGCCCCCACCCGGTCCAGATGCTCCTTCCAGTATTCCAGCAGACTGATCTCGTTCTCCTTCAGCTTTCGGTCGAACCGCAGCTGGATCTCCTTCAGCAGAGCCGCCTGCTGCTCCATTTCCGCCATGAACCCTCCTAACCCCGTCGCATGCGCCTTCGCAAAACCATTACGGAAGCAGATGTACAGCCTGCCCTGTTATTCCCAATCGGCTCATATATATCACTTCAAACCGATCTTGCAACCCAGAAAATGGTCAACATCCGATCATGGCCTCCCCGTGCGGTAACGATTGCCCCATTCCCGCTGGACATTTCAAGAAGATTGTCGTAAGACTTGGCAGCACATTGGACTTCAAAGGAGGGAGGGGTTATGTCGCTTGATTTCGAATTCACACCGGAGCAGAAAATGATCGAGGAGATCGTCTGGCGCTGGGCATCCAGCTGGCTGGAACCGCAGATGGAGGAACTCTACGAGCAGGACCGGATGCCTCCGGACCTGTTCCGGGAACTGGGCAAGATCGGCGTCAACGGCATCGTCTTTGAAGAAAAATACGGCGGTGCGGGCCTCGGCTACGTGGAGACCCTGCTCATCTACGAAACCATCGCCCGGGTGAGCAACGCCCTGGCCATGACCGTGGGGGCCAGCCAAACCCTCTGCTTCGACAACTTCCGACGAAACGCGACCGAAGAGCAGAAGATGGAAATCCTCCCCCGGGCTTGCAGCGGCGAGTACGTCGGCTGCCTGGGAATCACCGAACCCAACGCCGGCTCCGATGCGATGGGGATGACCACCCGGGCCGTGAAGGTGAATGACCGCTATGTCGTGAACGGGAGCAAGGCATTCATCACCAACGGCAACGTCGCCGATGTCATGCTCTTCTATGCGAAGACCGACCCCGCCCGCGGAGCGCACGGAATTTCCGCTTTTTATTTTCTGACGAACGGGGTAAAGGGGCTTTACCGCGAAAAAATCAAAAAGTGGGGCATGCGGAGCTCCCCCACGGCGCTGATCACCTTCGATGACATGGAAATTCCCGAAGGAAACCTGATTGGCGGGTTGAATCGCGGCGGGGCAATTCTCACCAACGGTCTCTGCACGGAGCGGATCACCCTGAGCGGCTGCTCTCTGGGCTCGCAGCGGGCCTGCCTCGAGCTGAGCCTGCGGTACGCCAGGGAAAGAATCCAATTCGGGAAGCCGATCTCTTCGTTCCAGTTCATCCAGGGCAAGCTCGCCGACATGTACACTGGCTACATGGCCTCCAGATGGATGGCCTACAGCGCCGCCGCCTACTGCGACTCCCTGGAGAAAAAGGTCGGGGGGAAGGGAACCGACCTGGACCGCAAGGCGGCCGCCGCCCTCCTCTTCTGCGGAGAGATGGGCACGAAGGTGGCCGCGGACGCCATCCAGATCCACGGAGGCTACGGCTACTGCCAGGAATACGCGGTCTCCCGGCACTATCTCGATCAGAAACTCTGGGATATCGGCGCCGGTACCGCGGAGGTGCGCCGGATGATCATTGCCCGGGAGCTTCTCCGGGACAACTTCCAGAGCGCCCGGTAACGGATGGAGAAATGACCAGAATTTTATCGCAATCGGGAAACGCGCCCAAGCACGGAGGAACAGAAGGGCGGTGTCAAAATGGCTGGCGCCTATTTTGGAGAACGTCTTCACGGTCGCTGTTTCGAAGGTCCGTTATACTTGTTGCCATGATATTCCTGCCCCTTCTCCATGCCCCGCTTTCGGCCCGTGAGGACAGCGCCCGCCTCGTTCTTCAAAAGACGGCCGGCGGCGGCAGCAGGGTCCATGTTGTTAAAAAAGGGGAATGGATCCACCGCATCCTCAAGAGCCATTTCGGGGAAGAACCGGTTTCTTACGCCCTGATTCGCCGGTTGAACCCCGGAATCAGGAATCTGAACCGTATACGGCCCGGCCAAAGGATCGTTCTTCCGGTCCCGGGCAGCTCAGAACCTTCCGAATCGATCTCCGACATCGACAGGGAAAACTCCTCCCCGCCGGTTATTTACCGTATCCTGGAGGGGGACTCCATCAGCCGGATCATTCTGTCCGAAATGAACGTAAACCCCGCGGAAGCCCTCCCGGCCTATCGTCTCATTCGCAAGCTGAATCCGGAGATCCCGGATCTAAACCGGCTTCCGGCCGGCCAGTCCCTCCGCCTGCCCCCGGCGCCCGCTCGTTCGGCCGTCGCGCCGGCGGCGCCCCTGAAAACCGCCGCCCCTCCTGCGGAAGAGTCCAAAGCGGAAAAGGCGGCAATTCCGGAGTCCCTTTTCGGAATCATCCGGCCGGTCATCGGCCGGATGCGGGGAATGGTCACCGCTACGGGAAGTTACTTCATCCCCCTGCAGGAGACCACACAGGTCACCATCGACTGCTCCCAGATCCCGGTCGTGGAACTGGATGATGGAACAACGGTTCTTCTGGATTACGGAGATCGTCTGTCGGAGAATCTGAAAAAACTGATCCGCCAATCCTGGAAAAACTATGCCTTTCTGACGGCGGAAGAGTTTCGTGACGGACTCGGGGGCTTGCTGGGGATTATCCGCCATTCCAAAAATTACAGGATGGTTCGGACCGACAAACCCCTTGAGTTGACTTCGAAGCCGGAGATCCTCGTCTTCCCCGACTGGCTCATCATCGGCAAAGAGACGGCAAGCGGCGCAACCTACCGTCAGGGGCTCTTCCTGCTCGATCGCGGCGAACGGCCCCTCCCCGCAGAGGCAAGGGCTTTCCTCGAGAAAAGCGGTGTCGCCGTGACGGAGATCGCAGAAGACCGCGCGGTCTCTTCCCTGGAAACACCGTCTGCACTGCAACCAGCCATTGCGGATTTTCGAGCCCTGAAGGGCATCGACCTCGCGGAAAAACTTCTTTCAACCCTCGGTGTGACGCCGATCCGGAACGCTGAGGTCGTCGTCTTCGACCAGGCCCGCAACGGATTCAACCTCTCCGTCACGGCCGATCTGCTCATCCGGAAGGGAGAGAAGCGGTTCATCCTGCAAACGAAGAGGCTGCCTGAACAGTTCGTCCAGGTTCTCCGGGAGGCGGGTACGGAGGTGATCCCGATCGGAGAAAAGGATCAGGGCAGGTCCCTCGTCGAAGCCGTGCTTCAGGGGCTGGGGATCCCCGTCTCCTTCGGTTATTTCTCCTTTCGGATTCCCGAAGAGGGCAAACGCCCGCGGCTTACGGGCTCTTTTTCCACCCTTCGGGTGATGAACGAAGGGGAACCGATATACCTGATCGATTTCGATGTGCCTCCCGCAGGCCTTCCTTTTTTCAACGGCCGCCGGGAAGGACGTGTCGTCCGATACTGAAAAAGGATTTATGCCGTCGAAAGTAAAAGGAATAGAGCTTTTTTCTGGAGGTCTGGACAGCATCCTGGCCTTCAAGGTGATCGCGGAACAGGGGATTGAAGTTTTGGGGATCACCTTTGAGACCCCCTTTTTCAGCGCCGCGAAGGCGCGTATGACCGCGGAGAGGATCGGTCTGCCGCTCGTCGTTCTCGACATCACGACAGAACACCTGCGGATGCTGCGGGCGCCCCGCTACGGCTATGGAAGGAACATGAACCCCTGCATCGACTGCCACACACTGATGCTCCAGGTTGCCGGGCGGCGTATGGACGCAGAAGGCGCCGATTTCGTTTTTACAGGGGAGGTTCTGGGGGAACGCCCCATGTCCCAGGGGAAACAATCCCTCTACATTGTGGCAAAAAATGCCGGTTACCCGGACCGCATCCTCCGTCCCCTCAGCGCCAGACTCCTGCCGGAGACGGAACCGGAACGGTCCGGCAAAGTGGATCGCAGCAGCCTTTGCGATATCCAGGGGAGAGGCCGAAAACGGCAGATGGAGATGGCCGTCCATTACGGCATCACATCCTATCCCCCACCCGCCAGTGGCTGCCTTCTCACCGATCCCATCTTCTCCCGGCGTCTCCGCGACCTCTTTGATCATCATCGCGATCACGAAATCCGGGATATCGAGCTTCTGAAGGTTGGAAGGCACTTTCGCCTCGATGAAAAAACGAAGGCAATCGTTGGCCGGAACGCCATGGACAATGAAACCATCGAGAGTCTGGCCAAGAGCGGTGATGCGCTGATCCGGATCGATTCCTTTCCTGGACCGACCGTTCTTGTTCCCGGCGGCGGCGATGAAGGAACACGGCTCATGTCTGCCGGGATCTGCGCCCGTTACTGCGACGGTCCGCGCGACCGCGAGCTGGTCGCCGGTTGCCTCCGGGACGGGAGCGCGACATCGCTTACAGTCCTTGCCGCAATCCCGGAAGAGACCGAACGCCTGCTCATCTAACAGGCTGTTGAAAAACGCCCGTCTGCGGCGTTTCCCTCATCCTTCGCCGTCCAACGTACCAGCGAGTACGCCTCACGGCTCGGGATTTCGGGGGCCTTGCATCCGGACATTTTTGAACAGCCTGCTGAGGCGGTTCAGGAAGGCAGGTGCTGCGGCCGGAGGAGATCCGTGACGGTCTTGACCGGATTGAAGGTGGATAGCGGAACATCAACGAAGACGGTGTTCCAAAAGGCCATCGACCCGTTCCATAGACCGGGCCGTTCCAGCGCGAGAAGCTCCCTCCCCTTCTCCGACTTCCGGGTGATCGCCACCGCCGCAGGATCGATAAACGCCGGGAGATCGAATTTCCGCCCTTGGAAATCCCGGACGCCGCAGACCAGATCAACGGGGTTGAAGTGCGTTGCGGACAACCAGACGGCATGCTGTTTCGGGTCGTTTCGGTCAATCTGCGACTCCTCGATGATCTGCAGAGAGGCCCCCCCCCTCCCATCCGCATCCTCAACCCAGAAAGGACCGCCGCCCGGCTCCCCCTCGTTTTTCACCATCCCGCAGACCCTGAGAGGCCGGTTCAGTTTCCGGAAAAGAAACGACCGTCGCTCGGAAAGGGAAAGATCCCGGAAACCGGTCGGGAAGCCGATGTTTACCCTCTTTTCCGCAAAATCGCGGAACCGCTTCAATTCTTCCTCCGTACCGCCCCCCCCCGCGAGAAGTCGAACTGAGGCAAAGATCTCCTCCTGAAGCCGGATCAGATAGCCGGCCAGGAGTTTCTTCCAGAGGGATGTCCCCGTCTTGAGACGATCCGGCACGGTATTGTCGATGTTCTTCAGGAAGATGATCTCTTCATCGAGGAGATTCAGGTTCCGGAGGAGCGAGCCGTGCCCTCCCGGTCGAAAGACCGGTTTTCCCCGGTCATCGCGGAACGGCAGGTTCTCCGAATCGACGGCGATGGTGTCCGTCGCCGGCTCCTGCGTGGAAATGCCGACCTCAAAAACGGTATCCAGCCGGGATTCGTAATCGCGGATCACTTGCGAAAGAAGCGTTTGGACGGTGCTTTCATGTTCTCGGTAAACAGTAAAATGGACGCGGGAGACGTTTTTTGCATCGCGGGCGTAGAGGGCCGCCTCGACGAGATGCTCTTCGAGGGCGGTCCGACTCCCTTCCGGATAGTCATGGAATTTCAGAAGCGCTTTGGGCAGGCATCCGTAATTCAGCCCCTCCTCCATCAGGACGGATTTCAGGATGGCCACATCTTCCGCTTTCCCGATCAGGGACTCCAGATCCTCTCCTGCTGCGGCGACGGCCGCCCGCAGATCGGGGAAAAAGGCATAGCGTTTCAGGTCGCCGGAAAAGGCCTTGCGCGCTGCCCCGTCGGCGAAACCGCCAGCGGCGAGGCAGCGATACCACTCCCGGAACATCCGGCTCGCCGCCCCGGAGGCGGGGACGAATTTCATGAGCCGGTGCCTCCGGCGGGCCTCCTCGTAGGCCGCAAACAGCGATGGGCGCTCCGACTCGGGGATGACGACGATCCCGTCGCCCGCAACGCACGGGCGGTTCAGACGGACCGACGGGACCCCCCGCCGGAAGAGCGCAAGCTGCCTGCCGACCTCTTCCTCTGTGAGCCCCTGTGCGGCGATGCATTGCCTGTCCCCCTCGGACCACCTCTCCCCGGCACCGTTTTCCGTCATTTCTTCATCTCCTTTAGACGGCCAACTCCTCCATCGGCAGCAGAAAGCTCCGGACACCGGCGCGCGGATGTTCCCGTTTGAGTTCACGGAGCCTCGCGTCAAGATGGGCGATCGCGTCATCGGCCACGGCCATGAAAAGGACATTGTTCCTGCCGGGCCAGAAGTGAGTACCCAGCTTCGGCTCCGTTTCCGTCCCCTCCCCCTGTGCCTCCACCATCTTCGTGTATCCCCGGACACCGGCTTCCTTCAGGGCGGCAATCACCTCTTCATCGGCCGCCTCGCAGTAGATGATCAGAAACATTTTCATGGTTGTCCACCTCCCGATTCACCACTGAAGAACGTGACGCGTCAACAGTGTTAACGGAAAAGAGTGTTTCGCCTCTCGCTTCACACCTCACACCTCACGATGTTTACGCTTGTCGCGGCGCCTCTTGAAGATATCCTGCCAGTCGTCGAAGAGATCGTAGGCCGCCGGGACGACGACGAGCGTCAGGAAAAGCGAGGTCAGGAGTCCGCCGATCACCGCGATCCCCATCGGAGAACGTGTTTCCGATCCCTCTCCGACGCCGAACGCAACCGGCAGCATCCCGAAAATCATCGCGACGGTGGTCATCAGGATCGGCCGGAGCCGGACCGGTCCGGCCTGGAGGATCGCCTCCCGCCGGGAAACGCCTCTACCCCGGAGGACATTCGCATAGTCGACGAGCAGAATCGCATTTTTCTTCACAAGCCCCATCAGCAGAATAAGACCGATGAAGCTGAAGATATTCAGCGTATTTCCGGTGATCAACAGCGCGCCGAACGCGCCGATGAATGAGAGCGGCATCGCCAGAAGAACCGTGAAGGGGTGAACGAAACTCTCGAATTGGGCGGCCAGGACCATGTAGGCCATGATGACCCCGAGGATCAGCGCGAACATCAGGTACTGAAAGGATTCGCCCATCGTTTCCGCCGTCCCCTTGTACTTGGGAAGATAGTCGGCGGGCAGGATTCGGCCGGCGATCGCGTTCAGCTCCTCGACCGCCTGCCCCAGGGGTTTCCCTTCGAGGCTGGCGAACAGCGAGATCGACCGCTGCCGGTCGACCCGGTTGATGACGCTCGGCCCGCCCCCCTCCTGGATGCGGACGAGGTTTCGGAGCTCCACGAGCCGGCCGTCCCGCGACCGGACATAGAGCCTGCTCAGATCGTCGGGATTGGTCCGTTCCTCCGGGTTCAGGCGGATTCGGAGATCGTACCGCTTTCCCCGGCTCTCGTCCTTGTATTTGGTCACCTCGGTCTCTCCGCTGATCAGCAGGTTGACAGCCTCGGCGATCGCGGCCACATCCACGCCGAGATCGGCTGCCTTGTCCCGGTCGATAAAGACCTTGAGTTCCGGCTTTCCCATCTCCAGCGAGGTGTCCACATCGACGATTCCCGGCAGTTTTGAAAACTCGCCGGCGATCTGCCGGGTATAGGTCTGGAGCGCATCCAGATCGCGCCCCCGGACGCTGAACTGGATCGGCACCTGCCGCTGCCCGCCGCCGATCAGGGAGAGATCCTCGGCGGATACCTTGAGCCCCGGAATTTTTCTGAGTTTATTCCGGATCTCCTTCTTGAGCTGCTCCTGGCTCTTCTTACGTTCGGCCTTCGGAACGAGGCGCGTCATCATCATCCCCCGGTTGACGGCGCCCCCGCGGCCAAGGCGATAGTAGACCGCGCTGACCTCCGGCGTCTCCCTGACGATCTTTTCGGCAGGCTTGAAAAGCTCGTCCGACTTTTCCAGGGAATAGTCGATCGGCGCCTCCAGGCGGACAAGGAACTGTCCCTGGTCCTCCGGGGGAATGAACTCCTTGCCGATGAACGTCGTCATGTAGAGACTTCCGGCAAATATAAGGAGCGCCCCGATCAGCATGGCGCCGCGGTGGCGGAGCGAAAAGGCCAGCAGCGGCCGGTAGCCGGCCTCAATCTGCTTGTATCCCCGCTCAAACCGGTCCGCAAAACGTCCCCTCGGCTTGACTTGGACAGCGGCGTCCGTCCCGGGATTGCCGTGCCGGGGGGGTATCCGCTTCAGGAAGATCGAGGCCAGCATCGGCGTCAGCGTGAAGGAGACGAGGAGTGAAACGAGGACCGAAAAGACGACGGTCAGCGCAAACTGGAGGAAGAAGCGGCCGATGATCCCCTTCATGAAGGCGACGGGGAGAAAGATCGCGACAATCGCGAAGGTCGTCGCCATGACCGCCAGACCGATCTCCGAGGTGGCGAAGGTCGACGCCTCCCGCGGCGCCATCCCCTCTTCCACGTGGCGGTAGATGTTCTCGATCACGATAATCGCGTCGTCGATGAGCAGCCCCACCGAAAGGGTCAGCGCGAGCATCGTCATGTTGTTGAAGGTAAAGCCGAAGGCGCGGATCAGCGCGAAGGTGGCGATGATCGACACCGGCAGCGCGACCGCGCTGATCAACGTCGTCCGGAAGTTTCGGAGGAAGAGGAATACGGCCAGAACCGCGAAGAAGCTCCCGAGGAGCAGATGCTTCTGCACCTCATCGATCGAGCGCTGGATGAATACGGACTGATCCATAGCGATGTTCAGGCTGATCCCGGGCGGAAGGGTCTTTCTGATCTTCTCGATCTCCGCCTTGACGCGGTTGGCGACCTGGACGGTATTGGTCCCGGACTGCTTCTGCACCCCCATCGCGATCGCCGGGACGCCGTTGTAGCGGACCAGGGTGCGTTTCTCCTCCATCCCGTCTTCGGCCTTGCCGATATCCTTAAGACGAACGGGAGCGCCCTTGTCGTAGGCGACCACCATGTCGTTGATCTCTGAAATATTGGCGAATTCCCCCTTGACCATCACCGTGTATTCCTTCGAGAGGCTCTCGATCCGGCCGCCCGGCAGCTCGACGTTCTGCCGCATCAGGGCAGTCATCACATCCGTCGCCGCGACCCCATAGGCCCGGAGCTTGTCGGCGTCGAGCCAGACGCGGATCTGCCGCAGGCGGAGCCCCCACAACTGGACGTCGCCGACGCCGTTGATCCGCTGCAATTGCTCCTTGAGGACCTCATCGACGTAGGTGGAGAGCTCTTTGACCGATTTTTGTCCCGAAAGATTCATCCAGAGCACCGCCGTCGCATCGGGATCGACTTTGGCGATCCTCGGTTCTTCGATGTCAGCGGGCAGTTTGTTGCGGATCAGGGCGACCTTCTCCCTCACATCCTGGGCGGCCAGATCGATGTTCCGATCGAGGACGAACTCGATCGTCACCCGGGAATCCCCTGACGTACTGCTCGACGTGATGCTCTTGACGCCGTTGATCGTGTTGACCGCCCCTTCGATCCTGTCTGTAACGTCAACGTCGATGACCTCGGGGCTCGCCCCGTTCAGGTGTGTGGAAACCGTCACAATCGGGAAATCGACCTTCGGAAAGAGGTCCACACCGATCTTCGGATAACTGACCACACCGAGGACCACCAGGCCCATGATGGCCATGGTGGCGAAAACCGGTCTCTTGACCGAGGTATCAGCGAGCCACATTGACCTGCACCCCTTCCATCAAATTGTTCTGCCCCACGGTCACGACGAGCTCCTTTGCCTTCAATCCTTCGGCGATCTCCATGAATTCACCGTATTTGCGGCCGACCTTCACCACCTTTTCCTTCGCCCGGTCACCCTCAACGGTGAAGAGTTTGGTGGTTGAATTGTCGTAAAGAAGGGCGGTAATCGGTACGACGACCCTGTTTTTTGCCGGCCCGGTGTAGAGCGTCACGCGGGCGAAAAACCCCGGCTTCAGGCTTCCATCATGATTCGAAACTTGCGCCTCCACCAGAAGGGAGCGTGTTTTCTCCTCGATGCTGGGATAGAGCGTCTTCACCTTTCCTCGAAATTCACGCCCGGGGTATGAATCCACGGTAAATACGACATCCTGCCCCTCCCGGAGGCGCCCCACATCCTTCTCTGGAACGCTGAAGGCAAGCTTCAGTTGATCGATCCGGATGATCGAGATCAGATTGGTTCCGTTCCGGATGTAGTCCCCCGCCGTCACTCTCTTCTCTTTAACGACACCCGCCATCGGGGCAGATATCTTGGTCCTGGTCAACTTCTCCCGCGTCAGCGCGAGGCCGCCTTTCGCCCGTTCCATGTCACCCTGGGCCAGGGCCAGTCGTGCCGCAATGTCATCGAACTGCTGCTTTGTGACAAGCTCCTCCCGGTAGAGGGCCTCCTTGCGCCGATGCTCCTGGCCCGCGTTCGCCAGACTTGCCTCCGCCTGTTTGAGGGCGGCCTCGGCCCGCTCCGCGTCGAGGCGGTAATCGGTCTCCTTGATCTCGGCGATGAGCTGGCCGTGTGAAACGGGAGATCCCTCGTCCACACGGATCGATTGGAGGATTCCGTCCACCTCCGAACTGACGATGACCTCCTCATAGGGCTTGAGGGTTCCGACGGACTCCACGAAAGGCCGGAGGGAGCGGCTCTCCGCCGTCCAGACGCGGACGTTGACGGCGCGATCCTTCACCGCCTTCTGTTCCGGTTTCTTGCATCCGACGTTTGCGAAAAGCGCTGCGCACAGCAGAATGGCCGAGATGAGAGCGCCGGCTCTGAATCGGCGCCGATTCGATCCGTTTTCCCCCGTTAAAGATGATGCTCTTCCGAACATGAAACCCTCTCCTTCCTGACAACAAAATAGCTATGGTTTTACGGCCAGGGACGCAAGCAGCGTACCCGTGGCTTTTTTCATCCGGAGCAGCGACAGTTGATAATTGTAAATCGCCGACGCCACCTTTCGCTCGGCCGACACGAGCAGCGTGTTGGCATCCATCACATCGAGGCTGTTCGCAAGGCCGAAATTGAACTGCCTTTCCACGGCGCGGTAATTGTCACGGGCAAAGAGAAGCTGATCGTTGAGGAACCGAAGGATTCCCTTCTGCGTAACCACATCCAGGTAGACGCTCCGGACCTCGATGTCGATCCCCTTCTTCATCTCCTCGACCTGAAGCGCCGCCTGTCTCTCCCGGGACTTCGCCTCCGATACGTCCGCCTTCCGGAGTCCCCCGTCGAAGAACGGAAAGTTCAGCGCAACCCCTGCGTAGATGCTCTCCCGGTTCAGATTCGACGCGGCCGGAGACTGATCGGTCCCGGCATATACGCCGAAGAGGGAGAGGCTGGGCCAGGAGGCCCCTTCGGCAATGCGGATCTGGTCGGCGGCGATCTGTTTCTGGACATCCAGGCTCTTGAGGTCGGCCCGCGCGGCAAAGGCCTGTTGCTGGAAGAGGGGCAGATCCTTGATCTCCTCTTCCGCCGCGTGAACTTCACTGAGTGTGTAGGGGACTCTGATCCCGGCATTGCTCGCCAGAACGGCCAGCGCCAGTTCAAGGCCGTTTTGCGCTTGAAGGCTCTCCGACTTCGCCCCGGAAAGTTCCCCCTCGGCGCGCAGAAGCGCGGTCTTCGTCACTTCGCCGATCTTCAGCCGCTGTTCGGCGGCGTCGCGGTGCTTCTGCAGCCGCTGCAGATTCGCGTCGGCGATATCCAGGTTTTTTCGCGCCATCAGACAGTTGTAATAGGCCACGGCCACGTACCGAAGGAGGTAATCCTCGCGGACCGCCGTCAGGTCATGCCGGCTCTTCGTCACGTTCTGCCGGGAGATTCCGAGCGCCGTCAGCTCCCGGCCGCCCAGGGAAACGGTCTCTTCGGCCCGAATCCCCCAGGTGTAGGCCAACTCCGGCTGCAGGACACCCCCCGTTGCGGTAAACTTCTTTTCCGAATACTGGGTGTAACCGCCCGTCGCCGTCAGGCGGGGCAGCAAATAGGAGAAAGCCTTATCCTTGCCCGTCTCGGCAATGGCAAGGTTTTCCTCCGCCATCTTGAGCTTTTCAGAACGGGCCAGCGCGATCCGGAAGAGATCGTCCAGAGAGTACTCCTCCGCAAAAAGGGAGGCCGGCGTCGCCAAGCAGAGAGAAAACGCGAAGACGCCGGCCGCCAGTAAAAATAACACCTTTTTCATGATCACTCCTCGTCCCACTAAACGGAATCATGCCGGCAAATTTCTTTGCCGGCCGTTCACATTGCCGCCCGTCCCGCTGTCACCCCGTGATGATCGTTGGCCTTGGGCCTTCGTCAAACGGACCTTCTCTTGGGCGATGCCCTCACTCCACCCCGTCCGGAGCGGCAACCCCCATCGCCCTTTCCAGCTTCGCCCGGCCGATGCTGTAATCTCCGAGGGCGTTGTCGTGATCCGCTTTTGCCTTTGTCAGAAGGGTCTGGGCGTCGATCACATCGGTCGAGGTCCCTACCTGCTCCCGGTATCGCTCGGTGTTGATCCGGAAATTTTCTTCGGCCTGTTCGGTCGCCTTTTTCGCCACATGGATCTGCGTTCCCGCCTCATGAAGGAGGATCCAGGCGTTCTTGACTTCCAAGGCGATCTGCTCCCGGATGTTGGTCAGGATGTCCGCCGTCTGGTTCTCCCGGCTGAGGCCGGCCTCCACACGGCTTTTGGTCTTTCCCCACTCCCAGAAATTCCAGTTTGCCACGGCCATGACGTACCAGTTCTCCTGGTCCCGGTAGGGGCTCCCGGCGACACCCGGTGTGTCGCCGTACCTGGCGTAATTCCCGACCAGCCCGACGTTCGGGTAATATTCGCTTCGGGCCAGCTTGACCTGGTTCTTCGCCTGTTCCAGGCGGAACGTGTATGACCGGATCTCCGGACGGTTTTCCATGGCCGCGGCAATGCAGCCGTCGAGCGGCTTCGTAAAGGGCCGGTCATTCAGGGCGTCTTCGATCTCCACGGGGGCGTTGATCTCCCGCCTGAGGAGCGTGTTGAATTTCGATTTCGCCATTTCCAGGCTGTTTTCCGCCCGTACCAGAAACTGCCGACCGTTCGCCAGTTCAACTTCGGCGTAGAGAAGATCGTTCCTTGGAATGATACCGACGTCATAATACCCCTGGGCCGTATCCCGGTGGGCCGTCAACCGCTCGATGGACTGCCTGGCTACCGCATGGATACGGCCCGCCTTCAGGATATTGAAATAGGCGATCTTGACTTCTTGAACGAGATCCTGGACCGTCGCGGTCTCTTCCAAGCGGGCAATCTCGCTTCCCAGACGGCTCGCATCGTAGCTCGCAAGAATCCCTCCCCCGGCGAAGAGGGGCTGCCGCACCTCGACATTCCAGTTGTAGTTCTCCTTCGTCCCGGCCTGGTAGGTGCTGGGAGGAATCGTCACCGGGATCGGCGAGGGACCGGGAAAGGTAAAGGAACCGCCCGGAGATGTGACCGTAGGATCATCGTTGAGTCGCGTGTAGCTGTAGGAGGTGCTGAATTTCGGCAGAAAGCCGGTGAACGCCTCCTTCCGCTGCGCCTCAGCCCCCTTCACCCCTTCCCGAGCCGCATGGATGAGGACGCTCCGCTTCAGCGCGAGATCGATGCTTTCGGATAGCGACAGCGGCTTTACCGTTTCCGCCGCGTGAACGGCGGTCACCGTTGCGGCAATCAGCGTGACGAGGACTCCGCGGAGAAACCATCGTTTAGTGCCCATTTTTTCTGACCCCCTCCAGTTTCATGGCGGTTGAGAGATCCTTGTACATGTTGTTCACGGAGAAATGGGGAGCGAAGTTGCGTTCGATCATCCGGGGCCCGCGAACCTCCATGGCGCCGGTGCGGGCCCCGCCGACACTCGTTATCTCTATGACCTTCCCTGGATCGATACCCGCCTTTTTTGCCAGCACCAGGGCCGCCGCCACTTCGGCCGGAGATCCGGCCCATGCCGCACCGGCTTCGACCACTTCAGCCACCTTTTCGTTTGAAAGCATTAACGCTTGCATGTGGAGGCTAAAAGATATTCATACCGCAATCTTTTCATATCATGCAGGTAAAACCTTTGTGCAGGTCGCCACAATCGAGATAGCGATAATAATTTCTTAGACTTGCCGAGAGCAACCGAGGCCTTCTACTTCTTGAACACTTTAAAAAGCCTTTCAAGGACAGGTTTCTCGATCTTCGCCAAGGCATCGCACTCGCCCGCATCAAGCCACATTCCTCTGCAGGATGAACATTCATCTATCTTTATGCCCTTGAAATCAATTTCTATAAGATCCGTCCCGCACTTAGGACATTTCATAAAGTGCAGTTCTCTCAGTTTCTCTCTTTGCTCGCTGGATGCCTGTTTCTTCCTCTGTTCCTCTCTCCGCTTCTGCATCTCCTGTTCTATTCGCACGAAATACTCTTCTTCACGTTCCGTCGGCTTTACCGGCATAGAGACCTCCCGTCTTCGGATTTAATCTCCCTTCCTCCGGAAAGGAGATTAAAGTGCAACCAATGTATTCGTTCTGCTGAACTGACTGACAAGGCATTGCATTTTCTCAGCGGGAGTTTACGAAGAACGATCTTGTGTGTCAATGGAATAATGGGGGACCGCTCAATTTCTATTGACTTATGTTTCAATATGGTCATATCATTCGTAATAAATCAAGACAAATGAAAAACTGTTGATGTCCGGCCGAAGAAGCTGCCGTTCTTTAAGGTAGGGCTCTTCACACGGACGGGATCTTCACAGAGGCATCTATCTTTGCTTGTATCAGGGCTAAAGAGGCAGGCATCCCTGTAGTTGCAGACGGGGAACTCTTAGGGACGGAATGCTGGACATCGCCCGATTGAGTGACTGAAGAACCCAACATCCTCGCCTGATATCAACTGATCGACCACTCCCCTTTTATGATATTCTTTCTCATGGTTTACATCTACTACCTTCAAACAGCATTCAATGATCTGGGCCGATAAGCCGCCATGAACATTAGCGATTGGAAGTCTGGCTTATCCTGTCGCTGATACTCCGTATCGATAAAAGGAAGAAAGACTTTTTAGACAAGTACGCTTAACCCTAATGATCAATCGCATCATTTTTTACTTGACAGCGGCAACGTATTCAGTGTAGCGAGACGGAACTTTTTGGTGTTGATCGCCTTTTTGCATTGAACTTTTTTCTCGAGGGAAGCATGATTGAATACATCCCCATCCTGATCTTGCTCTGCTTTGCCATTATGATTGCCGTTCTGATCGTCGGCGCTTCGCACCTTCTGGGTCACCGAATTTCACGAAAAACCAAACTTTCCACCTACGAGTGCGGGATGCAGACCATCGGCCCCACCCGGATGAAGATGAACATCCGCTATTACATCATCGCCATGCTGTTTCTGATCTTCGATATCGAAATTATGTTTCTCTACCCGTGGGCGCTGGTGACGGGGGGACTCGGGATGTTCGGATTCGTCGAGATGCTGATTTTCGTTGCGATCCTGTTTGTCGGTTATCTCTATGTGTGGAAGAAAGGGGCCCTGGAATGGGAGTAGAAGCCGCGGCGACCGCCTCTTTGCAGGAAGTAATAAACTGGGCAAGAAAAAATTCCATATGGCCTGTAACCTTCGGCCTTGCCTGCTGCGCGTTGGAGATGATGGTGGCAAGTTCGTCAACCTATGACATTGCCCGTTTCGGCTCGGAGGTGTTCCGGCCCTCTCCCCGCCAGACGGACCTGATGATCGTCGCCGGAACCGTGACCAGGAAAATGGCGCCCATGCTGAAGCGCATCTATGAGCAGATGCCCGAACCGAAATGGGTCATCGCCTACGGAGCCTGCGCATGCAGCGGCGGAATTTTCCAGACCTACAATGTCGTCCAGGGCGTCGACCAGATCATCCCCGTGGATGTCTACGTGCCCGGCTGTCCACCCCGGCCCGAAGGTCTTCTGAAAGGGATCATAACCCTTCAGGAGAAGATCGCCGCAGAACCGGCGGGACAACGAAACCTTGTCAGTTTGCCGTGGAGGAACAATGGCTAAGTGCATGGCCGGTGATCTGCTGAAGGAAAACTTCCCGGAGGCGGTGCGGGACTGCGAAGAGTTCAGAGGGGAGACCAGCATCACCGTTGATGCGGGCAGGCTCAGAGAGGTCATGACTTTCATGAAGGAAGAAGAGAAGCTTTGTTACGATCTTCTCCTCGACCTTGCCGGCGTCGACTTCAATGACCGCTCTCCCCGCTTCATGATCGCTTATCTGTTGCACAGCACGAAATTCAACAACAAACTCCGGATCAAAACGACGGTGGCAGAAGGCGCTTCGCTCGATACGGTCAGCGATATCTGGCTGGCGGCGGACTACATGGAGCGGGAAGTGTATGACATGTTCGGGATTATATTCAATAACCACCCGAATTTAAAACGTATTCTTCTTACCGATGATTTTGTCGGCCACCCGTTGAGAAAGGATTTCCCCGTCAAAGGAGCGGATTTCGATCAACCGCTTCAGGTTTGCTTAGAGGAAGAACAATAACGTTTTGAGGGCAAAAGAATCGATGGCTGAATCCCGCTACATGACGATCAATATGGGGCCGCAGCATCCCGCAACGCACGGCGTTCTGAGGCTGCTTCTGGAGCTTGACGGGGAGATCATCGTCAAGGCCGAGCCGCACATCGGTTATCTGCATCGGGGCATCGAAAAACTGGCCGAATCCATGACCTATCCCCAGGCCCTCACGCTGACGGACCGGCTTGACTATACAAGCGCCCTCTCCAACAATCTTGCCTACTGCCTTGCCGTGGAGAAACTGCTGGACATCAACATACCGAAGAGGGCCCAGTATCTGCGGGTTCTGATGGCCGAACTTCAGCGGATCGCCGCCCACCTTCTCTGGCTCGCGACGCATGCGCTCGATCTGGGGGCGATGACGCTGCTCTTCTACGCCTTCCGGGAAAGGGAAACCATCATGGAGATCCTGGAATTGGCGACCGGCGCAAGGCTGACGCCGAGCTTCATCCGGATCGGCGGCCTTGCGAGCGACATTCCCGACACCTTTCTGCCCCGTGTGAAGGCGTTTGTAGAGGATTTCCCCAAGCGGATGGATGATTACGAAACGCTGCTGACGGAAAACATCATCTGGAAGAAAAGGACGACGAACATCGCGCCGATGTCCGCGGAGGAGTGCATTCAGTACGGCGTCACGGGGCCGGTGCTGAGGGCTTCCGGCGTTTCTTACGACGTCCGAAAGGCCTATCCCTACTCGAGCTACGAAGATTTTGACTTTGAAATCCCGCTGGGCAGGAACGGGGATGTCTATGACCGGTATCTGGTGAGACTGATAGAAATGCGGCAGTCGAACCGGATTGTAAAGCAGGCCGCGGAGAAGCTGCCCGGCGGTCCGTTCGCCGCTGTTGACGCCCCGCTGGTTGTGCCGCCGGCTAAGGAGGAGGTGGGCCGGGACATTGCGGCGCTGATCCGCCATTTCAAGATCATGGAGGAGGGCTTCCGGCCGCCGTGCGGCGAGGTTTACGCCTCCGTCGAATCGTCGAAGGGGGAACTCGGTTTCTATCTGATCAGCGACGGGACCAACAAGCCCTTCCGGATGAGGATCAGACCACCCTCCTTCATCAATCTGGCCGCGTTGCCGAAGATGATCGAGGGACAGATGGTCGCCGATGTCGTTGCCGCCATCGGCAGTATCGACATCGTGTTGGGAGAGATCGACAGATAGGATCATTATGACTGACATCATTTTCAGTTCCTGGCAGAACGAACGGTTTGACGGCAGGGAGGCCGCGGCGACGGACGACAAGTCTCCCGCGAAAGTGAAGCTGGCCGCCGAGTTCGGCCCCGGGGAGCGGATCAAGGCCTTTATGGGCTGGGACGGCATCGCGCTGCGCGATGACGACGTCGACATCGTCGACATGTGCGCAAAGTATGCGGAGGCGGTGCAGGGGGAATCGTGCGGCAAGTGTTTCCCCTGCCGCGTCGGGACAAGGATCGTCGCCGACTGGCTAAAGAAGATCGCCGCCGGAGAGGGACAGAAAGAGTACCCGGGGAAAATCCGAGAACTGGCGCTCTCCATCCGCGACGGCTCCAAATGCGGGATCGGCCAGACGGGGATGACCCCCATCCTCCACGCTCTGCAACATTTCCCGCAGGCCTTTGCCGCCGCGATCACGGAACAGAAGAAGGCCGGAGAGGGCAACTACCGCTACTCCGTCACCGCCCCCTGCATCAGCGTCTGCCCCAGCAGCCTCGACATCCCCCGTTATGTGGAAGAGATCAGCGAACAGCGATTCGCCGATTCACTGGCGACTATCCGGCAGGCGGTCTGCATGGCCGGGACGCTGGGAAGGGTCTGCATCCGACCGTGCGAATCCAACTGCCGCCGGGCGAATATCGATGAAGCCGTCTCCATCAAATGGCTGAAGCGGTATGTCGCCGACTATGAGATAGAAAAGAACCGACATCCTGAGATCAGCGGCCGCCATCATAATAAAGAGAGCAAGAAGGTGGCGGTCATCGGCGCCGGTCCGGCCGGATTGTCTTGCGCCTACTATCTGGCCCTGATGGGTTATCGGGTCACCATCTTTGAAAAACTGCCGGAGCCCGGCGGCATGGCCGCCGTGGGTATCCCCGATTACCGCCTGCCGCGGGCGATCCTCCGCAGCGAGGTGGCGATTGTAGAGGAGGCCGGTGTGGAGATCCGCTATGGCGTCGAGATCGGGAAGGATATCAAATTCGCCGACATCCGGAATGATCATGACGCCGTCTTCATCGGCGTTGGCGCCCAAGGCAATTCGCCGATGGGGGTGGAGGGTGAAGAGAAGAACTACCGCGGTTTCATCTCCGGCGTCCAGTATCTTCTGGACATAAACCTGGGAAGAGATCCCTACCCGGAAGGGAAAAAGGTGGTGGTCGTCGGCGGCGGCAACGTCGCGATTGACTGCGTGCGCTCCTCCTTCCGTATCGGGAAACCGGATGTGAACCTCGTCTACCGACGGTCGAAGACGGAGATGCCCGCCGACCCGGTGGAGATCAAGGACGCCGAGGAGGAAAAGGTCAACTTCCACTACCTCTGCAATCCGACGAAAATACTCGAGAAAGACGGAAAGGTCGTCGGGGTCGAATGCATCCGCATGGAGCTGGGCGAACCGGATCAAAGCGGCCGAAGAAGGCCCGTGCCCGTACCCGGTTCGGAATTTGTCATTGAAACGGATATCCTGATCCCTGCCATCGGCCAGAAGGTGGATTACTCCTTCCTGGAAGAGGCGGACGGCATCAAGCTGTCGAAATGGAAAACGGTTGATTCCGATGGAGAGACATTTGTCACCTCGCAGGCGGGGGTGTTCGCCTCCGGCGACTGCGTCACCGGTCCCGATGTGCTGGTCAGGGCAACGGGCAACGGCAAGAGGGCGGCGGAAAAGATCGACCTCTTCCTGACCGGCAACAAGGTGGAAGCCTCGATCGAGGAAAGATTCAGGACCCTTTTTTCCACCATCGGGGTCTACGACAAAGAGGAGCAGCTTGGCGTCATCGGCGGCCTCAGGCGGGCACACCTGCCAATGCTCGACCCGGAAGAGCGGAAGCGGACCTTCGAGGAAGTGGAGGCAGGCTACAATGCCCCTGCGGCGATCGGTGAGGCGGCACGCTGTCTCCGTTGCTACAGGATCGGCATGATTGCACTGGGTTGAACGGTAAATAATGGACATGATTCGGTTAACCATTGACGGAAAAGAGATCACCACCCGGGAGGGGAGAACCATCCTCGAAGCGGCCCGGGAGGGGGGCATCGACATCCCGACCCTCTGTTACCATGAGCAGCTTTCCCCAATCGCCTCCTGCCGCCTCTGCGTAGTCGATGTGGAAGGCTATGAGAAGCCGATGACCTCCTGCACGACGCCGGCGGTGGATGGTCTTTCCGTAACCTCACGATCTGAGGGGCTTTTGAAGATGAGGCGGGAAATCCTGAACCTCATCCTCACCGCTCACCCGCTGGATTGCCCCCAGTGCGACAAGGGTGGGGAATGTCGGGTCCAGGAGCTCGCCTATGAACACGGGATCGAGAAGGTTGAATACGCGGCCCTTCGGGAAGATAGAAAAGAGGGCTACGCCACGCCGCTGATCCGTTACTGGGAGCTCCGCTGCGTCCTCTGCGGAAGATGCGTCCAGGGCTGCCGGGAGGTGTCGGGAAGAGCGGCCATCGACATCAAGGGCAACGGTTTTGAGGCCCGAATCGCCCCGACGGAAAACGGCGACTGCATCTCCTGCGGCGAATGTCTCTCCCTCTGCCCGGTCGGCGCCCTGACGGAAGCGCTGAGCCCGGTCAAGGGGAGGGTCTGGCAGAGTGAAAGAACCGATACCGCCTGCCCCCATTGCGGCTTCGGATGCCGGCTGACGCTGAACGTTTTGGACGGGAAAATCATCAGCAAGGTGATCAGTGAGACGAACCTCCCGCCCAACAACACTTCACTCTGCATCCGCGGGCGTTTCGGCTATGATTTTGCGAACCACGAGGCAAGGTTGACTGAACCCTTTCAACGAATCGATGGCGAGATAAAGAAACTCGAACGGGAAGCGGCGCTGAATATAACTGTGGAAAATCTTCAGCGGATCTCCGCCGAGGGCAAGGGGATCGGGTTTATCGTCTCGCCCCGGGCAACCAACGAAGAGATCTTCCTGATCTCCCGGATTGCGGCGCACTTCGAGAATGGCCGCGTTGCCTCCGCCGCCGCCTACCATACGGGGAAAGTGGCCTCCGCCTTCCGCCGGATGGGGATAAATCCCGGTTATCATTACGAAACGATCCGCACCTGCAAAACTATCATTGTCGCCGGCGCCGATCTGCTGATCAACAATCATCTGCTGGCCAACAAGGTCAGGGAGGCCGTAAGATTCAACGGCTCCAGGGTGATCGTCGTTGACCCCCTCCCCAGTGCGCTGTCCGGCATCGCCGACGCCTATTTGAAGATTGCGCCCGGGCAGGACGCCCTGGTTTTCAACGCGCTCTCCCGAAGGCTGCTCTTAGACGGCAAGTACGACAAGGATGCGGAAACATTGGAGGGTTTTGTTGAATTGAGGCAGTCCCTCACGACAGCCGATGAAGAGACCCCGCCGCTTTCGACCGGCGTCGAAGCGGCGATGCTGGACAAGGCCTATGGTCTGATCCGGGATGAAGGGGATACCGGGGTTATTTTTGCCTCCGGCATCACGACCAGTGAAGAAAGCCTCGCAGCGCTTCTGAATTTCTGCCTCCTGAAAGGTCTGCACAAGCGGGGGATGATCATGCCGGCCGCCCTCCAGTCCAATGCCGTGGGTGCGGTTGCGATCCTGAAGGAGCTGGCCTCGCCCGATGAGCTTATCCGCGATTCCGAGATCTCCGGACTTTTCATCTACGAAGATGACCCGTTCCATTACCTGAACGGAGAGTTGGTCAAAAAGGGCTTAAGTCAAAAGGCGTTCATCGCGGTGTGCGATCTGCTGCCGACGGCCGTGATGGATTTTGCCGGTCTGGTCCTGCCCTCCGCCAGTTTTGCCGAGAAGGAAGGCACCTTCATCTCCGGTGACGGCAGCGTGAGGGCCGTCAAGAAGGCTTGCAGCGGAAAGGCGGCGGGATACGAATTTCTGAATGAACTCTTCAGCCGTCTCGGAGGAAAACGATACAGCAACCCGGCGGAGATCACCGATGAAATCCAGGGCCTGGGCCTCCTCAAAGAAGAGGGCGACGCGAAAGAGCCGGGGATCGGCAAGGCAAGGTTTGCGGCATCCGGGGACATCTTGCCGCAAGGTGTCCCCCCTAACATCATGATGCCTCATCGTGTCCCCTCCCACGCAAAGGATGCGCATGCAGAGACCGGAAAATACCGGCTGATCCTCCGCGACCTCTTCATGAACCACCACCTCTGGGGACATGATGCCGCAGCATCAAGTGCTAAGTGCAGGGTGCTGAGTGCTGAGTTTTTTTCTTCTCAGTCCTCAGCACTCAGTCCTCAGCACTCAGTCCTGTATCCCCCAAAGGATCGGCTTTTCATATCCCCTGAAGATGCCGCGCTCCTCCAGATCGCCGATGGGGAGAGTCTTTGCATCGAAAGCGCCGACGGCGCCGTTACCAGGCCGGTTACGATCAAGGCGGGAGTGAAAACGGGTGTTCTGGAGTGCGTTCTCGGGGACACCTTGCGACAAGGTGTCCCCATACGGAGCGAAATACTTGCGCTTTCGTTGCGGCCGTCCAAGGTGATTGCGGTATCCGCTCGGAAGGTTTAACTTTAACGGGTCGTTTAAGGTTTTGATATGGAACTGTACTACTATATCCTGGAAGTGGTCCTGAAAAATCTGGTCGTCATTTCGATCCTGATGCTCTTTGTCGCCTATCTCACCCTCGCGGAAAGGAAATTCCTGGGCTACCTCCAGGTCCGACTGGGACCAAACCGGGTGGGAACCTGGGGATTGCTCCAGCCCATTGCGGACGGGATAAAATCCTTTGTCAAAGAAGACATCATTCCGATCAACGCCGACAAGCCCGTTTATGTGATCGCCCCGATAATCTCGTTTGTCGCCGCCCTTTCGATGTTTGCCGTCATTCCGTTTGGCGACAGCGTCACCCTCTTCGGGCGGGAGATCAAACTGGTCATCGCGGATGTGGATATCGGGATCCTCTACATCTTCGCCATGGGTACCCTCGGGGAATACGGCATAGTCCTGGGAGGCTGGTCATCGGGCAACAAATACGCCATCCTGGGGTCGCTCCGGGCGGCGGCGCAGATGATCAGTTACGAGGTCGCGCTGGGACTCATCGTGATCGGAACGATTATTCTTTCCGGCTCCCTGCGCCTGACCGAAATTGTCGAAGCCCAGAGGGATTGCTGGTTTATCGTCTATCAACCCTTTGCCTTTCTTTTATACATTGTGGCGGCCCTGGCCGAGCTCAACCGGACGCCCTTCGACATGCCTGAATCGGAAAGCGAGCTCGCCTCCGGATTCAACATCGAGTACAGCAGCATGAAGTTCGCACTTTTCATGATTGCCGAGTATATCCATCTGGTCACGGTGGCCGCCCTGACCACGACGCTGTTTCTGGGCGGCTGGCTGGGGCCGGTTTTGCCCGGACCGGTGTGGTTTATCCTGAAAACGTGCCTGATCATCTTCATCTTCATCTGGGTCCGAGGCACCTACCCGCGGATGCGTTACGACCACATCATGAAATTCGGGTGGAAGTTCCTCTTTCCGGCGGCGCTCGCCAATGTGGTGATCACCGCCTTTATTGTGGCGCTGAGATAGAGAGGCTTTTATGATACTCCCTCTGCTGAAAGGGCTGAAACTGACGTTGAAGATGTTTTTTTCCAAACCGGTTACCATACGGTATCCGGAAGAAAAAAGGGCGATATCCCCCCGCTGGCGGGGAATGCATTACTTTGAAAAAAACGGGACGGGCGAGACCGCCTGCGTGGCCTGCGGGTTATGCGTGGCCGTCTGTCCTTCGCACTGCATCACGCTGGAAATCCGGGAGCGGGAAGACGGTTCCCGCTATCCCGGAAGATATGAAATCGACGCCCTCCGATGCATCTTCTGCGGCTTCTGCCAGGAGGCCTGTCCGGTCAACGCGATCAAATTGGGACAGAACTACGAGTACGTTCATTACGCAAGGAAAGATTTCCTGCTGACGAAGGAAAGCCTGCTTTCGGCCAAAGGATGAAAAGATGGATGCGATAGGATTCAAGTTCATACTGTTCATGATTACGGCGCTCGTGGTCATCGTCTCTTCGGTACTGATGGCAACCCGGAAAAATCCCATTCACAGCGCACTGTGGATGATCGTCACCTTCTTTGCGATGGCCGTCATTTATCTGCTGCTCAACGCCCAGTTCATCGCGGTGGCCCAGGTCATGGTCTATGCCGGCGCCATCATGATGCTGATTCTCTTCGTCATCATGATGGTCAACATGGACAAGACTCAGGAGGGGGAGACAACCAGGGAAACCTGGTCATTCGGCAAAAAGATGGCCGCGGCACTGCTGATGGTCATCCTGCTCGTCGAATTGCTCTTCGGCGCGCTGTTTTACCGGATGACGGCAAAGGTGGGCGATTATCCGGCCGATGCGGTCGCCGCTGCGGGGAATGCCAAAACGATGGGAGCAATGCTGTACGGACAGTATCTCTTTCCGTTCGAGATTGCATCGATCCTGCTTTTGATCGGTATTGTGGGCGCCGTCGTCATTGCCAAAAAGAACAAATGACGGCGTGGTCGTCATCAACAGGAGAAAGATATGTTTCAGGAAATCCCTCCCGGCTTGTGTTTGGTATTGAGCGGCATCCTTTTTTCGATCGGGGCGATCGGTGCAATCACCCGAAGAAATGTGATCGTCATCTTCATGTGCATCGAACTCATGCTGAACGCGGTTAATCTGGCATTCATCGCCTCCGGCAACGCATTCTCCTCGATGGACGGAGCGGTGTTCGTTTTTTTCATCATGACCGTCGCCGCCGTGGAGGCCGCGGTCGGTCTGGCCATTTTTGTGATGGTCTACCGGCTTCAGGGAACGGTCAACGCCGATGAAGTCAACCTGCTGAGAGGCTGAAAAAAAGAATGAGGAAGTACATCCATGGCTGAATTCATCTGGCTGATACCCTTTTTCCCGGCATTGGGATTCATCATCAACACCTCCCTCGGAAGTCGAACCTCGCGGAGCTTCGTTTCCTGGGTCGCCTGCCTCGCAATCTTTTTCTCCTTTCTGGCATCCCTCGCCGTTTTTCTACAGTTTCTGGAGATGCCGGCGGCGGCCAGGATCTTCGAAACCGACCTCTACAACTGGATCGCCTCGGGCGAATTTCGTGTGCCGATCGGTTTTAGGCTCGACACCCTTTCGGTGATCATGTGCCTTGTGGTCACCGGGGTGGGTTTTCTGATCCACGTCTACTCCATCGGGTATATGCACGATGATCCCGGATTCAAGCGATTTTTCATCTACATGAACCTCTTCGTCTTCATGATGCTTCTTCTGGTGACGGGGAACAACCTGCTCTTGATGTTCGTCGGGTGGGAAGGCGTCGGCCTCTGTTCCTATCTGCTGATCGGCTTCTGGTATGAAAAGGATTCGGCGTCAACCGCCGGTAAAAAAGCCTTTATTGTCAACAGAATCGGAGACTTCGGTTTCCTGTTGGGCATCTTTCTGTTATTTGTCAGTCTGGGTGCCGAGGGGGTCTGGACGCTCAATTTCGGGGAGATACAGAATAGCGCCCATCTGCTGAACGGCAACGCCGTGACGCTGATCACGCTGCTGTTTTTTGTCGGGGCCGTCGGAAAATCGGCACAGATCCCCCTTTACGTCTGGCTGCCCGACGCGATGGAAGGTCCGACGCCGGTAAGCTCGCTGATCCATGCGGCGACCATGGTCACGGCAGGCGTCTACATGATCGCCCGGCTGAATTTTCTCTACAGCATGGCGCCGGAAACGATGATCATTGTCGCGCTGATCGGCTTATTGACGGCATTTTTCGCCGCCTCGATCGGTTTCGCCCAGTACGACATCAAGAAGGTGCTCGCCTATTCCACGATCAGCCAGTTGGGCTTCATGTTCGTGGCGATGGGTGTGGGCGCCTATGCGGCGGGCATTTTCCATCTGATGACCCACGCCTTTTTCAAGGGCCTCCTCTTTTTGGGGGCGGGAAGCGTAATGCACGCGATGAGCGGGGAGTTGGACCTTCGAAACATGGGGGGATTGAGAAAGAAGATCCCCGTCACCTACTGGACCTTTTTTATCGCCTGCCTGGCCATTTCCGGGATACCCGGTTTGTCAGGTTTCTTCAGCAAGGACGAGATCCTCTGGAAGGCCTTCAGCACCGGCCATACGCTGATCTGGCTGCTGGCCGCCGTAACGGCAGGCATGACCGCCTTCTACATGTTCCGGCTTTTCTTCACCATCTTTCACGGGGAGTGTCGCGCCTCCGCGGAAGTCAAACATCATATCCACGAATCCCCCAAGGTCATGACCATCCCGCTTACGATCCTGGCCTTTTTATCCCTTGTCGGCGGTTACGTGGGCATTCCCGCTCTACTCGGAGGAAATAACGCGATCGAACACTTTCTGGCGCCGATTTTCGGTCCGGCTGCTCCTGCTTCAACCACGGCGGGCGGTTTTGACCTGATCCCTGCGGCCTGGGCCTCCACAACGGCCGCGGCGGGCCACGATACCTCACTGGAAATGACCCTGATGGTCGCCTCCGTAATGATTGCCCTTTTCGGAATCACACTGGCCTTCATCCTCTACGTCAAGCGGCCTGAACTTCCGGGACGTTTTGCGGCAGCCTTCTCGCGACTCTACCGCACCGTCAACAACAAGTATTTCGTCGATGAGTTTTATGAGATGCTCTTTGTCCGGGGCACCCTGAAGGCGGGCGCCTTGCTCCTCAAGG
This sequence comes from Pseudomonadota bacterium, assembly GCA_018896355.1. GTDB lineage: Bacteria > Desulfobacterota > Syntrophia > Syntrophales > UBA5619 > UBA5619. The sequence continues at coordinate 31,754 of JAHIMW010000115.1, forward strand.
TGGTGGACAACGGCATGATCGAAGGCGCCGTCAACGGCCTGGCCGTCGTTGTGGAACGGGCGGGCGGACGATTAAGAAGGCTGGAGACCGGTTACGTTCAGGAATATGCACTCGCCATCATCCTCGGCGCGGTGATCGTGATCGGCTATCTTGTCGTAATACCGATGTTTTAGAAGAATGTGAGGTGTGAAGGGTGAGGCGTGAAGAGTTGAGAGTTATGGGTGAAGTGTTCAATGTAAGGCGAGAAGTGCGAGGTGAAAGACACTCCTCACCCCTTACTCCTCACTCTTTTTGATAATGGATCGGTGAATGAACATGGTATTCCCTCTGTTAAGCGCAATTATTTTTTTACCCCTGGCCGCTGCGTTTGTTTTGATACTGCTGCCGCGGAAAAACACCCTGCTGACAAAGGTTTTTACGCTCGTCTGGACGATTCTGGAATTTGGCCTCTCCCTCCCGCTGTTCTTCAATTTTAATGAAAAAACGGCGGGGATGCAGTTTATGGAAAACCTCGACTGGTTTCCCGAATTCGGCATCGGCTACACCCTCGGCGTGGACGGCATCAGCATGCTGCTGGTGCTCTTGACGACCTTCCTCACCGTGCTGTGCGTGCTCTGTTCCTGGAACGCGATCACGGACAAGGTAAAGGAATACTATGCGTCGTTCCTGCTGCTGGAAACGGCCATGCTGGGCGCCCTCTGCGCGCTGGATCTCGTCCTCTTTTACATCTTCTGGGAGCTGATGCTGGTTCCGATGTACCTGCTGATCGGCGTCTGGGGCGGCCCGCGCCGGATCTATGCGGCCATCAAGTTTTTTCTCTTTACCATGGTGGGCAGCGTCCTGATGCTGCTGGCGATCATGGCCCTCTATTTCCACTACGGCCGCGATACGGGCATCTATACCTTCAATCTGCTGGAACTCTACAAGGCGAGCATCCCCGTCGTGAAGCAATACTGGCTCTTTGCCGCCTTTGCGCTCTCCTTCGCGATCAAGGTGCCGATGTTCCCCTTTCATACGTGGTTGCCCGACGCCCATACGGAGGCGCCCACGGCGGGCAGCGTCATTCTGGCCGGCGTCTTGCTGAAAATGGGGACTTATGGATTCCTGAGGTTTGCCATCCCCCTCTTCCCGCAGGCCGCCTTTGCCGCGGCGCCGATCATCTCCATTCTCGCACTGATCGGGATCATCTACGGCGCCATCATGTGCATCATGCAGACGGACCTGAAACGGCTGATCGCCTACTCATCGGTCAGCCACCTGGGGTATGTGATGCTCGGCATCTTTGCGTTCAACATGCAGGGGCTGGAAGGGGGCATCTACCAGATGCTCAATCACGGCATCAGCACGGGGGGGCTGTTCCTCATTGTCGGCATGATCTATGAGAGACGGCACACGCGGATGATCGCCGACTTCGGAGGTCTTTCCAAGGTGATGCCGAAGCTGGCCGTTTTTTTCATGATCATCACACTCTCCTCGATCGCGTTGCCCGGCACTAACGGCTTCGTGGGAGAATTTCTGATCCTGCTCGGCGCCTTCCGAAGCAACGTCGCTTATGGAGTGCTGGCCGCCTCCGGCGTCATTCTGGGCGCGGTGTACATGCTGTGGATGTTCCAGCGCGTGATGTTCGGACAGATTACGAATGAGGAAAACAGAGGTTTAAAAGACGTTACAAAAAGGGAAACGGTCATCCTTTGCGCGATTGTCTTTTTCATATTTTTCATGGGACTCTACTCCCAGGCTTTTTTCCGAAAGATGGACGCAACGGCCGCAGGCTATCTCCAAAACATGCAGACGAAAATTGCGAGCAGCAATCCGGCGGGACCGGTTCCGTGGAGATGAAAGGTAAAAAATTATGGTTGTCATGAAGCCGGAACTTGCCTTCGGCTGGATCATGCCGGAGATTGTAATTACGCTCGTCGCCGTTCTCATTTTACTTTTGTCCGCCTTTCGCCGGAAGAACGATACCGGGCGCCTTGCGGGCGGTCTGTCGCTGATCGGCGCGGCTCTCGCGCTTTTCCTGACCTTCCGGTTATGGAACGGCGACCTCGACATCTTTAACGGGCTCTACACGATCGACAACTTCGGCGTTTTTTTCAAGGCGCTGGCGCTGGTGATTTCACTTCTCGTGACGCTGTTGTCGCTTCGCTACGTCGAACGCGAAGAGATGATCAAAGGCGAATATTACGCCCTGCTGCTGTTCGGCACTCTGGGCATGATGATCATGGTCTCCTCCAACCATTTCGTCACGATCTTCATCGGCCTGGAGGTGATGTCCATTGCAATCTATGTCCTTTGCGGACTGCTGATCGGCAATCCCCGGTCGGCGGAGGCGTCGCTCAAATATTTTTTGCTGGGGGCCTTTGCCACCGCCTTTCTGCTGTACGGCATCGCGCTGATCTACGGCACGACCGGCATACTGGACGTCCGCGAAATCGCGCGTTATGTCACCTCCGGTAACTTCGTGATTACACCCGCCTTCATGGCGGGGATGGCCCTGCTCATCGTGGGGTTCGGTTTCAAGACGGCCTCCGTCCCCTTTCATATGTGGACGCCCGATGTCTATGAGGGCGCCCCGACCTCCATCACCGCGTACATGGCGACCGGTGTGAAGGCTGCTGCCTTCGGCGCATTCCTCCGGGTCTTCTACACGGCTCTCTACCCCTTCTTGACGGAATGGACGGGCCTGTTGTGGATCATCGCCGTCGTGACAATGACCCTGGGAAACATCACCGCGCTGATGCAGAACGATATCAAAAGGATGCTCGCCTATTCCAGCATCGCCCATGCCGGATACATTCTGATCGCCTTCGCCGTCGGCGACAGGATTTTCTCCGCAAGCATCCTCTATTATCTCCTCGTTTACAGCTTCATGAACATCGGGGCCTTTGCGGTCGTCATCCTTCTGGGTCGGAAAGAGGCGCCCAATACGGGCATCGAATCCTATGCGGGCCTCGCGACAAGACACCCGATGATCGCGCTGTCGATGAGCGTTTTTCTGCTATCGCTGGCGGGCGTCCCTCCCCTTGCCGGCTTCATGGGCAAGTTTTATGTCCTCAGCGACGCGATCAAAGCCGGGTATTACTGGCTGGCGATTATCGGCGTACTCAACAGCGTGGTGGCCGTTTACTATTACCTCCGGGTCATCATGTACATGTATTTCAAGGAACCGGAAGGCGAGATCGGCGGAATTGATCGATCTCCGGCCTACGCGGTCGTGATTGGCGTCAGCATCTGGGCATTGTTCCATATGGGCATCTTCCCGCGCTCTTTCCTGATGATCGCGCGGGAGTCGGTCAACATCTTCATGTAGGGAAAAGCGGTTTGGTTTCGTAACAGGCGCGTTACCCCCACCCCGGTCAAAACCCGTGCCCGGGCCATTCCGGGGATAGCATATCGATGATCGGGAATTCTCCCCTACCCTTCGTCTCCTCCATTTTGCCGCATAAGCCTGCTCCGTTTCATATTCTTCGCTGCGGCGATAATGACGACTCTGGAGCAGGTCAATAAAGGTTGAAAATCCGAACGGATCGAAGTATGTTTACGTATAAGGTATCTATGGAGGAAGCCATGTTTCAAAAAACCCCTGTTCTGGCGGCCGTGGTGGTTGCGTTTCTTATCCTTGGCCTGAGCGGCTGCGTCGCCCAGAGCGACTACCTCAGGAAACAGGCCGAGGCCGATGCCCTGAACCGTGATCTGGCGGCCCGGACGTCGCAAAACAGCGACTTGAAGGCGCAAATTGATAAGTTGACGGCCGCAACGGAGGGACTGATTGCGGATAAGGATGCGCTGATTGCCGATAAGGATGGGCTGATTACTGATAAGAAGAGACTGATTGCCGACACGGAGAGGTTTGAGAAGGAACGGACCGCTCTTGAAGTCCGCCTGAACAGAATCACCGAAGAGACAAGCCGGACAATCGAAGGGTTGCGGAACCATCAGATTGAACTGGAAGGCGATAAGCAGATGCTCGCGGAAAGCATCTCCCTGTTGAGGCAAACGAAAGAGGTGGAGGTCCGGAAGGTCAGCAAGACCTACGAGGATCTCCTCTCCGAGATGAAGAACGAAATCGCGCAGGGGCAGATCGCCATTACCGAGCTCAGGGGAAAACTGACCGTGGATGTTGTGGACAGGATCCTCTTCGACTCCGGTCAGACGGAAATCCGACCGGAGGGTCTGGGCGTGCTGAAGCGCGTCGTCGAGATTCTGATGACCGTGACGGACAAGGTGATTCGCGTCGAGGGACACACGGACAGCATCCCGATCGGAGGGGCCCTCGCAAAAAGGTATCCCACAAACTGGGAGCTTTCCGCGGCGCGGGCGCTCAACGTCACCCGGTTCCTGGAAAAGGAGGGAATCGATCCCGCCCTGCTCTCGGCGGTTGCCTTTGGGGAACACCAGCCGATTGCCGAAAACGACACCCCCGAAGGGCGGGCGAGGAACCGCCGGATCGCGATCATCCTTCTGCCAAGGGAATAATGAAACTGGGACGGCTTCGTAAAAAGACCGCAGGCAAGACGCGCGAATCCTGAGGAATGAGGCGTACTTTGGCGTACGCCGCAATGACGAAGGATGAAGTGCAACGCAGCATCCGGACTTTTTACGAAGCCGTTATGACGAAATCGGAATCAGGCGCAAACATGACGGCCCTACCCAACATCCGTGACCTCTCCCTGGAGGAGATCGAGGTTTTGATCGCCAGCCTCGGCAAGGAGAAGTACCGCGCACGGCAGATCATGAAATGGCTTTACATCGGCGGGGCGACCTCCTTCGCGGAGATGACAACCCTCGCGCGGGAGTTCCGCACGCGGATGGAGGGGCTCACCCGAATCGCCGAACCCGCAATCGACCGGATACAGACCGCGTCGGACGGGACGAAAAAGGTCCTCTTCCGCATCGAGGACGGTCTCTTCATCGAAAGCGTCCTGATCCCCGGACGGAACCACTGGACCGCCTGCATCTCAACCCAGGCGGGCTGCGCGATGGGCTGCCGCTTCTGCCTGACCGGACGGCAGGGGCTCAGGCGAAACCTCCTCCCCTCCGAGATCACCGGCCAAATGACGATGCTCCGGCGCCACACGCCCGAGGGTCCGGAGATCAAGAACATCGTTTTGATGGGAATGGGGGAACCGCTTGCGAACTACGACCACACCCTGAAGGCGATCCGGATCATCACCTCCGATCACGGTCTCGGTTTCTCCAACCGGAAAATCACCGTCTCCACCTGCGGCATCGCCCCTCTGATCGTGAAACTGGGAAAAGACGTCTGTGTCAACCTCGCCATCTCGCTCAACGCCCCGGACGACCGGCTACGGGATGAGCTGATGCCCGTGAACCGAAAATACCCGCTGAGGGAGCTGCTGGCCGCCTGCCGGGGCTACCCGATGCCGGGGCGGCGAATGCTGACCTTCGAGTACACCCTCATGGCCGGCGTCAACGACTCTCCGGCGGATGCGGAAAAACTGGCCCGCCTGCTCCGCGGCCTCCGCTGCAAGTTGAACCTCATCGCCTTCAACGAGTTTCCCGGTGCACCCTACCGGACTCCAACCCCGGAGGCGGTCTCGGCCTTTCAACAGGTTCTGCTCGACCGCCATTACACCGCCATCCTCCGCGCGAGTCGCGGCCGGGACATCCTTGCCGCCTGCGGCCAGTTGAGCGGTCAGGCCGCCCCCGGCAATGGCAATATGAGAGAATTTATGTGAACAGATCCGCTTTACAACTTATCAAACATGATGTACGTGATAACCGCTATCCTCAATTTTTCCCAAGTGCTTGATCAGGCCCAGGTAGAACCATTTTCGAATCTTTTTCAAGGAGAATAATAAAATGAAGGTCGTTGCGTTTAACGGCAGCCCAAGAAAGGACGGCAATACATCGATCCTGATCCGTCATGTTTTCAGCGAACTTGAAAAACAGGGGATTGAAACCGATTTGGTGCAACTCTCGGAAAAAGAAATTCATGGCTGCATCGCCTGTGAGAAGTGCAGTCAAAACCGGGATCGGCATTGCGCTGTAAAAAGTGACGCCGCAAACGAATATATCGACAAGATGCTCGGGGCAGAAGGGATTATCCTCGGCTCACCCGTTTACTTCCAGGACGTGACGCCGCAAATGAAGGCCCTGATCGATCGCACCGGCTATGTGGCGAGATCCAACGGCAGAATGTTCAAGGACAAGGTTGGGGCATCCTTGGTTGCGTTGCGACGGTCAGGAGGGATTAGCGCTCTTGACACCATGAACCATTTTTTTCTGAGTGGACAGATGATCATTGTGGGTCGGGGAATCGCTTTTGGCCGGGAAATAGGGGAAGTAGAAAAGGACGATGAAGGGATCGGGCTTGTGAAATTACTCGGGCAAAAGATGGCCTGGCTACTTAAAAAAATATATGGGTAAACGGTCTCATCAAACATTTATTTAAATGGCAGAGCGTCGAAAGTGGAGGGTATTTTGAGAAAGGAGAACGATTATGGGTGAGCAAAAGGTTAAGCTCTATTCAAGACCTGCTTGAGCATGGTGCATACAAGCAAAAGAGTTTCTTTTGCAAAAAGGTGTAGAAATTGAAGAGCATGACCTCTTGAAAAATCCATTGAGCAACGAGGAGATCCTTACATTGGTGACAACCAAAGACGGGCAGATGAGAACGCCAATTATCACCCGGGGAGATGAAGTTATTGTCTTTGGTTATAACCGGGACAAGTTGGGAAAATTGTTTCCGTAAGGACGATGTCATTGGACAGATAATGTGTTACCCCAAAACTGAAATATTTTTCAGATTTTGCTTGCACAAAGACACGGATGATGATAGCGAGCAACTACGACCCCGAGAGTTTAAATTTGTTTGAGTAATTCATACTTAAAACGTAGGGAAATGGACAGATGACAGCAAGCGGCGTAACCTTAAAGACCAGCCTCTTATCGGATCTCCGGCAGATCTTAAAAGTCCGCATAGAAGCGGTTGTTTCGACGGTATTTTTTACGCAGTTTACAATAAAACCTTTTGAATGCCCCCTCGTTGCAAATCATCTTGGTATGGTTTCGGGCTAGATGTCTGCAATCGGGGGCTGATAAGTCATCTGCCTATTCCTGTCTGATATGAGGATGTTTTTATTAACTTTGGTAGAGAAAAAGAGGAAGAGTCTATGAATGTCGTTTAGAAAAGGATCTGGGGAAGAGGAAGGTTTCATTCATGCCATTGCAGTAAGTTTTTTTTTAAGAATTTATGAAAGGAACCGTTGAGATGTTCAATGCATCAAATCGCAAGGGAGGTAAATTATGAAGGAAGAGGAATTGTTAAGCAACAAACTCTTAGATGTAATTGAATCCTGTGGGGTGAGTAGAAGGGACTTTCTCAAATATTCCGCTGCAATGGCAGCATTATTCGGAATTTCAGAATTTGAATTTGCCACGAAAGTTGTTCAGGCAATGGAAAGTGCCTCTAAAAAACCTCCGGTTATTTGGTTGGAGGGGCAAGATTGTGCTGGATGTACCATTTCATTCACCCAGATCCTAAACCCACCTGCTTCGTCCATCATCTTAGACAAAATTTCGCTTAGATATCATGAAACCGTCATGGCTGGTGCAGGACATCTCGCTGAAAAAGTCTATCATGATACGGTAAAAGAAGGCGGGTATGTGTTAATTGTAGAAGGTTCTGTCCCCTCTGCGGATGACCGCTTCTGTATGGTGGGCGGCCGACCCTTCAAAACGATTTTAGAGGAAGCAGCCCAAAAGGCCGGAGCAATCATTGCAGTGGGAGCTTGTGCTACCTACGGTGGCATTCCTGCAGCAACTCCGTCCAAAGGTATTGGTCTCAATAAAGCTCTTCCTGGAAAGACGGTAATCAATCTTCCAACCTGTCCTGTTCATCCAGATCATTTAGCTGGAACAGTTCTCTACTTTTTGACTACAGGAAAAGTCCCCCCGCTGGACAATGTGGGCCGTCCGTTGATCTATTACGCTGAGTCGATTCATGATAACTGTAGACGGCGGGCTCATTTCGATGAAAATCATTTTCTCGAAGACTGGAATGACCCTGGTCAGAAAGAATGGTGCATGCTGCATAAAGGCTGTAAGGGGACCATGACTAACTCTGACTGTCCAATCCGAAGATGGAATGATGGGATCAGTTTCTGCATCGATTGCGGAGCTCCATGTATGGGATGTGCACAACCAGAATTCTACCAGGAGATGTCTCCTCTTTACACTGCTGAGAGCATCATTTCAAAAAGAATCTTGGCGATGAAAGAGGCCGGCTCGTTCAAAAGAGAGAATAGCTAAAGGAGGGAGAATTTCATATGGCTAAGAAAATTACGATAGATCCTGTAACAAGGATTGAAGGACACTTAAAAATTGAAATAGAGGTTGAAGGGGACAAGGTAAAGAATGCATGGAGTAGCGGAACCATGGCCCGAGGCTTTGAGGCCTTACTCCAGGGGAAGGACCCTCGAGACGCTCCTTTCGTTACCTCCCGTTTCTGCGGGGTTTGTTATAGCGTTCATCAATTGGCCTCTGCTCGTGCTCTGGACGCGGCTTTTGGAGCAAAAGTTCCCTGGGGGGGGAATTTGATCAGAAATCTGGTCATGGGCGCCCAGTATATCTATGACCATCCACTTCATTTTTATCAGTTAAGTGCTCTCGACTATATCGATATCATGGCTATAGCCAATTACAATGGGAAAGATAAAGATTTGTTAGCTGTGAAGAATAAGGTTGTCAACTTAGTAAAATCCAAAGATACCTATCCTCTGACCCCAAGATATAAACCTGATGGCTTCTGTGTCAAAGACCCGGAGGTTGTCATCACTGCTTTCAAACATTATATCGATGCGATGAAGATGCATGCTCACGCAAGGAATATGGGAGCGATATGGGGCGGCCACACTCCCCATTACCAGAATATTGTCGTCGGAGGGGTCACGTCATATCCGGATATCAATCAGGTTGCCCGGTTCCGCACCATGCTCGACGAGCAGGCAAAGTTTATTAATGAGGTTTACATACCGGATGTCCTGGCCTTCGGAACGGGTCCACTTTGGGAACTTGCCAAGATGGGTTTAGGAGGTGGCCATTACAACTATCTATCCTATGGGGCTCTTGAAAAGGATCCGGAAGGCAAATCTCTTGTTTTCCCACCCGGTGTCATTATGGGTTTGAACCCGGCGAATATTAAGGTTGAGCCATTTGATCCCCAAAAAATCACTGAATCAGTGAAATATGCCTGGTATAAGGAAAACAAACCTGTCCACCCTTATCAGGGCGAACAGGTTTTTGATCTTGATAAAAAGGAAGCCTACACCTTTGTCAAAGCTCCTCGCTATAACGGTAAACCTATGGAAGTTGGACCTTTAGCACGGATGCTTGTGGCCAAAAATCCCTCTGTTCTCGGATTAGTGGGTAAAGGTGCGAAGCCAGGCGCTGTGGCTCGCCATGCAGCCCGCGCCATTGAGACAAAACTGGTGGTAGATGCCTGTTATCAATGGTGTGATATGCTTCTTAGCGAAATGACCAAGCCTGGATTTAAAATTCACGATAAGGAGCATTGGGATCCACCGGAACGTGGTATGGGCGCTGGATTTTATGAAGCACCCCGAGGCGCCTTAGGCCATTGGATTGAAGTAGAAGGGAAAAAGATTAAGAATTATCAAGCAGTTGTTCCATCAACCTGGAATGCATCGCCTCGTGATGAGAATGGAGTTCGTGGGCAGTATGAGGAATCCCTCATCGGCGCTCCCGTCCCCGATCCTGAAAATCCCATCAATGTTGTTCGGATCATTCGTTCCTTCGATCCTTGCTTGGCTTGTGCTATCCATCTCATTGATCCAAAAACCAACGAGATCCGGAAATTTATTATAGAATGATTGATCTGACCGGACCTTCCAATTTTAAGAAAAAAGAGGAAGAGAGAAACTCTTCCCCTAATATCATCATTTTAGGAGTAGGGAATCTTCTCCTTTCCGATGAGGGAGTGGGGGTTCATGTCGCCAACGAGCTTATGAAAATGGACTTATCTCCAGAAGTTTCAGTGGTGGAAGGAGGAACAGACGGGTTTAGTCTTTTAAATATCATTACGGAAGCAGACAGATTAATCATAATTGATGCTGTAAAAGGAGATGCTCCCCCAGGTTCTATCTATCGTTTTGACATTGGCGAAGTTCAAAACTCTCCATTTGGTTTCAAAACATCGGTTCATCAGATTGGAATTTTAGAGGTCTTAGATTTATCAAACCTGATAGGAAAAACCCCCCACACCACTGTGATCGGTATTGAACCAAAATGCTTGGAAATGGGAATGGAGCTTTCTCCAGAAATCAAGGCGAAAATTCCGAGAATTATTGAATTAATATTGGATGAGTTAAAAAGAGAGGCAAAACATCACCTGTCACCTTAAAGGCACCTGTCCTCTTCTTACAAATCCTTAAACCTTTACATTCTCAATCAAAATCAAACACCGGGGTTGAACTGAAGGGATTGTAATTGGAATATGGAACCGGGTGACGAAGTCAAGGCCCAACTTGCTGGATCATAACATAAATGATAAAATTTTAAACAGATTATGAAACGGACCGAGATTAATATCACTGGAATCGTTCAAGGAATTGGCTTCAGACCCTTTATCTATAATTTAGCGAGAAGGTATTCTATTCGAGGATGGGTACTAAACAACGAAAAGGGGGTTTTGATCGATGCCGAAAGCGAAGATGGAAACCTTGACCTCTTCTTAAAAGATATTTCCAGACTTGCCCCTCCCTTAGCCCGGATTGAAACGTTCGACGTCAGATGTCTCGTCCCTCTGAACTACACCACTTTCGAAATCAGAAAAAGCGAGGAAGTTCAGGATAAATTCGTCCTCATCTCTCCTGATGTGGCAACATGTGATCAATGTCTCACCGAGCTTTTCTCACCGCAAAACTTTCGTTATCGATACCCATTTATCAATTGTACCCTCTGTGGTCCAAGATTTACGATTATTCAGGATATCCCGTATGATCGGCACAAAACGACCATGGCTCCTTTTAAGATGTGTCCTGTCTGCCAGGAGGAGTATGAAGATCCGACGAATCGGCGTTTTCATGCCCAACCCAATGCCTGTCCTGCCTGTGGCCCCTCCCTTTGTCTGAAGGATCGAGATGGAAAAGAAGTTTTTGGAGATCCGATTGAGAAAACCCTGGATCTGCTCGCCAAGGGAGAGATCGTGGCGATCAAAGGCCTGGGGGGATTCCACCTGGCATGTGATGCAAAAAATCAAGAAGCTGTTTCCTCTTTGAGGTCCCGAAAGTTTAGAGAAGGCAAGCCCTTTGCTGTGATGTGCCGGAATATTGAAGCAGTAAAGGAACACTGTGAAATTAACAAAGAAGAGGAGAAGCTATTATTAAGTGTGGAAAGGCCGATTGTCATTCTGAGAAGAAAGGAAGATTCTTCAATCGCCCACGCTGTCGCTCCTCATCAGAATACCCTCGGTGTCATGCTCCCCTACTCACCGCTTCACCATCTTCTCCTTGATGGTCTCATCAAGGCTTTAGTGATGACAAGTGGCAATGTGAGTGATGAACCCATCTCTTATAAAAATGAGGAGGCCTTTCACCGTCTCTCCAGGATCGCCGACTATTTCCTTTTTCATAATCGCGAGATTCACATGAGGTGCGATGATTCGGTGACAAGGATCATCGAAGGAAAACCCTATGTCCTTCGGAGGTCCAGAGGCTATGTCCCATTCCCTATCAAGCTCTCTTTTCCCCTTGAAATGATCCTGGCCTGTGGGGGCGAACTGAAAAATACCTTTTGTCTGACCCGCGGTCAATATGCTTTTATGAGTCATCACATTGGGGACCTTGAGAATTTAGAAACCCTCACCTCTTTTGAAGAAGGAATCGAGCATTTTAAGAAGCTCTTCTACATCGAGCCAAAGGCAGTGGCGCATGATCTTCATCCGGATTATCTTTCTACCCAGTATGCTCTATCGATTCAAGATCTTCCAAGAATCGGTGTCCAACATCACCATGCCCATATTGTCAGCGCGATGGTTGAAAATGGACTTGAAGGGGATGTGATCGGGGTTGCTATGGATGGGACAGGCTTTGGATTGGATGGAACCATCTGGGGAGGTGAATTTATAAAAGCTAATCTAAAAGATTTTGATCGATTAGCCCATCTGAAAA
>JAHIMW010000116.1 GCA_018896355.1 Pseudomonadota bacterium
ATCGACTCCTCCCCATCGGCAGAAATTGGCCAGCAGGGTGAGCCCGGGCCTGCCGCTCTTCTCCGGGTGAAACTGGACCGCGACAAGGTTTTCCCGGGCCACGGCGGAACAGAAACGGATGCCGTAATCGGTCCAGCCGGCGGCCCAGGTTTCGTCCGCCGGGGCCGGGTAGTAGGAGTGGACGAAATAAAACTCGGCATCCCCGGGGATACCGGCGAAAACCGGATGATCCTTCCGGAATGCGACGCGATTCCAGCCCATGTGGGGAATCTTGAGCCTCTCTCCCCCTTCCCGGAGATCCGCTGGAAACCGCTTGACGACTCCCGGGACGATGCCGAGGCAGGGCGTATCGTCCTCCTCGCTGCGGTCGAAGATCACCTGGGTTCCGAGGCAGATTCCAAGGACCGGTTTACCGTTCTGCGCCCATTTTTTCAGATGGCCGTCCAAACCGCTCTCCCGGAGGTTCGCCATCGCTGCGCCGGCGGCGCCGACACCGGGGAAGATGATATGGCTTGCGTCATCCAACAATCTGCTATCATTTGTGATCATGCAGGGTTCGTTCAGCGATTCCAGCGCCCGGGCGACGCTGGTGAGATTTCCCGCCCGGTAATCCACGATGCCGATCATGATGCTCCTCTCCATTTCTTCCCCTGCCAACTCTCCCGCCTCTCCATCTCCCGGTCGATTGCGTTCAGGACCGCGAGCTTGTTTTCCGCCCACACCGGTCCAAGGAAGATATCCCGATAACCTTCGGCCGTCAATCTCTGGATCACCATCTCCGGCGGCAGGATCTCCAGGATGTCGCAGACCGACCCGACGTACGCCTCGCGGGTCATCAGGTCGATTTCCCCTCTTGCATAACGTTCGCCGAGCGCCGTCCCCTTCAGGGCAAGGAGGGAGTGGATCTTGATCCCCTGAACCGGCAGCCCGGCGATCTCCCTTGCCGTCGCCAGGATCTCCTCGCGGGTCTCGCCGGGAAGGCCGACGATGATGTGGACGCAGACCCGAATGGCCCCCCCGGAGGCCCTTTGGACGGCTTCGCGGAAGGACGCCGCATTGTGGCCCCGGTTGATCGTCTGAAGCGTCCGGTCGTGGATCGACTGGAGGCCGAACTCCAGCCACACGTGATGCCGCTCCGCATACGAACGGATCAGCGCAAGCGTGTCGTCGGGGAGGCAGTCCGGCCTCGTGCCGATCGAAAGGCCGATCACGTCCTCCTCCGCGAGCGCCTCGTCGTAAAGCGCACGGAGTGTTTCCGCCTTGGCATAGGTGTTCGTGAAGGTCTGAAAATAGGCGATGAATTTCTCCGCCTTGCCGCGCTCACGGTAGAATGCCTTTCCCCGGCGGACCTGGTCGCCGACCGAAGGAAGCGGGCCCGCCTGACGAAGCGCCGATCCCCGCCCGTCGCAATAGATGCATCCCCCCGTGGCGACGCTGCCGTCGCGGTTCGGGCAGGTGAAGCCGGCGTCGATCGGGAGCTTGTGCACCCGGCAGCCGAAGCGGTTGATCCAGTAACTTTTAAGATCGTAATACCGCTTCTTGTTGTTCCAGAAGGTCGGTTTGGCCACGGGAGTCCTTTTTTCGGTTGTGTTTTTCCCGGCGATCATATTAAATTGCTTGCGGCACTGCAAGGAAATAGGAACTCATGAATGATCAGTGGCGAATATTTCCTTGTTCAAGAGCAACGAAATTCATTGCCGCCATGCTGAAATCATTGTAGGATGTTGCCTATGGATAGAATCCCGTAAAATCACCCGCACATGGGCGTATAAGTTATTGTCAGAGACGAAGGATGGGCACAGATGAAACAATGACCAAACAACAAATCAAGAAATATCTCAAAATGTTGAACGATCAACTTGCCGAAATGGGCATCAAGGGTGAAATTTGTCTATATGGCGGAGCAATAATGTGTATGGTTTTTGATGCCCGGCCCGCTACAAAGGATATTGATGCTGTCTTTAAACCCGAGCAGAAAATCCATTTGGCGGCATTAAGAATCGCCAAGGAACATCATTTGCCTCTTGACTGGCTTAATGATGGCGTTAAGGGATATTTGAGCAAAAAGAAGCACAAAGATAAAATTCTTTTTAACTGGCATAATCTTACAGTTTACCACGCCGATCCGGAATATCTTCTGGCTATGAAAGCTATATCGGTAAGGCATAAACAGGACACTGACGACATACAATTTCTCATACGGGAACTGAAATTGAAAGATGCGCCTGCCGTGTTAAAAATTATCGGTAAATACTATCCAAGAAATCTGATCAAGCCGACAACAAAATTATTGATTGAGGAACTTTTGAGTTGAGCTACGTACCATCCACCATAAAACAGGCAAGACGGAATATGCTCAGGAGTAAAAAAAATTGGGAGATTCCTTTTTTCAATTTTGTTGATGATGTCCGCTATTGCAAAGACATATCTCGACTTCTTCCTGAGCCGCTTACATTAAGACATCCTCGCTTTGATGCTCTGTTGGCTTCAACGGTCGAAGCGCTGTGCGCCGAGTTACGGCTGAAGACTCCGGATTGGGTATGGGAAGTGCCTGGACTGGAAGAGCCTTGGTTTGTCACCGGCATTGAAAATCTGAAGGCTATGGCAATCGTGGAAAGCCCCGTATTTTTCCGCAGAAGATTGATATTCGTTTTGGAAAACTTTTTGATCAGGGTGTAAAGATTCGTACTTGACATTTACTACGATAATATGATAAGTACGCTTCCATGAAATCAAGACCCTTCTGGCTCAACCGCATCGAAAACGCCTGGCGGGAAGCGCCGATCTGCTGGCTCGCCGGGGTGCGACGCGTGGGAAAAACCACATTGGCAAAGAGTCTCGGCGAGGAGCGGATGGTCTATGTCAACTGCGATCTTCCGGTCACACGCGACAGGATGTCCGACCCGGAGCTTTTCTACCGCAATTGCACCCGCCCCGTGGTCGTCTTCGACGAGGTGCATCAATTGCCGGACCCAAGCACGGCTCTGAAAATCGGGGCCGATCTGTTTCCCCATCTGAAAATCATGGCCACGGGTTCGTCCACCCTTGCAGCAAGCCGAAAATTCCAGGATACGCTGACAGGAAGAAAGCGTCTCGTCCGTCTTCCCCCGGTCCTCTGGGACGAGCTCGACGCCTTCGACAAAACGCCGCTTCTCAAGAGACTCTACCACGGTGGCCTGCCCCAGACCTTGCTATCCGAAACCAAGGAACCAGACTTCTACCGGGAATGGATCGATTCGTTTTTCGCCCGCGACATCCAGAGGCTTTTCGCCTTCCGCAATCCGGACAAATTCACCCTGTTTTTCGAGTACCTCATGCGGCAGAGCGGCGGCCAGATGGAGACCGCCAAGGTTGCGAGCTCCCTTGGGATCAGCCGGCCGACCGTGGAAAGCCATTTGAGGGCGCTGGAGATCACCCACGCTGTGACGCTGGTTCGCCCCTTTTTTGGCGGCGGCGGCAAGGAGATCGTCCGAATGCCCAAGGTTTATGGGTTCGACACGGGCTTTGTCGGTTTCTGCCGGGGATGGGAGCCGCTGAGACCTGATGATTACGGGATCCTCTGGGAACACCTCGTCCTGGAATATCTGCAGGCACATCTTCCCGACCGGACCATTCAGTATTGGCGGGACACCGACGGCAGGGAGATCGATTTCATCCTGGTGAGGAAACGCGATGAAGTCGACGCCATCGAGTGCAAATGGAGCCCGGATCATTTTAATGCCGATGCCTTGAAAAAATTCCGGAGCTTCTACGGCCGGGGCGCAAACTATCTCGTCTGCCCCGTTCCGACGCCCGGCTACCTGAAACGGATTTCAGGGATGGAGATCCGGGTCTGCAATCCGGAGGGCTTGTTGGGCTGAAGGCGATATTCGGGAATTCCCCGCCGGACAATCAGCCCGACAGCGTACGTCACCTATTATCAAACAACGTGGATTGTTTGGTTGCATTAAGCAATTCTTTGTTATAGAATGATGTCAAAATGCAACTACCGATGCAGGAGGATGTTATGGCAACAGCCGTAAGGGTATCTGAAGAGCTTGTCGCTTACGCCAGAAAATTCAGCCGAATTGACCACAGGTCCGTAGCCGGCCAAATTGATCATTGGGCTCGTATGGGCAAATGCGCCGAAGAAAACCCGGATCTGACCTATTCTCTCATCAAGGAAATTTTGATCGGGCTGGAGGAATTGGAACAGGGTGAAAAAACGGAATACAGGTTCGGATAGGCGCCTATGGCCATATACCAGTCAAATTCTTTCGCCCAAAAGGTAAAGAAGCTGCGGAAGCCGGAAAAAGAGATCTTAGACCAGGAGGTGCGAAAGATCGCTCAAAATCCTTCGATTGGCGAGGAGAAGAAGGGAGACCTCACGGGGGTATTTGTCCACAAGTTCAAGACGGAGACCACTCAATACCTTCTTGCCTACCGAAAAATTGGCCAAGACTTGGAGTTGGTTATGATTGGTCCTCACGAAAACTACTATCGAGATTTGAAGCAGTATCTGAAGAACCGATAAACCGGGACAAGAAAAGGCCGGGAATGATGAGTGAGAAAACGATTCAATATCGGAGACATATATGCCTGATATAGCCGATATAATTCGCAAAGGAGAAGGCAAGACCCTTGAGTTCAAGGAAACCTTACCCGGCGGCGAAATTCTGGCCAGGACAGCCGTCGCCTTTTCCAACATGGCGGGCGGCAAAATCATTATCGGCATTGAAGACAGATCCCGTAAATTGATCGGCGTCAGCGAAAACGAGGCCCTTGATTTTCCTGACCGGATTTATGGCATGATCTATGATCGCTGTTGCCCGGCCATCATTCCGGAAATTTATCTGGTAAGCGTGAAAGATAGGAAAATTCTGGTTGTGGAAATCTATCCCGGCGCCTTGAAGCCCTATTACCTCAAAAGCAAAGGACGGGAGAATGGTATTTATGTCCGTGTCGGCGCCGTGAACAAACCTGCGGATCGGGAAATGATCGGCGAATTGGAAAGGCAAAAACTGAACATCTCCTTCGATGAACAACCTCTTTATGACAAAACGGAAGAACACATTGATATTGAACGATTAAAGAAAGATTTCCAGCGGTTGAGCGGCAGAGAGCTAAAGCCGCCGGATCTCTTGAATCTGCGAATCATCAGGGAAGAGGGAAAACAGCGCTTTGTTACGGTGGGAGGAATGATGCTTGCGGGAAGAGAAACTCTCTTTGAGTATGCCCGCGTGAAATGCGCCCGCTTCAAAGGTGCGGAAATGGTTGAATTCATCGATCAGAAAGAATTTTCCGGCCTCCTCTATGAACAGGCGGAAGAAGCAATGAAATTCGCCATGACCTATATCGCCAAGAGCGGAAAGATCGAAGGGCTCCAAAGAATTGACCGCTACGAAGTGCCGCTGGATGCTATTCGCGAGGCGATTGTCAACGCCATCGTTCACAGGGATTACAGCATCTCGGGCGCCGATATCAAGTTTGCCGTCTTTGATGATCGGATCGAGATAACCTCTCCGGGCTGTCTGCCCCGTTCCCTGGAAATCGAAGATATCATGGCCGGCAGATCCGAGATCCGCAACAAGGTTATCGCCCGGTTTTTCAAGGAGATTGGCTTCATCGAACAGTGGGGGACAGGAATGAGGAAGATGGTGAATCTTTGCGCTTCGGCCAATCTTCCTGAACCGGAATTTAAGGAAAGCGGGCTGTTTTTCAAAATTATTTTCAAAAAAGGTCCCTCCCTCAACGACAAAGCAAGGTGGTCAGAAAATAAGGATGCAGAGGACACAAGAGATAAAAACAATAGGTTACAAGAGACGATGGGTGGTCAGGTAGGGTGGTCAGATAAGTGGTCAGTAAGGTTATCAGAGCTTCCGCCCCGTCACCGGGAGATTATTGAAATGCTCAGGGCAAACCGGGGAATCAGCCGTCAGGGCATGGCCAGATCGCTCGCCATCAATCCTTCCGCTGTGCAAAAGCATCTTGCGAAGCTGAAGGATGCAGGACTCATCCGACGGGTCGGCCCCGATAAGGGAGGATATTGGCAAATAATCGAATAGCGGTATGGGTGGCAACCACACTGTTTACGTCAACCGTCGCGAGAAAAAGGCTTCGACCGTCCCCAGGCATCGGGAGATTGATGAAGCGTTAATAGGGATAAAAATATTTGCGAAATATACGCCAGAAGGGTATAGTATGAACATAGTCTTTGTAGAAGCCAAATCGTTCACCCGGAGATGGCCGAACTATCTAACAGAGGATGAACTCCGGGAATTTCAGAACTACCTGCTTGATACGCCGGATGCAGGAGATGTAATCAAGGGCACGGGTGGAATTCGTAAAGTCCGATGGAAACAAAAGGGCGGCGGCAAACGTGGCGGTCTGAGAATCATCTACTTCTGGCAGATGGCTGGCGGTCATATCTACCTTCTGACCATCTACCGGAAGAATGAATTTGAAGATCTCTCGAAGGATGAATACAAACTGCTGAAGAAAGTAGTCGAAAGGTGGTAGTTATGGCAAAGGCAGAGAAAAAACGCAGACTTTTTGATGAACTGATGGAGGCTGCCGAAGACATCAACCAATGGCGTGAAGGCAAGATCACACTGAAAAAATACACTGTTGATCCGCAACCTCAAATCGAGGTAACGCCCGAGATCATCCGCGAGACACGGGAGAATCTGCATCTATCCAGGCCGGTATTCGCTCATGAACTGCATGTTTCTCCCCGGACATTGGAGAAGTGGGAACAGGGACGAACCAAACCCAACGATCAAGCAGCCACGCTGATCATGCTCGTCCGCAAGTTTCCGGATACCCTCCAGCGCTTGAAAGAATTGGCGGTCTGACCATGAACAAATGGGGACGGTTCTATTTTCCACGAGAAG
This sequence comes from Pseudomonadota bacterium, assembly GCA_018896355.1. Lineage (GTDB taxonomy): Bacteria > Desulfobacterota > Syntrophia > Syntrophales > UBA5619 > UBA5619. The sequence continues at coordinate 6,873 of JAHIMW010000116.1, forward strand.
AAAACAGAACCGTCCCCATTTGCTCTAACACAGAAAGCCAGATTACTGGATTGAAAGAAATGAATCGTAACCAAGTCGGTTCACCGAATTGCCGGGAAACCAGGACCAAGATTTTTGATCATCCGGGAAGGGACACTGTTTTTTTGAGTTTTAAGAGTGATGAACTCGTCAAAAGTCTGAAATCCCCTCCCCCTTCACGGGGGAGGGTTAGGGTGGGGGTGATAAGTGACTGTATTTCCGGATGTAATTTCCCCCTCCCCTTAATCCCCTCCC
>JAHIMW010000117.1 GCA_018896355.1 Pseudomonadota bacterium
ATCGATGTCAGGGGCGCGATCCGGGATGTTCTCGATTCCCTGCGCTGCGTCCCCGACTGGCCTGAACCCCTCCGAATCGACTTGATCATGCCGGAGGATCCTTTGGGGATTCAAGCGAACAAGACCGAAATCCGGCAGGTTTTCTGGAATCTGATCCTCAACGCGGTTCAAGCAATGCCGGATGGGGGCGACCTGACGGTTGAAGCCCGTGCCACCCGGAATGATGGAAGGGCTGGTGTGGAAATCAAGATTAGCGACACGGGATGTGGTATCCGGAAAGAGGATCTTCGAAAGATCTTCGAACCCTTCTATACGACACGGGATGTCGGGACTGGGCTGGGGCTGGCGGTGGTCAGCCGGATACTGGAAGGCTACCGGGGGAGCATCGATATTCAATCTGAAACGGGCAGCGGTACGACCTGCAGGATATGGTTTCCCGCACTGATTATCACCGCGGACGGGAACCGGACCATTTCATGAGACGGGAGGGGAACGATGGCCAAGATCCTTGTGGTGGACGATGACCAGGGGATGCGGGAATTTTTGGAAATCATGATGGCCCGTGAAGGCTACCAGGTTGTCACGGCCGGCGATGCCGGCAAGGCCCTCGCCCGGTGCCGGAAAGAGACTTTCGATCTGATCATCACGGACCTGAAGATGCCGAAGATGGACGGGCTCGGGTTTCTCAAGGAGGTCAAGCAGCTTTCCCCGGAAACGATGGTCATCCTCATCACGGCCTACGCGTCCGGAGAAACAGCCGTCAACGCGATGAAGGAAGGGGCTTATGATTACATCGAAAAGGATTTTGCGATCGAGGACTTGAAGAGAATCGTTCGAAATGCGCTGGCCGGTAAAGAGGTGAAACGGGACGACGCCCTCTTTCTCAAGGAGGTGGGAGAGGCCGTCGGCTTTGGGAACATGATCGGGAACAGTCGGGAGATGCTCAAGGTCTATGCGACGATCAAGAAGGTCGCGGACACGCCCGCCAACATGCTGATCCTCGGAGAGAGCGGCACGGGCAAAGAGCTCGTCGCCAGAGCCATTCATGAGAACAGTTCCCGTCGGAAGATGCCTTTCGTCGTCATCAATTGCGGAGGAATTCCCGAAAACCTTCTTGAAAGCGAGCTCTTCGGCTACATCAAGGGGGCCTTTACCGGCGCCTATTCGGATAAGGCAGGACTTTTCGAAATTGCCCACGGAGGGACCATTTTTCTGGATGAGATTGCCGAACTACCTCCGCTGCTACAGGTCAAGCTGCTGCGCGTTGTCCAGGAAAAAACGTTTCGCCGTGTCGGCGGCGCCGATGACATGCTTGTCGATGTCCGCATCATCTCCGCCACCAATCAGAATCTCGCGGATAACGTGAAAATCGGGACATTCCGGGAAGATCTCTATTACCGACTCAACGTCATCCCGCTCCAACTCCCTCCCCTCCGGGACCGAAAGGAGGATATCCCGATTCTTACGAAACATTTTATTGAGAAATATTCGCGTGAATTCGGAAAGGAAATCATAACGATATCCGCCTATGCGCTGGAGCTGCTGATGCAGTATCCCTTCCCCGGCAACATTCGCGAGTTACAGAACATCATCGAGCGGAGCGTTGCGTTGGAGACCTCGAATATCATCCTTCCCGAGAATCTCATCCTCTCCAAGGAGATCAGCAAGGAAGAGGAAAAGACGACCCCAGATCTGCCTGACGATGGACTCAATCTCAACGATGAACTTGCAAAATTTGAGAAGCGGCTGATCGAACAAGCGCTGGAAAAGGCGGGCGGTTCAAAATCCCGTGCTGCCGAACTGCTAAAAATCAGTTACGATTCTCTTTATCACCGCAGGGAGAAACTGGGGATTCATTAAACATGGCTGTTCCCCTGTTTTTGAGAAATTGATTCCAGAACCGACCTATTTGCTTGCCGTTGGCCAGGTCTGACTTGACACAGCACGATTCAAACCGTATAGTAGCCACCGTTGTTCGAATCGCTGACCGGGAGAATCTATGCCGGTGAAGAAAATCCCGCATTCCGGACGAGAACAGGGGAGGGCTGGAGATAGCCCGATGGTCAACTGTATGGTAATCGACACGCCCACCGCGGAACAGAGCCGGATGATCGCGGGGCTTTACCGCGCACAGGGATGGCGACAGGCGTGCGATGAAGATAGTCCGCAATTGATTCGGAAGCTGGTCGCGGGAAGCCACTGTTTCGTCGTCGCCGTTGAGGGAGAGGAGATCGTGGGAATGGGAAGGGCGATCAGCGACGGCATCAGCGACGCCTACATACAGGATCTGACCGTCTGCAGCAACCGACGGCATCAGGGCATCGGCAGCGGAATCCTCCGGACCATCCTGGAGCGTCTCCATGCCGACGGCCTGCGCTGGATCGGGCTCATTGCGGAGCCCGGTTCATCAAACCTTTATCGCCACGCCGGTTTCAGCGAGATGCCCGCTGCCGTTCCGATGTTGATGATCCGTAAATCATGAACTTTAAGCCGATTGCCATCGACGATTATCGGATCCTGAAGCCGTTCTTTGCCGGACATCATTACAGTCTCTGTGTCTATTCTCCAGCCTCCCTCATCGCCTGGAGCTTTCGCTCGTTCAAGGCCTATTACCGCATTGAAGAGGGAAAACTCTTCATCGCCGGTGAAATGGAAGAAGGGGACATCTTGCTGCAAGGTGTCCCCCCTAACAGCACGAATCCGCATCGTGGTGTTGACGGGGACACGATGCGGCATCATGTCCCCATTCGCCACCTCATCCTTCCCCTTGCGCAAGAACGGCTCCCGTCACCCGCTGAGCTGCACAGGTATGCCGAAAAAATGGGTTTCGAGCGGTACTGGCGCGTCCCCGCGGATTACATGGAGAGGCTGGATCGTTCGGAACTGGAGGCCCTCTTTGACCTGGAAGAGCAGATTGGATACGAGGACTACATCTATCTGACGGAGGATCTGATTCATCTCAAAGGAAACAAGTATTCAAAAAAACGCAACCTTATCAGTCAGTTTACAAGGGAATATCTGAGAAGGGGCCGCGTGGAGGTGGAAGAGATCCACGCAAAGGATGTAGCGGAATGTCTCAAGTTTCTCGACATCTGGTGCGAACAGCATGACTGTGACGCCGATCCGGAAAGCGATTTGGCTTGCGAAAAGAATGCGGTGATCACAGCGCTCGAGAACATGGAGGGACTTGAATGGAAGGGCCTCCTGATCCGTGTGGACGGCCGGGTGTCTGCTTTTGGAATCGGGGCGCGATTGAACGAGACGACCGCCACACTCAATTTCGAAAAGGCCGATTCCGGAATCAAGGGCCTGTATCAGTTTCTCGACAATGAATGCGCCAAAAGGCTCTTCCGTCCGTTTCGCTATATCAACAAGGAGAGCGACATGAACCTGCCCAATCTGGCTGAATCCAAACAGTCCTACAACCCTGTCCTCCGCATCAAGTCCTACGCGCTGACCCTCCGCTGAGACGTTGGGGACACGATTTCGATCGTGTCCCCATTCGGCTGAACGGCCATGTCCCTCATCTTGAGCTGGATATCCGCGTTGCCGTTCCAGGTATTGATTTGCGGAGTGAATACGATATCCAGGACCGCCGCGGAGAGTTCCGGAAGGTACTGTCCGCTGCTGAACCAGATGGAGTTACGGGATACGCCGTCATGGCTGACGCGCATCTTCAGATGATTGTTCCCGACAATCGAGGGAGAGGCCACACTGACATTCCGGACGCAGAAGACCGGCTCCGGGTTCCGGCTTCCGAATGGGGCCAGTTGCTCGATCTGGGAGAGAAGCTCATGCGTGATGTCCATCAGACCGCATTGGACATCAATGGTTGTGCAAACCCCAAAATCAGGGTCCGGGCCATTTTCACGGACGATCTCGCGGAGCAGTTTTGAAAAAGGATCGATATCCTCTTCCCTGATCGAAATGCCAGCGGCGTAGTGGTGGCCGCCGTAGGAAAGAAGATGCGCTTGACAGCGTTTCAGCCCCTCGAAAATATTGAAATCGGAGACGCTGCGTCCCGATCCCTTTCCGACCCCGTCCTTCAGACTGATAAGAATGGCCGGCCTGCCGAAGCGATCGACGAGCTTAGAGGCGACGATGCCGAGGATACCCGGGTGCCACTTTGGTGAAGCGAAGACGAGCGGCCCGCTCTCCCCGACCGCGATCCCTTTTTCGACTTTTTCCAGAATCTCATTTAAGATCACCTTCTCCATCGCCTGGCGTTTCCGGTTGAAACCGTCCAGTTTCCGGGCAAGCTCTTCGGCCTGATCCGGATTATCGGAGAGCAGGAGCTCTGCGGCCTCGCCGGCCGAAGCGATCCGTCCCGCCGCATTGATTCGGGGAATCAGCGTGAAGGAGGCCTTGCTCGAATCGATCACCTGATGCTCAATCCCGGAAACCTGTTTCAACGCGCGCAAACCGATTCTTCTCTCCTCCGATATCAGATCGAGGCCGATTTTGACGAATATCCGGTTTTCGTCAACCAGCGGCACGATGTCGCCGATCGTTCCGAGAGCCACAAGATCGAGATATTCCCGCAGGTTGGGATAGGCATCATTCCGCCAGAACCCTTCCCGGCGGAGGGCGCCGCGCATCGCAATCAGAAAGTTGAAGACGATGCCGACGGCGGCCAGATGCTTGAACGGGAAACGGCAATCCGCCCGTTTTGGATTGACTGCCGCCGCCGCAGCGGGAAGGGTGTCGGAAAGTTCATGATGATCCAGGATAATCGTATCCATCCCAAGTTGCCGTGCATACGCGACGACGTCATGATCCGATATGCCGCAATCGACGGTGACGATCAGGCCGACCCCCTGGGATCGGAACCGTTCGACCGCGCCCCGGTTCAGGCCATAGCCCTCCGTTATCCGGTCGGGGATGTGGTAGGTCGCTCCCGGATAAATCTCTCTGAGAAAATGGATAAGAACGACAACGGAGGTAATCCCGTCGGCATCGTAATCCCCATAGACGACCACTTTTTCGTTCCGGTAAACGGCGAGGATGAGGCGGTCAACCGCCTTTTTCATGTCCTGCATCAGAAAGGGATTGTGCAGGTCATGCAGGGAAGGGGAGAGGTAGCGGCGAACAACATCCGGATCGCAGATATCACGGCTCATAATGATCCGGGAGATGATCGGGCTGATCCCCAGCTCCCGGACCAGCAGATCCTCGATATCCTGATTTCCCTCCCGCAAGCGCCAGAGGGTCGTGGGGAGTCTTCCTGCGGAGATCATGCTTCCAATCGCCTCTCATGTTTGCTCGCTGCCCGGTCTTTTCATGCCTTCCAACGCAAAATGATCATATCAAGGCGATACCTCTTGTCAAGGAGAGAATTCCCTTCTTTTATCTTGAAATTGATGCACTGAATTGCTATCATCAAGCCGTTCATTCGGGGTGAGACGGGAAAAGAATTTGTATTTTTTAATCGGAGGCGTCATGAAAAGAGGAACAGGCTGTTTTTTTCTGCTGCTGGCGATTCCTGCACTGCTGGGGATGGGCTCGCTTCAAGGGCCGGCAACCCCGGAGAAGATCCCCATACCGGTCAAGAAATATTTTGCCGTTTATGTGGACCAGACGGATGTCATCACCGAATGCAGTGAAGCCAGCATCGATGGGGCAACCTTTCTGGAAGGGAAAAGGGGAGAAGGCACATACACCATCTCCTTCGATAACATCGACCAGGTATCTTTCCGCGTGAATGCGGAGCAATTGATCGGTCTTGTGAAGCTGCGCGACGGAGGAACGTCCGAACTCAACTTGAACAAAACCCAGAAAGCCTATGGCCGGACGAAGTATGGTACCTACCAGATCAAGATGGCGGATCTGAAGAAGCTGGAGATCCGGAACGCCGCCCAGAAATAAGATCAAATCACAAAGGCCGGAGCAGCCGCCGCTCCGGCCCGACTGGGGGGACACCTTGCGGCAAGGTGTCCCCTTTTCCGACTTTAGACGGCCTTTTTGAGAAAGCCTGAACGGATGCAGCGGGTACAGGCCTTGACCCGCTTTACCTCTCCCGACTTACCGACGACACAACGGATCTTCTGAAGGTTTGGGCGCCAGATTTTCACACTTTTGTTGTTCGCATGGCTGACCTTATGGCCCTTTACCGGTTTCTTGCCACATATCTCACAGATTCTCGACATATCCAAGCTCCTCTCCGAAATGCTGCCGGTTTCTAAATCAAATCCGGCTGAATTGCAAGCTATTTTTAATCGTTTTTCATCGAAGGGGGCTGCCCCGTGGCTTCAAGAACCCTCATCCAGATGTTTCCGCCCGGATCGACCATTGTACCCGAACTGATCAATTTGAGAGGGATATGGACATATTCGTCCTTCATCAGACCGACGAGCATGCCGGTTTTTCCGGCCATTCCGGCGTGAACCGCATATTGTCCGAGGGCGCCGCAGTACATGCTGTCGCTGGCGTTTGCCGGAACGCTGCGAATCGTATAGCTGGGATCGATGTATTTCAAGTTGATTTCCTTGCCGATTTTGCTGAAATACTCTTCAATTTTCGCCTTCAGGAAGATCCCGATATCGAGCAGGCGGGGATTTCCCGAGGCATCCGTTTCCAGGCGCTGACCCTCCTGGCGAATGTGCTCCTGCCCCGCCCCCTCGGCCGCCAGGATCACGCAATGCGAACTCTGCTGCAGACGCCTCTCGACGGCCTTGAGAAAACCCTTCTCCCCCGCAAGATCAAAGGGAACTTCGGGAAGGCGAAAAT
>JAHIMW010000118.1 GCA_018896355.1 Pseudomonadota bacterium
AGTCAATTTTCCCCTCCCCTTGCGGGAGGGGATTAAGGGGAGGGGGAAATTACATCCGGAAATACAGTCACTTATCACCCCCACCCTAACCCTCCCCCGTGAAGGGGGAGGGGATTTCAGACTTTTGACGAGTTCATCAAAATTGCTCTTTGAAAACAAAAATTGTGTTCTGTTTGTCCATTTCCGAGAAGAGAAAAACCGCTTGCGGGAAAAGGACTTCTTGTTTATGATCACGCCGGGTTGTGATACGAGTCTCCCGCGTCCGCCCGTCGGATCATTCAGCAGGAGGTTACGCTTGATCGTCAAGGCCATCAGCAGCGCCGTCATCGGCATCGAGTCCCATCCCGTCACCGTCGAGGTCGATCTCGCCGCCGGTCTCCCGATGTTTTCGACCGTCGGCCTCCCCGACGTGGCCGTCCGGGAGAGCAAAGACCGAATCAAGGCCGCCGTCAAGAACTCCGGTTACCCATTCCCCGGCCATCATGTCACCGTGAACCTCGCGCCCGCAGACATCAAAAAGGAGGGCACCGCCTTCGACCTCCCGATCGCCGTGGCGATTCTGGCCGCCCAGGGCCTGGTGCCCGTCCATTCCCTCGCCGACTATCTCCTGCTCGGCGAACTTTCGCTGGACGGAGGCGTGAAGGGGATCCACGGCGCCCTCCCCGCCGCCTTCGAGGCGAGGGCCCTCGGCATCCGGGGGGTGATCGTTCCCAGGGAAAACGCCGCCGAGGCGGCGCTGGTGGAGGAGATCGAGGTAATCCCGGTGGAACGGCTCTCCGAGGTGGTGGAGTTTCTCGGCGGCCGGATGGAAATCGCCCCGGTCCATGTCGATCTCGCGAAACTTTTTTGCCGAATCCGCGACTATCCCTTCGACTTCAGTGAGATCCGCGGCCAGGAACAGGCCAAACGCGCGCTGGAGGTAGCCACCGCCGGGGGGCACAACCTTCTGATGATCGGCCCCCCCGGCTCCGGGAAGAGCATGCTCGCGCAGCGGCTGGTGACGATCATCCCCGACCTGTCTCTCCCGGAAGCCATCGAGACAACGAAGATCTTTTCCGTCGCCGGCCTTCTGGACCGGAAGGAGGCGCTTCTGGGGACCAGGCCCTTCCGCGCCCCGCACCACACGATCTCCTACGCAGGCCTGGTCGGCGGGGGCCATACCCCGAAGCCGGGCGAAATCAGCCTCGCCCACCACGGGGTGCTCTTTTTAGACGAGCTGCCGGAGTTTCGGAAGAACACGCTCGAGGCGCTGCGCCAGCCTTTGGAAGATGGCCGGGTCACGATCACCCGTTCCTCGCTGACGGTAATCTATCCCGCCCGCTTCATGCTCGTCGCGGCGATGAATCCCTGTCCCTGCGGATACTTCGGCGACCGGAGCCGCCCCTGCCGCTGCACACCCCAACAGATCCGCCAGTACCAGGGACGGATCTCCGGCCCGCTCATGGACCGGATCGACATCCATGTGGAGGTCCCCTCCGTCCGCTACCGCGATCTGACGGGAAGAGAGACGGGAGACTCTTCCGCCGCCATCAAGGCAAGGATCGAACAGGCGCGCGACATCCAGAAAAACCGCTTCGCCGGGGACGGGACGCTCTTCAACGCCCGCATGACCGACCGCCAGCTCCGCGCCGCCTGCCCGCTCGACGAGGAGTCGCGGCAACTCATCGAAATGGCGATCGACCGGCTGGGGCTGAGCGCCCGCGCCTATACCCGGATCCTGAAGGTCGCCCGGACCATCGCGGACCTCGAAGGGGCTCCGGCGCTCCGTTCTTCCCATGTCGCCGAGGCCATCCAGTACAGAAGCCTTGATCGCCGCCTCATTTAGTGGTAAAGGTCCGATAATAACTCACCATCCGAGGGTGTTTGCGTTAAGGAGACGATCTATGGAAATCAAGATGATTCAGGCTCCCCCTGAAAAACGGAAGGCGAAACCCACCGATGAATCGAAGCTGGGGTTCGGAAAGATCTTCACCGATCACTTTTTCACGATGCCCTGGCACAGAGATCGGGGCTGGCATGACCCTCTGATCGAACCCTACCGGCCGCTCCAACTCGATCCCACGGCGATGTGCCTCCACTACGCCCAGGAGATCTTCGAAGGAATGAAGGCCTACCGGGGGAAAGGCGGCGCCCTCTTTCTGTTCCGGCCGCTGGAAAATATCCGGCGGATGAATGTCTCGGCGGAGAGGCTCTGCATGCCTGTGATCGACGAGGGGCTCTTCCTGGAGGCGCTGAAAAAACTGATCCTGCTGGAACAGGAGTGGATCCCTCGCGGCAGCGGGACCTCCCTCTACATCCGGCCGACGATGATCGCCACGGAGCCGGCCCTCGGCGTGCACCCGGCGCACGAGTACCTCTTCTTCATCATCCTGGGACCGGTGGGGACCTACTACCCTGAAGGGTTCAGCCCGACCAAGATCTTCGTCACGGAGGAATACTCCCGGGCCGTCCCGGGCGGAACCGGCTACTGCAAGGCCGGCGGCAACTACGCGGCAAGCCTATACGCCGGCGAAATCGCGAAGGGTATGGGCTACACACAGGTTCTGTGGCTCGACGCGATCGAACGAAAATACGTGGAGGAGGTGGGGACGAGCAACATGTTCTTCATGATCGGCGACGAGCTGATCACCGCCCCGCTGACGGGGACCATTCTCCCCGGCGTCACCCGAGACTCGGTCATCCGCCTCGCGAAGAGTTGGGGGGTGACGGTTTCGGAAAGACGCCTCTCCATGGATGAAGTCATGGCGGCGATCGACGGCGGCGCCCTGCGGGAGGCGTTCGCCTCGGGAACGGCGGCCATCGTCTCTCCGGTCGGCCTGATCTACTACCGCGGAAAGGAGCGCCCCATCGGCGGCGGGAAGACAGGTCCGCTGACGGAAAGACTGTACAACGAGATCCTCCAGATCCAGTACGGAATGAAGGATGATCCGTTCGGATGGAGCATGAAGATCGCGGATTGACCGGGAGGCAATCCGATATTTCCGTTGATTTTGGGAACTTGGGAAGGGAATCCACAGAGATGTTGAAAGAGCTGTTGGCAAAACTGTTGATAACTTTCATAACTCTTCAAATGTCACGATTTTCTACCGGTTTGCATAAGGTGTAGGCAGCAGAGATGTCAAATATTTTCAATAGTTTGCAAAAGTATGACGCCATCCATGCCATTTGCCGCACTTTTTTGCGGGGTTATAAACCTTCGGAAATATTTGTGCCGTTTTCGCACTTCCGGCCGGCTTTATTTTTCCCCCGGAAAAAACGTATTTCTGCCGCGCGGATAGTCGGGATCACCCTCCTTTTCTGGATCGCTATCGCTTTTTTCCAAACCGGGGCGGTCTGCGCGGAACCCCTCTCCCTGGAGCGGCTGGCCGCCAAAGCCCAGGAGGTCTACGAAAAGACGACCGATCTGAAGGCCCGCTTCATTCAGGAGGTGACGATCAAATCGATGAAAAAGACCGAGCGGGAGGAGGGAACGGTCTGGATCAAGAACCCGAAGATGATGCTGTGGGATTACACGAAACCGAAGGAGAAGAAGCTGGTCATCAACGCCAAAAAGGCGTGGCTTTACGTCGCCGAGGACCGGATGGTTTACGTCCAGAACGCCGAAGATGTCTATCGATCGCGAATGGCCGTTCGATTCCTCTCCGGCATCGGCAACCTCTCCGAAGATTTTCAGCTCCGTTTCGCGAAGGACAACCCGGTCGATGAAGAGGGAAACTATCTCCTCATCCTGACCGCGAAGGAAAAGGGAACCGGCGTCGACCGGCTCCAGTTGACCGTCGACGGGAAGACTTACCAGATCCTCCAGTGCCGTTTCAGCGACGATTACGGGAACACCACGCGCCTCCGCTTCAGCGACATCCGCACGAACACGGGCGTTTCCGACAAATTCTTCACATTCAACACGCCCGCCGGCGTCGAAGTCGTCAACATGCCGCAGTAGACCTTCGGCATTGTAGTGGGGACATGATGCCGCATCGTGTCCCCGCTACAATGCCCCGCATGGACCGGACAATGGAGGTGATCTCATGATTCAAATCGATTTGCGGGAAATCCGCTCGCCGGACGACAGCCGGGAGTGGCTGGAGACCGATGGCCGGGGCGGGTACGCATCGAGCACGCTGGAGAACCGCCACACACGGCGCTACCATGGCCTGCTCGTGGCCAATCTCCAAACGCCGGAGGGTCGCCATCTCCTGCTGTCCAAGCTGGAGGACTCCCTTCTGGCAGGAGGGGAAGAGCATTTTTTCAGTTCCCACCGGTATCCCGGCGTCCTTTTTCCGCCGGACAAACCGGTGCTGGATGAGTTTCTGCTCGACTTCTTCCCAGCTTCACCAGCCGGACGGCCGGAATATCCGTGAAGAAATCGATCCTGATGCCCCACGGAAAAGAGACCCTTCTCATCCGTTACGATCTGGAACGGTGTCCGCAGGGCGGCATCCTCCGCCTGAAGCCCTTCCTCGCCTTCCGGGGGCATCACAAACTCGCCCTCGAAAACGATTTTCTCTGCGGCCGGACGGAAGGGATCGAAAACGGTTTCCGGATCGAACCCTACGCAGGGATGCCGCCCCTTGTCGTCCAGACCTCCCGGTCGTCGCGGTTCACCCCTTCTCCCGTCTGGTACAACCGTTTCCAATACACGGAGGAGCGCGAACGGGGATTCGACTGGGAGGAGGATCTCTTCCTTCCAGGGATCATCGAGGTCCCGGTCGAGAGGAAATGCACGGTGATCCTCTCCGTCGGCTACGGGGACATGATGCCGCATCGTGGTGGGATAAATGGGGACATGATGCCGCATCGTGTCCCCATTTATCCGCGTCGCCCCGTTAATAATCCGACCGCGATCTGGAAGACCGAAATCATCCGCCGGGGCCGTGAACAGGCAGCCGACAAAAGAGAGACCGGCGGATTCACCGGCGAAGATCGGGAGCATCTCCTCGCCCTCCACCGCGCCGCACGGTCGTTTCTGATCACCACCCCTTCGGGAAGGCCGGCCGTCATCGCCGGGTATCCCTGGTTCGGAAGCTGGGGACGCGACACGCTGATATCGCTGCCCGGCCTCTGCTTCTCCACCGGCCGCATTGCGGAGGGGGTCGAGATCCTGACGGAGATCGGCCTGCACGAACAGGACGGCCTGCTGCCCAATTTTTTCTCCGGGGACGGTACGCCCGAGGCGTACAACACCGTGGACAGCTCGCTCTGGTATTTCTGGGCCATTCAGAACTTGGGGACAAGATGCCGCATCGTGTCCCCAAGTTCTGAACGATGCCGCATCATGTCCCCCAAGACGCTGATCCGCGATCGCTTCTGGCCCGTCATGAAACGGATCATCCGCTCGTTCATGGACGGAACGCGGTTCGGAATCGGCATGGACGCCCTTGGCCTCCTCCATGCAGGGGACGGAAAGCACGCACTGACCTGGATGGACGCAATGGTGGGAGGGATCCCCATCACCCCCCGCGACGGCTATCCGGTCGAGATCAACGCCCTCTGGTATAACGCCCTCTGCTTCGCCCGTGATCTAACAGCGGAATTCGGCGATCCGCCGCTCTTCGATCCCGATATCATTCCGCTTTTGCGAAGTTCGTTTAGGGTATTTTGGGGACATGATGCCGCATCGTGTCCCCAAAATACCCCCGGCGGCGCCACATTGCATCCCCAAGAGTGCCTCGGCGATGTCTTCCGCGACGGCGTCCTGGATGCCGCCGTCCGGCCGAACCAGATCTTCGCGGTCTCCCTCCCCCACTCGCCCCTCGACCCCGCGGAACAGGCCGCCGTTGTCCGGGCCGTTCGCGAGCAGCTCCTCACCCCCTGCGGCCTCCGAACCCTCTCGCCCGCCGCTCCGACCTACCGGGGCCGCTACCGGGGGAGCCCCGCCGAACGGGACGGCGCCTACCACCAGGGGACCGTATGGCCCTGGCTCCTGGGCGCATTCGGCGAGGCCGCCCTCCGCGTCGCCGATGACCCGGAGCGGGAAAAGGAAAACCTCCGGAAATACCTCCGGACCTTTCTCCGGCAACACCTGGTCGAGGCCGGGATCGGAAATGTCTCCGAGGTCTTCGACGGGGACGCGCCCCACCATCCGGGCGGCTGCATCGCCCAAGCCTGGAGCGTCGCCGAACTGCTCCGCCTTTACACACTGCTTGAAGACCGGTGACAACCGGGTGGTATCGCAAATTGCGATACCTGACATAAAGTTACGGTCTTGAAGTCACAGATTGTGACTTCAAGACGGACTCCGCCAAACGCGGGCTTTGTATTCAAGTTGAGGAAGGTGAATTCGATCACTTGAGGTTCCATTTTGGCGTCTCAAGAATGTTTTTGCCGAGACTTACGGGAGGCGAACCGTCATGGCAAAGAAACTTACCTACGAACGTTACTCCTGGTTTCACGGCCGGGTGAAGGCCGGCGTTTTCCCGAATTCGGCCGGTCTGGCCGACCATTTCGAGATCTCCCGCAAGCAGGCGCAGCGCGACGTGGGGTTCATGAGGGAGCGCCTGGGCGCCCCCCTTCTCTACAATGCGGACAAAAGGGGCTACGGGTACGAGGACGGGACCTACGAACTGCCCCCCGTCTGGCTGAAGGAGGAGGAGCTTCACGCCCTCTGCCTGGCGCTGCGGCTCTCGGCCGCCATCCCCGACCGGGGCCTCAAAAAATCCCTGCACCGTCTCATGGAGAACTTCCTCTCGTTGCGCTCGGCAGACACCCCGCCCGGATTTCGGGACATTGAGGAGAAGGTGTCGGTCAAGAACGTGGCGTACTCCCGGGTCCCGGAGCCCGTCTTTCACGCCGTCGTCACCGCCCTGTTCCGCGAGCGCACCCTGAAGATCACATACCGCACGCCGCACAAGAATGAGACGACCGAGCGGGTCGTCCAACCGCTGCACCTGCTGTGCTACATGGGGAACTGGCACCTGATCGCCTTTTGCAGCCTGCGGGGTCAGATCCGGGACTTCGCCCTTTCCCGCATCCGCGCCGTGCAACCCTGCGCCGAACCCCTCGCCCTGCCGCCCGGCCTCCCCCCGATCAAGGAATACATCCGCCGGAATTTCGGCGTCATCTCCGGTGAGCGCTCCACGGATGTGGTGCTGCGTTTTACGCCCGGCGTCTCTCCCTGGATCGCCGAGCAGGAATGGCACGAGGCGCAGGAGGTCTCCGTTGGGAAGGACGGCAGCCTGCGCCTGCGCTTCCCCGTGTCCGGCTTCGGCGAAGTCGCCCGGGAGATCCTCAAATACGGTGCCGCCGTCGAGGTGCTCGAACCGCAGGAGCTCCGCGACACGATCCGGGAGGAAATCCGGAAGATGGGAACCCTGTACCGGTAGATGCGGCCGGACGCTATCGGCGGCGGCGCAAAAAATAATTTCACCTGCCGAACTGGTAGGACACGTTTTGGGGGACCAGGGGGGTTACAATTCCTTCCATAAGGGGGAAATCGCCTGAGGAGGTGGGGGCGGATAAACGGTATTATAACAGGGATACGTCAACTTACAAACTTGAAGTCACAAATTG
>JAHIMW010000119.1 GCA_018896355.1 Pseudomonadota bacterium
TTCGGTAAGCGTGCCGTCGAAATCAAACAACACTGCTCGGATCAACTTTGTTGAGCTCTGCAAATCCATGGGCCGAGGATATGAGTCGGATCCCTCCGTTATGAACCTTAATTCCCTTCGTCGGCGCGGGCCAGGTTCTCGAAACGGGTGTATTTTTCCTGGAAGGCCAACTTGACGATGCCCGTCGGTCCATTTCTCTGCTTGCCGATGGTGATCTCGGCGATCCCCTTGTCCGGGTTGTCTTCCGACCGGTTGTACACCTCGTCCCGGTAGATGAAGGCGATCACGTCCGCGTCCTGCTCGATTGCTCCGGATTCACGGAGATCCGCCATCTGCGGCCGGCGGTTGGTTCGGTCCTCCACTTTTCGGTTCAACTGCGACAGGGCGATCACCGGTAAGGTGAGTTCCTTCGCGAGGGCCTTGAGGGAACGGCTGATTTCGGAGATCTCCTGCTCCCGCGAATCCTTGTAGGCGCTCCCCCTCATGAGCTGCAGATAGTCGAGGACGATGAGCCCCAGACCCGCCTCGGCCTTGAGGCGCCGGGATTTGGCCTTCATCTCGATAACGGTGATCGCCGGCGTATCGTCGATATAGATCGGGGCGTCGGAGAGACGACCGGCTGCGGTGGTGAGTTTCGGCCAGTCCGTCTCCCCGAGAAATCCTTTACGGAGACGCTGGGAGTCCACGCGGGCCTCCGCCGCGAGCATGCGTATGGCGAGCTGTTCCCTGGCCATTTCGAGGGAGAAGATCGCAACCGGAACGTCCATCTCGAGTGCGGCATACTGGGCGATGTTCAGCGCAAGGGCGGTTTTGCCCATGCTCGGTCGGCCGGCGATGATGATCAGCTCGGAGTTCTGGAGGCCCGAGGTCAGGTCGTCCAGCTTGTCAAAACCGGTCGCCACCCCGGTGATCAGCTCTTTTTTGGCGTAGAGCCGCTCGATGGTTTTAAAGCTGTCCTTGATGATGTCCCGGATCGGGTAGAAAGAGGGGCGGATCTTGTTTTCGGAGATCTCGAAGATGGCATGTTCCGCCTCGTCGAGGATATGATCGACATCCATACTCGCATCGTAGCTCTTGTTGAGAATCTCGGTCGCCGAGCCGATGAGCCGGCGCAGGATGCTCTTTTCCTTAATGATCTTGGCGTAATAGGCGATGTTGGCCGCCGAGGCGACATTGTCCACCAGCGAGGCGAGATATGCCGTTCCCCCCACCTGCTCCATCCGCTTCTGATCCTTGAGCAAGTTGCTCAGCGTGATCAGATCGCACGGTTCGTTCCGGTTGGAGAGCTCGATGACGGCGGCAAAGATCTTCCGGTGGGCATCGCTGTAGAAGTCGGACTGATCCAACACCTCCAGAACGGTGTTCAGGGCCAGATTGTCCAGCAGGATTCCCCCCAGAACGGACTGCTCCGCATCGAGGTTCTGGGGCGGCACCTTGTGCAGGGAGGCATCGATGTCTTTCATGGAGCAAGCCCTCGCAAAATACCGGTCAATGAGTTCAGGATTCCGCCACAACGACGACCTTGATCTCGGCGGTCACGCCGGCGCTGATCTTGATCCGGACAGGAAATTCGCCGAGCGCCTTGATCGGTTCATCCAGAACGACGCTCTTCTTGTCGACCTCAACCCCCTGGGCGACCAGCGCCTCTTCGATGTCCTTCGCGCCGACAGAGCCGAAAAGTTTCTGCTGTTCGCCGACACGGCGGGCGATTGTGCAGGTCACTTTACTCAGTCTGGCCGCCGTTTCTTCGTCCTGTTTCTGAACCTTCTCCGCCTGGAGCAGAATGCGATTCTTTTCGTGCTCAAAGGCCTTGAGATTCCGGCTGTTCGCCTCTGCGGCGAGCCCCTTTGGAACCAGGAAATTCCGGGCATAACCATCCGCAACCTTTACCAGATCTCCCGCTTTGCCGAGAGATTCCACAGTCTGCTTCAAAATGACCTTCATGTTGTTCCTCCTTGAGGTATTACGGCAACGGCTGCCGTCATCCAAATTATGGATTATGAATGTTATCTTTGTTTTCCTTGATCCGTTTTCGGAAATCGACCCACATGTCGAAAAGACCGAATCCCATTAAAACGATGAGCATATACTGCTGAACCAGGATCAGACCATAAAAGAGCAGCCGGAAAATCTTGGGGACCTGCTTCTGCCGGAAGAAGAAGGCGGCAATGGCCAACCCCTGGAACAGATAGATCAGACCACTGACGATCAGGATGTTCATCCCGACGACGGTGAACCATTCCAGCGGGACAAACAGCATACCCCCGGCGATGATCACGATCCAGACCAGCCGTTCCGGGGCCTTCCATGCGGCCAGATCGCCGAAATCGGGAAAAGTGATGCCCGTCCTCTGAAAAAGCCGGCGTCCTGCAAGCAGATTCACCCATACCGTGATGACGATGCCCGATAGGCTAAGGGCAGGAAAGATCCCTGTGAAAAAAATGGTGATCTGAGGGGCGTTATCCCGGATCATTTGGACCTGCTCATCCGAGATATTCATCTGAGCATAGAGTTTGAGATTATCCTCGATCATCCCGGCAACATAGGTTTCAACCATCCGCCACGGTGCAATGCCGGACCGGAAGGCATGGTAAAGAACAAACCCAACGCTACAGCAGAACAACACCATTGATGTTAACAGAATCGTCTTCTCGACGGAAAAATTCCATTTCAGAACCTCTGAGAGCAGCACGCCGGTGAACCCGATCATGAAAAGAACGGAGAGACTCGCGCCGTGCCCTACAATGGTAAGGACAACGTATGCCACCAGGATCGAAACTGCCAAAACCGTCATTCCGCGTAACCGGCCCAGACGGGAGCGGTAATAGATGATCGGTAGCGGGGTCAGGATCAACACCGACGGCCCGGCAAAAGGAATCAGAGCCACCAGGAGAAAAGTGAACGTGAGGATCGCGCCGCCCTGGATCATACCGTTATTAAGATCCATTTCTCTTTTCAAATTCCAAATCCGTCGTGTCCAATGTCCATGACATAAAAACAGTCCGTTGATATTTTCAACCCTTCGCTCGGTGCAACCGCCGGACCATTCGAGGAATAATCCTTGCGGAAAAAGGTAATGGATGGAGCCTGGAGTGACGATTCAGAGGAGAAAACGATTCATCCGGTTCCCCTTCCGGCGGGGATGAGGAGAGCCGCGACACTCAACTGACCACCGCGGCTCTCCCGTCTTCGCTTACCCTTCGGTAACGACAAAAGGGAGCAGCGCGATTGTCCGCGCTCTTTTGATGGCCACGGTCAATTCCCGCTGATGTTTTGCGCAGTTTCCCGTGATCCGGCGAGGCATGATCTTGCCTCTTTCCGTTGTGAAATCACGGAGCGTCTGAGTGTCCTTGTATTCAATTTTCAGGCTCGAGTCCGTGCAGAAACGGCAGAATTTCCTCCGATGGAAGAACTTTTTCTGTGGTCTCGGTCCCCTGCTGGGGCCTCTGGGTGCAGGTGTCGTCGCCATGATCAATTCCCCCCCTTAACATCTGTCTGCGTTTCTTCTGGAACCGGCTGTGGAATCTCTGCCAGCATCGGTTCGGGACTTTTATCCGGCACGGCAGTGGGAGGCGGTGTTGGGGCCGTTATCTTGGTCTCCTCCTTTTTTTCCGTCTTCTCTGCGGCTTCCTCGATCTCTTTTTGCAGGGCGCCTGCATCGACCGCGTTATCCTTGAGTACGGTCATGAACTTCAGAATCTTGTCATCAATCTTGAGATTTCTTTCCAGTTCATTGACCATGGCGCTCTCACCGGCATAATCGATCATGATGTAAAAGCCCCTCGCCTGTTTTTTGATCAGGTAGGCCAGCCGCCTCTTTCCCCACCGTTCTACCTTGACCAAGATGCCCTTCTGAGCCGTCACGACAGCACAGTAACGGTCGATGAGGGTGGTCAGCTCATCCTCGGACAGATCTACATGAGCGATCAATATTGTTTCGTACTTCCTCAATGTTATTTCCTCCTTTCGGCTCTATAGCCCGCACATAATGTCCGGGCAAGGAGAGTCCCTCTGCTGAAATGAATTTGTCATTCGATAACAAGTCTCCATTCATATGGAGATCCCTACGCCGTTGGTAGGCGATGTGGGACTTGAACCCACGGCCTCTGGTTCCGGAGACCAGCGCTCTATCCAACTGAGCTAATCGCCCCTTAAAAAAACGTCCGCCGGAGCGGTCGAAAATACCGATGATCCATACTACAGGTCTGGAGAATATTCAACCTTTTTCCACAGCGCCGCGATAAGGGTCTTTTGGCGGCGGTATCCATGCCATCAACATATCACCTTGTCAATCTCTTTTCGTGATGGGGGTTGAATTTGTCCGCTGGAGCTGATACATTCGCAAAAAAAAAGCAGGATACCGACATGTCCCGTGCAGGAAAGTTCTTCGTTATTCTGGTCTTCTGGATCTTCGTATCCGCTGGACCCTCCTCAGCCCTGGCCTTGAACGAGATCCTGAACATTCGCCATTGGGTGGCTCCGGACCACACCCGGGTCGTAATCGACACGAGCGAGGATGCCTCCTTCACTGTTGAAAAAGGGGAGCGGCAAATTGCCATCGATCTGGACGCAACCTCCCTGCCTACAAATCTTCCCCGTTTAACAGTCCTGAACAAACCGGGCGTGGATGGGATTGTACTTTCCTCTCTTGCCGATTCCGGGGTGCGCGTAGAGATCTCCTTGCCCGGACCCCTCCATACGAACGTTTTCAAATTGAAAAAATTTCAGGATAAGCCGTACCGGATCGTTATTGACATCATTTTACCGGATGCGGCGAAACAGCAGAGTGATGCCCGGGAACGGATTAAGGTAACGCGCAAGTCGCGGGTCGTCGTCATTGATCCGGGTCATGGGGGCGAGGCGCCGGGGGCGGTCGGGAAAAAGGGGACCTTGGAAAAGAATGTCGTGCTGGCGATTGCAAAAAAACTGCGGGCTATTCTAAATAAAAAGGAAGGTTACCGCGCCTTTCTGACTCGGAATGACGATTATTATGTATCCTTCAAGAAAAGGCTTATGATTGCGAGAGAATACGGTGCGGATCTCTTCGTGAGCATCCACGCGGATGCGGCCAGAAATCGGGAGGCCGGCGGCAGTTCGGTCTACTGCCTCTCCACCGGGGCGGCCAGCAGCGAGGCGGCGAAGATTCTCGCCAATTATGAAAACCTGGCGGACGTTGTCGGCGGGGTCCCCAACGGGGAAGGAAACGATGCCTCCGATCCGATTATCCTGGATATGTTCCAGACCCATACCATCAACCAGTCCAAGACCTTCGGCGGTATTCTGCTGAGAGAACTGGGCGCGGTGAACCACCTGAAGTTCGCGACCGTTCAGGAGGCGCCTTTCCGTGTGCTCAAGCTCCCCGAGGTTCCGTCGATACTGATCGAAACCGCCTACATCTCCAATGCAAAAGAGGAAAAGTTGTTGCGGAGCGGCCGCTTTCAGAAGCGAATGGCGGAGGGGGTCGCCCGTGCTGTCGTGGAATTTCTGCCGGCCCTTCCGGCGACGGGCGCATCCTTTTCCGTCCGCGAGAAGGAGGGAACGCCTCGGGATTCCTCTGTTGAGGTGGTGAAGGGAAAGGCAAAACCCGTCACGGCCAGGAAGCGCGATCCGATTTCGAAGTCACGGGCGACAACGGTATATCGGGTGAAAAGGGGCGATACGCTGAGCGCGATTGCGACAAGGTACGGCACAACGATCCGCGTTCTGATGGATCTGAATCGCCTGAAACGCCCCGACCACCTTTATGTCGGCCGGAAACTGCTCCTTCCGGCGCCGGAGCGTCCAGTCCCGTCAAAAAAGGTGGTGGCAAGATGACGACACCGTGCAAATGGATACTTCTGCCGGTCATCCTGATCACAATCCTGACCGTCGAAACGGGCCGCGAGACCAGTGCCGCCGAAGGGATTTTCGATAGGGAACCTTTCCGTGTCAACGAGGGGCTTTCCCCGGACTTCCGGGATGCGGATGGGATGAAGATGGCCCCGTTATGGGAAGATTTTTCAACGGAGGGCATCCACCGCGCGGCGGAAGGGATGAACCCGAGGGAGGCTGCGGCGTCAAGCGCGGATGGAGACCGACAACGCGGATTGCATGGTGTCCGCTTTGGGTATTTTCACCTGTTCCTCTCCCGC
Source organism: Pseudomonadota bacterium (assembly GCA_018896355.1). Classification (GTDB taxonomy): domain Bacteria; phylum Desulfobacterota; class Syntrophia; order Syntrophales; family UBA5619; genus UBA5619. Next base: position 6,132 of record JAHIMW010000119.1, read on the forward strand.
ACCGTGTCGGAAGATGGTAAAGGACGGGACGTGATCCGGTCCGAGTATGAGAGGAACAGTCTCCTGACCACGGTGCAATCTCTTCCCGGCGTCCTGCGGTCCGATCCGGTGGTGGCCATCGATTCGGTCAGAAGGATCTTTGCCCCGCAGGTGAACTTGGGGATCGAATTCTAAATCAGGGCCTTCGCGAACGAGGTGAAGGGAAAGTAGGCATTCCGCCGGGCGCGACCCAAGGAGCCGCCGGGATCAGTCCGGGAGTAGCACCTCGCCGTCCTCGCGCCGGGCGCCCGCGATCAGCATCGCCGAGATGCCCGCGGCGATCATGCACAGCACGAACGCCATGACGTAGATCGTCGAGAAGGCATGGTTCAGGTCTGCATGGGAGGCCGTCATCATGTCGGCCGTTCCGGTCCCGGCCAAACTGCAGAGATCGTGGGAGAACACCGTCTCGAACACGGCCACCCCGAGCACCTGTCCGAACGAGCCGATGGTGGTGAACACCCCCACCGCTGCGCCGCGGTCGGCCGCCGGCGCAGCCTCCATCGCTTGGCTGTTGTTCGGCGGCTGGAACATCCCCGCCGAGGCAGGGAACCAGCACAGGAACGCCACGAGCGCCACCATCCCGCCCGAGAGCGTCTGCGAGAAGAACAGCGCGGACGCCGCAGAGGAGATCATGGCGACAGTGCAGATCACGGCGGGGTTCAACCGGTCCGAGAGCCGTCCGGCAAGCGGGGCGACGAGGATCATGACGATTGAGGAGATCATGATGAGGAAGCCTGCCTTGTCGGAGGCGAACCCCTTCTCGATCTGCAGGAAGAACGGGAACATAAACGAGTGGCCGCTGAGCACCAGGAACGCCGTGAATGCTGCCACGGACGACAGCACGAATCGCCTGTTCCTGAAGATTTTAAAGTCCAGGAGCGGCGTCGGGCTACTGTGCTCGCGGACCACGAACGAGACCAGCAGGACCGCGGACGAGATGAACGCCCCGATGATCCACGTCGAGCCCCAACCCAGCTCGTCGCCCATGTTCAGCGCCAGCAGCAGCAGCGACAGCCCGAAGAAGCTGATCGCTGCCCCCGGGATGTCGAACTCGGCCAGCGACTCGCCGCGAGAGTCCGTCTTCCCCTCGTCGGGGATCACCCTGCGCGCCACGATGAGGGCGGCCACCCCCACGGGGATGTTGATCAGGAAGATCCAGTGCCACGACAAGTACCGGCTGATCAGCCCGCCCAGCGGCGCCCCCACCGCGATCCCAAACCCCACCGCCGTTCCGAGGAGCCCGAACCCCCAGCCGACGATCTCCCTGGGCAGGAATTTGGGGATCATCGCGTAGCCCGCCGAGACCAGCATGGCCCCGCCTGCCCCCTGGATGAACCGGCTCGCGACCAGCGCGTAGATGTTCCACGAGAGCCCGCAGAGGAGCGACCCCACCGTGAACACTGCATACCCGCCGATGAACACCTTTTTAAAGCCGATCCGGTCCCCCATCTTCCCGAACAGCAGCAGCAGGCTCGTGCTCACGAGGAGGTACACGATCACGGTGAACGATATCTGGCCCGTGGTGACGCCGAACGACTTGGCGATAGTCGGGAGGGAGATGTTGACTATGTAGCTGTCCAGCTTGGACATGAACGCGGCGATCATGACGCTGAGCACAAGCCAGAAATACTGCGATCGCAGGGCTTTGGCATTTTCGCCGCTACTTGCCTTGTTCATCAGCTCTCCCGACCGTTTGTAATTGAAATGGATATTGATATTATTATTGAATTGATAAGAACTTGCTTTTTCGTCGGTACAGGATACGGAAGGGAGTCTTGTATGTCAAGGAGGTTTTGTCCATTCCCGTCAAAGGGGGTGGTGGCAAGATGACGAGATCCAAGCGAACCAACCCTGATGCCGGCCATCCGGATCATAACCCTTACGCTTCAGGCTGCTTCGACCTTCACGGCACACGCCTTCAATTCGGGAATTTTTGAAACAGGGTCCAAGGCCGGGTTCGTCAGAAGATTAACCGCCGCCTCACGGAAATGAAAGTTCATAAAGACTGTGCCCGTAGGGAGACGGTCCGTTACCTTCGCCTTTACCCGCACCTTGCCGCGCCGGGAGCTGACATCCACCATCATGCCGCTGTCAATGCCGAGATTCTGAGCGTCAGCGGGGTTAATCTCGATGAGACTTTCCGGACAGCGCTCATTGATGCCCCTGCCGATGCGGGTCATGCTGCCCGTATGATAATGGTACAGCACGCGTCCGGTGGTAAGTATCAATGGGTATTCATCATCCGGAATTTCCGCCGGCGCCGCGTATTCGATCGCCTGAAAAAGCCCCTTGCCGCGGACAAACTGATCCTTGTGGAGCATTCTTGTCCCGGGGTGGTTGAGGGTTGGACAGGGCCAGGCGATCTCCTCTTTTTCCAATCTTGCATATGTGATCCCGGCATAACTGGGGGCGAGGCTGCTGATCTCCTCCATGATTTCACGGGGATTGTTGTAATTCATCGGGTAGCCAAGGCGGGTGGAGAGAGCGGAAATAATTTCCCAGTCTGCCCTGGCTTCACCTGGCGCGGGAATGGCCTTGCGGACCCGTTGAACCAGTCTCTCGGAGTTTGTGAATGTTCCGTCCTTCTCGGCAAAACAGGCGGAGGGGAGGACCACATCGGCGGCGCGGGCCGTTTCAGTCATGAAAATATCCTGCACAACGAGGAAATCGAGTTTCTCAAAGGCCGCTTTCACATGGGTCAGATCGGGGTCGGAAAGCAGGGGGTTTTCCCCGACAATGTAAAGCCCCTTTACCCGGCCGGCCTCCGCGGCGTGAGTTATCTCCACGACAGTCAGACCGGGTTTGTCCGAGAGAGTTACGCCCCAGGCCCGCGAAAATTTCTCCCGCAACTCGCTGTTGGACACTTGCTGGTAGGCGGGAAGCACATTGGGCAACGCCCCCATATCACAGGCGCCCTGTACGTTATTCTGACCGCGGAGCGGATTGATCCCACCCCCTTCCACACCGATATTGCCGCAGACCATCGCAAGGTTTGCCAGGGCCATAACGGTATCCGTACCGTTTGTATGCTGGGTAATGCCCATGGTATAGAGGATAGAGGCGGGCCTGGCCTTGCCGTACATGAGGGCTGCCTTTCGCAGGTCCGGAACCGGGATCCCCGTGATCTCGGACACATGCCGGGGCGTATATTTTTCAACGGCCTTTTCCAGCGCTGCGAAACCTTCGGTCCTTTCCCGGATATAGTCAGCGGCATGGAGGTTCTCTTTGAGGATAATGTGGATCAGACCGTTAATCCATGCGATATCGGTGCCCGGCCTCTGACGGAGCCAGATATGCGCATGGTCAACAAGATCTATCCGTCGGGGATCCACCACGATCAGGTTCGCCCCTTTTCTGAAAACCGCCTCCTTGATGTAGTTCGCGAATATCGGGTGATTATCGGTGGTATTGCTTCCCGTCACCAGGATGGTTTCTGATTTGAGCACATCTGCTATGGGGTTGGTCATCGAGCCGCTGCCCAAGGCGATGGCAAGACCTGCCACCGTGGAAGAGTGTCAAAGCCGGGCACAATGGTCGATGTTGTTTGTCCCGATCGCCGCCCTCATGAACTTCTGCATCAGATAATTATCTTCATTGGTGCAGCGGGCGGAGGCGAGACCGGCAATGGCGTCCGGCCCGTGAGAAGCTTTTATGGCGCTGAACTTTTCCGCGATGAGGCTAAGCGCCTGATCCCATGTGGCCTCATGGAATTGCCCGTCTTTCTTGATAAGCGGTTTTGTGAGGCGCTCTTCGCTATTGATAAATTCGTACCCGAAACGTCCCTTTACACAAAGACTTCCCCTGTTTGTACCCTTGCTTTCCCGGGTGGTTATGCCAATAATTCGTTCATGGAGGACATTAAGTTCCATCTGGCAGCCACAGCCGCAGTAAGTGCAGGTGGTCTCAACCCTCTTTGTCATCCAGGGTCGCCCCTTATATCTGCTGAGGTTTTCCGTCAAGGCCCCGGTGGGGCAAACGCGCAGGCACTCGCCGCAGGATTCACATTTGTCAACGTTCACTGGGGAAACCTGTGAATCGTAACCGGAACCGCTGACGTCGATGGCCCCAAGCGCCTTGATGTCCCGGCAGGCGGCAACGCACCGCAGACACATGATGCACCTGTCCGGCCAGAAACGGATCAGAGGGGTCGCGTAGACAGAACGACGTTCTACTTTCTGAAGCTGGTATGGCGCGGTTTCAATCCCAAATTCATAGACCAGATTCTGAACGGTACACTCCCCTCCCTTGTCACAGACGGGGCAATCCAGGGGATGGTTGACCAGAATTAATTGCAGGCTCTCTTTCCGTATCTTCTGAATCCTCTCGGAATTTGTAACCACGTTGATGCCATCAACTACAGGGGTTGTGCACGCCGTCATCGGGTTGGCGTAGCCTTCCACCTCGACGACGCATATTCGGCATGAACCTATCGGATTCAGTCTTTTGTGGTAGCAGAGGGTAGGAATCCTGATCCCTGCGGAATTTGCCGCCTCGAGGATCGTCGTATTTTCAGCCACTGTCACCTTGGTTCCATCTATGGTCAGGGTTATCATTAACACACCTCTGCTTCTGATTTGATAAGAACTCCTTTTTGAGCGGGCTGAGGATATGGAAAGAAGTCTTGCGTGTCAAGGAAATTATAACTCTCCTCAGAAATAGGCATTTCAAAAAGGCTTTACTTCTCCCCGCCATTTACGTTAAAAAACATCATGCATCATCTGATCGACGAGTATCTGAATTTCATGGCGGTCGAAAAAGGGGCCTCCCGCAACACGATCGACGGGTACAGCCGGGATCTGAACCGGTATGCGGGGTTTGTCGAAGAACGCGGGGTCCTTGAGATCGGCCGGATCGGGACGGAGGATGTGATCGCGTACCTGGCGTTTCTGCACGGCGAAGGTCTTGCGGCCAATTCGGTGAACCGTGCACTGGCCGCCATCCGGAGTTTTTATCGATATCTGCTCCGGGAGAAGAAGGTGGACCATACCCCGATGGCCCATATCGTACTGGCCAAGGTTTGGACCCGACTTCCCGATGTTCTGAGTCGTGAAGAGATGGCCCTGCTGCTGGCGCAACCCGGTGCGGAGACGCCGGCGGAGATCCGGGATTCCGCGATGCTCGAGCTCGTGTATGCGACCGGAATCCGGGTGTCGGAGCTGATCGGGCTTACCGTAAACAGCATCAACTGGCAGGTGGGGTATCTTGTCGCCATGGGGAAGGGGGAGAAGGAACGGATCGTCCCCGTGGGTCAGACCGCATACGAGCGGGTCAAACGATACCAGGAAGGGGCAAGGCCGCTTCTTCTCAAGGGGCGCGAGAGCGAGCGGCTGTTTTTGAACCGCTCGGGAAAAGGGTTGACCCGGCAGGGATTCTGGAAGATCGTGAAGAGGTATGCCGCAAAGGCGGGGCTCAGCAAGGAGATTCATCCCCACACCTTCCGGCACTCCTTTGCATCGCATCTGCTGGAGGGAGGGGCCGATCTGCGTTCCGTGCAGATCATGCTGGGTCATGCCGACATCTCCACGACCCAGATCTACACGCATGTGACCAGGGAACGTCTCAAGGAGATTCATCGGAAGTATCATCCCCGGGGATGACGGCATCATCGGGTGATTAAAAAGCAAGAAGGTCAACGGGGGTCGAAAGGTTGGAATCCATGGAATACAAGTCTGATACGGCATCGAGATCTCGAAGGAAAAGACGAAAATCGACGTGGATCCGGACCGTTCTTTTGCTCCTCACGGCAGCCGGCCTGGCGACCCTTCTCTTTTACCCGGAAAAGGTTCGGGCGATCGCGGAAGGATGGAACCGCATTCAGAATACCTTTTCCTTTATCGTCCTCGACCGGAAACCCCATTTCTACTCGCTTCTTCTCGAAAAGAACGGGAAGGATTACCGCCTGACCTCGCGCGATATTTTTGAGGTTTCCTACCGGGATGAATTTGTGATCAAAGAGGTTTCGACGGATGTTCTCTTTGGCGGCGCGATCGCCGTGGATGTCGCAGGGCTCGGGGATAAGAATGATTTCGGAAAGCTCCTCAAGGGGATCGATCTGGTGGACAAGGCGGTCCTGACCGGCCGGGGCGGCGTCGGGGGAAACAGACCAGGCGATTATTCGCTGCGGATTACCTATCGGGGAGACCCGATCGCGACCATTCCTCTCCGGATACAAATCACCCCCCAGGACTGGCTGCGCTATGCCCGGAGCTCGGGGAATCAGAAGGTTCAGATCGAATACCTCAAACGGGCGATCGTTCTGAACCGGGAAGATACGAACGTGCGCCGGATGCTTGCCTCCATCTATCTCCATGCCGGCATGACGGGGGATGCTATTGCACAGTATCAGGAGATTCGTGCGCTGAAGCCGGATGATACAGCGATCCTGTCCGAGCTGGCAAAGTGCTATCTGAAAAGCGGACAGTACGAGGAGGCAATACGGATCACCGCGCAGGCCGTCAAAGCCAATCCGAAGGATGATGCCGCGCTGGCCGATATGGCCCTGGCTTGGGGAAAGTTGGGGAATTGGAAAAAGGCGATCGCCGCTTATGAGGATTCTCTGAAGACGCGACCCGGCAATCCCGCGGTTATGTTCAAGTTGGGGGAGGCTTATGAGAAGACGGGCCAGTTGGGAAAGGCCGTAGAACAATATCAACTCGTGCTGGAAAAGGTGCCGAAGGCCGATCATGTGGCGGTCGCCCTGGCGAGCGTCACGTTGAAGCTGGGGAATTATGACGATGCGATCCGGTGGCATCGGGAGGTTCTGAAGAGACAGCCGAAGAATGCCGCCGCCTATGCCAATCTCGGTCTGGTCTACGGCAGCAAGGGGTTGACCCGGGAGGAGATCGAGAATTACCGAAAGGCGATCGAACTGAACCCGCGCGATCCGGTGGTTCACTTTAACCTGGCGACCGCCTATGAAAAGGCGAATAAGGAGCCGGAGGCGGTTCGGGAATACCGGAAAGTGCTGGAATTGAAACCCCATGATTCTGATTCCGTGGAGAGGCTGGCCGATCTCTATTTCAAGGCGAAGCGTTTCAGCGAGGCCGTGCCTCTTTATGAGAAGGCGGCGAAGACGAGTCCCCGGAAATCGGTGATTTATACCCGTCTTGGTTTTGCCTACGCCGAGCTGAAGAAATCCGCCCAGTCCGTGGCAAGCTATGAGCAGGCCATCCGATACGGCGCAAAGGATCCCCATATCCGGCAGAGTCTGGCTCTTTCCTACAGCCAGACGGGAAAAACGAAAGAATCGATCGCAATGTATGAAACGCTTGCAGCCGCGAAGCCGACGACCGAGGTCCTGAACACGCTGGCGGATGCATACATGAAGGAAAAACAGTACGACAAGGCCATCCGGATCTATAAGAAGATGATCGAATTGAACCCGAAGAAGGCAGCCGGCTACGCGAGCGCCGCTTACGCATACGGACTCAAGGGTGATCCGGACCGGCAGATCGAATATTATCTGAAGTCGCTTAAATGGGATTCGGAGGACGACGAGGTTTATGTGAATCTTGGAGCGGCCTATGAGAAGAAGGGGCTTTTTCAGGAGGCGCTGAATGCCTACACGACCGCCTATGAACTGAACCCGGACTCGGCGACGGCGGCCAGGAAGATCCCCCAGATGAAGATCCGGATGTTGCAGCAGAAACAATAAATTGTATGAGGAGTGTGCATGAAGAAGATCAGCATCGGTAGTTTCGAGGTTGGCGGGGGCGCTCCTCTTGTGCTCATCGCCGGTCCCTGCGTGATCGAGGATGAAGAAAAAACCATGGAGATTGCCCGTGATCTGAAGCGGCTGACGGGGAAGCGGCAATCGAAGGCACCGCGCAGCTCATCTTCATTGACCGCAAAACTGAAGCGCGTCCAATGGCAGAGAAACTGTTGGAGATGTACAAAAAAGTCGGCGCGAAAA
>JAHIMW010000230.1 GCA_018896355.1 Pseudomonadota bacterium
ATGAAATAATCATGGAACCCATTGGAATCATACACACCCCCTTTACGACGAAGGAGGAATGCCCTATTCAGCCGCTTTATTCTTCGGACTCCCTCGGTCGCGCCGAGGTGTTCGGGAAATACGAGACCGGTCTGAAGGACATTGAAACCTTTTCTCATATCTATCTGCTATATCTTCTTGATCGTTCTGGCAACATCGAATTAGTTCGTGCCACGTTTCTGGATGACGAACCTCACGGGATCTATGCATCACGGCATCCTTGCAGGCCCAACAGAATAGGGCTGTCGGTTGTAAAACTTATTCGTCGCGAGAGAAATATCCTCATTGTTGAGGGTGCCGACATGCTGGACAAAACCCCGCTTCTGGACATAAAGCCTTACATTCCGAAGTATGATGTCATTGTTTCTGCCTCTGAAGGATGGACGACAGGCAAGGCATGGCGGAACAAGCCCGAGGGAAGAGAATAACTACAAAAGATTAACCATGCCATGCACCCGATCGTGCAAACGGCGCGCTCCGGGTTATGGCTATGTTAATGCACCACTGAAAAAGAATACTTGACATCAAGAAATGCGTTTATTATAAAGCAAAAAAGTTCATTATATTATATTTATGGGTCTTCTACCCCAGACTAACTCAGAATCATTTGCCATCAATCCCGGTAGATACGTTACATGATGGAACAGGACCTATGATTGAAAAACAGATTGCAGATGGAATGCGGAAAATTCGCAAGTCCAAGGGGCTTACGTTGAAACAATTGGGGCAAAAAATCGGCATTTCCCCTGGCATGCTTTCGCGTTTGGAAAACAATCAATCTTCACCGCCCATCGCCACCTTAGCAAAGATCGCCCAAGGTCTGGAAGTTCCCATCAGCATCTTCTTTGAGGTAAATGGGGAAACAACAGATCAAAAATATATTGTTACTCGCAACGACCAACGTCGGCAAGTGGTTCGCCGCGGCCGCATCGGCTTTATCTATTATGCCTTTAATACCGCCAAGGACCTTCATCTCATTGAAGCTTTCATTATGGAACACCCGCCAATCAAGAAAAAATTAAAGGCGCTGTTCGATCATCCGGGGGAGGAACTTATTCTGGTTCTAAGAGGATCCATCGAATTGATTTACGGTCATGAGACAATACGCCTTGCGGTGGGCGATGCCATCCATTTTGACCCATCCATACCTCATCGCGCTCAAAACGTGGGCAAAGATGCGGCCGAATGCCTCGTGGTCATTGCAGGGCAAAAGGACTATTTCAGGCGAAATACCTGACTCTTTTAAAAGAAGCATATCCATGCGCAGGAGTCAATGCCGTAAGAAAATTGGGACAGAGACCTGTTTTCCAGGAGGGCATCCATGAAGTCGTCTGTATCAACCCGGGAAATGCGTCGGCTATACCGAACCATGGTGACCATCCGCGGTTTTGAAACATTGGCCGGCGAGTTGTTTGCCGCCGGCAAGATCCCCGGGTTCATCCACCTGTCCATCGGCCAGGAGGCGTCGGCGGCGGGCGTCTGCTCCGCACTGCGACAGGATGACTACATAGCCACGACCCACCGGGGACACGGCCACGTCATCGCCAAGGGCGGGGACCTGAAGAAGATGATCGCAGAGCTCATGGGCCGCAAGACGGGATACTGCAAAGGCAAAGGCGGCTCCATGCATATTGCCGACTTTTCATTGGGCATCCTGGGGGCAAACGGTGTGGTGGGCGGCGGTTTTCCCATTATCATCGGGGCAGGATTGTCGATAAAACTCCGGCGCACCGACCAGGTGGCCGTCTGTTTCTTCGGCGACGGCGCTTCGAACCGCGGCACATTCCACGAGGCCATGAATATGGCTTCCATCTGGAAGCTCCCCATTTTATTCGTTTGCGAGAACAACTGCTACGCCTCGACCACGCCGACAACCTATGCCTGTTCCGTGAACAATATCGCCACCCGCGCCGCCGGTTACAATATCCCCGGGGTGACCGTGGACGGCAATGATCTCCTTGCTGTCCGTGAAGCTGCAGGCAAGGCGGTCGATCGGGCCCGCCGCGGCGAAGGCCCTACCCTTCTTGAAAACAAGACATACCGGCGACGCGGCCACTTCGAGGGAGATCCTCAAAAATATCGAACTCAGGCAGAGGTGGCAGAATGGGAGAAAAATGATCCCCTTCTCCGCTTTGCTTCCGTCTTGAAAAAGAAAAAGCTCCTGACCGGCGAAATGGAAAAAGAGATCCGGGAACAGGTTGATTGTGAGTTAAAAGAAGCAGTCGCATTTGCCGAACAGAGTGAGTGGCCCAATCCCGAAGAGGCCCTGGAGGACATGTTCATCAACCCATAGTGAGACGGAGAATATCCCATGACAGAGAGGATGATAAGCTGTTCTGCCGCCATTTGCGAGGCGCTCACGGAAGAGATGGCCCGGGATGAGGCTATCTTCATCATCGGCGAGGATTTAGTGGCGCATGGAGGCATTTTCGGCCAGTTCAGAGGCCTGCCGGAGAGGTTTCCCGGCCGTCTCATCGACTCTCCCATATCCGAAGCCTGCATCGTCGGGGCCGGCCTGGGCGCGGCCCTCACCGGCATGCGGCCGCTGGTGGATATGCACTTCGCCGATTTCGTTACCTGCGCCATGGACGAGATCGTCAATCAGACGGCCAAAATCCGCTATATGTTCGGCGGGCAAGTCAAAGTTCCTCTCGTCATTTGGGCGCCGGACGGCGCGGGATTGAGCGCGGCGGCGCATCATTCCCAGTCGTTGGAGAGTTGGTTTGTCCATGCTCCGGGATTGAAGGTGGTCGTCCCCAGCGAACCGGCCGACGTGAAGGGGCTTCTGAAGGCGGCCATCCGCGACGACGATCCCGTCATCTTCTTCCAGCACAAGAAACTTTTTGCCAGGGAAGGTCCCGTACCGGAGGGTGAACATATTGTCCCCTTGGGCAAGGCGGCGGTCAAGCGCCTCGGCGGAAATGTGACTATCCTGACCTATGGGTCGGGGTTCTACATGAGCATGGAGGCGGCCAATGAGCTTGCCGGCATGGGCATCGAGGCTGAGGTGATCGACCTGCGAACCCTGAAACCCCTCGATTTTGGCACCATTGCCGATTCAATCAAAAAAACCAACCGGGCGGTGGTCGTCCATGAAGCCTGTCTCTCCGGCGGCTTCGGGGCCGAGGTGTCGGCCCGGATAAACAGTGAGCTGTTCGACTATCTGGATGCGCCGGTCCTTCGCGTGGCCGCCAAGGACGTTCCCATGCCCTTTTCGCCGCGTCTGGAGAACTTCGTTTTACCCAAGGCCGAAGATGTGATCAAAGCCGTGCGTGCTGTCACCTATCGCTGAAGCGAAAGAGGGCTTTAACCTATGACGAAAGGATAACGAGGGGGAATCTCGAATGGCTACAACGGTTATCATGCCTAAACTGGGCCTGACCATGAAAGAAGGGACGATTGAGAAATGGCTGAAACAGGAAGGCGATCGTGTCGAAAAGGGGGAACCGCTTGTTGAAATCATTACAGAGAAGCTCAACTTTCAATACGAGTCTCCCGCTTCCGGCATTCTCCGGAAAATCCTCCATCACGAGGGAAAGGTCGTTCCCGTAACAACGCCCATCGCCATCATTGCCGAGGAAGGTGAGGCATTGCCGGAGTTCGAGGCGATCCAGTCTGAGGTCCCCGCAGAGGCGCCCATGCCCGCTGCTGCTGTCCGGAAGGAGATGAAAGAACATCGAGAGCGGATTTTCGCTTCCCCCGTTGCCAGGAAGACCGCTCAGGAAAAAGGGATCGATCTCTCTTTGTTAAAAGGGTCTGGTCCGGGAGGAAGGATTATTCAGACAGACGTTTTAACGGCGGTCGAGAGAGTTCAAACCGAAGGGGTCAGACCTTCGGTTCCCGCGCAGAAACCGGCGGATAAACTGATCCCGCTCAAAGGCATCCGTAAAATCATTGCCCAGCGGATGACGGAGAGTTTCCGGGACACCCCCCATTTCTACCTTTCGGTGGAGGTAGACATGTCTGCGGTCCAAGACCTTAAGGAAAGGGTGCAGGGCGAGGTCGAAAAGCGCGCCAAGGTCCGATTAACCCTGACCGATATATTGGTTAAAGTGGTGGCCAGGGCGCTGAAGGAGCACCCCATCATGAACTCCCGGATCGAGGGAGACCAGATCCGGTTGCTGGAAGAGATCAATGTGGGCGTCGCGATTGCCCTCGAGGATGGCCTGATCGTTCCTGTAGTCCATCGTGCAGATCAAAAATCGTTGGCAGAAATTGCCACCGTTATCAGAAATCTCACCCGAAGGGCGAGAAGGGGAAAGCTCTCTTTGGAAGACGTCGGAGGAGGAACATTCACGCTGTCCAATATGGGGATGCTCGGGATCGACAAAATCAATCCCATCATCAATCCACCGGAATGCTCCATCCTGGGGGTGGGGAGGACGATCGAAAAACCGGTGGCCCGGGGAGGGGAGATCAAGATCAAACCCATGGCATGGTTCAGTTTATCTTCTGACCACCGCATCGTGGATGGTGCAGCCGCGGGTCTTTTCCTGAACCATATCCAGAAAATCATCGAAAACCCCGCTCTCCTTCTTGTTTAGGACGATGAGAACGATAAGGCGGTAATAAAAAAGGTCAGGTGAGAAGATGAGATCACAAATCGATAGCAAACGATACCTCAACATGTACGAACAGATGCTGACCATCCGCCGTTTTGAGGAAAAAGCGATCGAACTGTTTGAACATAACCTCATCCGCGGAAACATTCACCCCTGTATCGGGCAGGAGGCCGTTTCCGTGGGGGCCTGCACCCCTCTTCGACGGGACGATTTTATGGTGAATACCCATCGAGGACACGGCAACTGTATTGCCAAAGGGGCGGATCTGAAATTGATGATGGCCGAACTCTTCGGGAAATCAACAGGCTATTGCAAGGGCAAGGGAGGCTCCATGCACATTGCCGACTTCGAAGGCGGAAACCTGGGCGCCAACGGCATCGTCGGCGGCGGTCTTCCGATTGCCGTGGGGGCGGGCATCGGCATTCAAAACAGGGGGACGGACCAGGTCGCCGTCTGTTTCTTCGGGGATGGGGCGACCAATCAGGGGACCTTCCACGAAAGCCTCAATCTGGCCGCCCTGTGGAAGCTCCCGTGATTTTTGTCTGTGAGAACAATCTCTATGGCCTGTCCACCCCGGTTCGCGAGGCCGTTTCCGTCGACCATATTTCGGATCGGGCCATGGCC